>DASSDL010000017.1:0-10171 GCA_035697145.1 Acidimicrobiales bacterium
ATGCGTCGCCGTCGTACATCCACCAGATCAGCAGGAGCATCACGACGACCTGGACGAGCGCCGCGGCATCCCCGCCATCGACGAGCATGCCTGTCAGCTGCGTGACCGTGCAGACGAAGACGAGGTCGAGGAAGAGCTCGAGCCGCGAGGCGCCGGCGCTGCGCTCCGGGAGGGCGGGCGTGTCGTTAGAGCAGCCAGTCGCCATGGATCGCCAGGGTGCGAGGAGGGTCAGTCGGCGGAGAGAGAAGCAAGAGTCCGGGGTCCTCCATGCGAAGGCCCGACGCCAGGGCAACCTCGACGAGCTGTGCCGAGCTTCCAGGAATGGCCACAGAGACCGTGCGGTCTGCACGGCGCGCGAGTTCTGCGCGGAGAGCCTTCGCCGCGCTCGTCTCATCTCGGCCAGCGAGCGGCCCTATCAGCCCTGTGGTGCTCACGTACGAGTAGGCCGCAGGTTCTCCACCCGAAAGCCACAGTGTGGAAGTCTCGGCGGTTTTCTTCCACAGCGTGTGATCCACCGACCGGTCGAAGCCATAGGCGGCGCGGTCGAGCAGCCGCAGCGCGTCCGGATCGCGCGGAGCAGCCTCAAGCTTCTCAGGCTCCGTACTGCGCGGTCGGCCTTGGAAGCGCAGGATCGGGGTCGTCGGTATCAGGCCGCGCCGCGCGTAGCTCGCCGTCGACACCGGCTGGAGGGATTCGGTGATCGTGACCCGACGCCGGTATTCCTCGCCCCACGCCAGGGTGAGAAGTCGCGTTCCGATCCCCCGCCCCTGCTGCTCCGGATTGACGAACAGCGCGGACAGGAACCAGACGTCTTCCCTGACCCAGGCGGCGGTGAACGCGACAACCCGGCCGGCTTCCTCGGCGACGAAGCAGCGCGCCCCATCGTTACGGAGCAGATGAAGATGAAGTCGCTCCCATTGGGAGAAGTCCCGGCCGGTCCACTTGGCGCCGCGACGCTCGCAGAGCTCACGCTGCGCAACCTCGAAGACCTCGAACTCTTCCGCGAGGTCGCCAGCAGTTGCCGGCCGAAAGTCCACTTCGATCAGCCTCGGGCCCACGGCTGGTTCGTCAGAAGTTGCCAGTGAGTCCTGCCTAGCGCGCGCGGGAGACCGAAGATGCAGCCGAGCGCGAGTGGCACGTCACCGGCGGCCAGGACCCAGGCGAACGTCCCCGTGCTGCTTCCGAAGCCGAGTGCGACGGCAGCGATCACGAAGGCGAGCCGGATGATCCCGTTCCAGCACGGAAACGACCCGAACTTCTCCAGGTCCATCGCCGACAGCAGCAGCACGATGCCGGCGAACAGGCCCGTCAGACCGGGCAGCCACATCCAGAAGTCCGAGTAGGGTTCCTGGACATCGACGAGCCCGAGGGCGCCCGGCGTCACCAATACGACGACGGCGCTGGCGTTGTAGATGCCGGCGAGGCGGACGAACCGCGTCATGAACCGCAGCCGGCGGCTGCGCACGCCGGGAGACGGGCTGGGTAAGGGCGATACCGCAGCCATCAGATCGCCCTGACGCGCTCGCCGTCGACGAGCCTGGCGAGCCCGCTGGGTCGACGGTTGACTGAGAGCGGCCTTCGACATGACCTCTCCTTCGTTAGTCGTTGTCGCCCGTCAGCCCAGTTCGGTGGCCGGCGCTGGCGTGGGCGCCGTCCTCGTCGAGGCGTCGCGGATGGCCCGTACCAGCAGGACCCCAAGCAAGTAGTGGGTGACGATCGCGAGGGCGACGATGACGGTGCCGCCGGAGAAGATGCCCTCGTCGGCGAGCCAGATCCACATGACCCAGTCCGCCGTTGCGCTGGCGAGCTGATAGAAGGCGAGCGCCTTCGCGACACCCAGGTGCGGTTCGTTTCGCAGCGTCCATGCCACCCACGCCTGCGACGCGAGCGCGAGGCCGAGCAGCTTCGTCAGCCATTGCCCGTCCGCGGTCAGCACCCAGCCCGTCACCGCCTCCACCTGGCTGGGCGGGGTCAGCACGGCCACGAGCGCGTACACGAGCTCGAGGCCGACCACTACCCGGAACAGAAACCGCAGGTCCGACAGCCTCTTCACGAGCTTCTCCTTGGTAGTAACCAACTGGCTGGTTGACGATACATGAGCGGCTTTTGCTTGTCAACCAACCGGTTAGGTATGCTGTCGTCGTGGCAACCATCACCCGCGACGCGGAGGCGACCAGGGCGCGGCTCCTAAAGGCGGCAACCGACGAGTTCGCGGCTCACGGAATCGCCGGGGCCCGCGTTGACCGGATCGCGAACGCCGCCGGAGTCAACAAGCAACTCATCTACGCCTACTTCGGGAGCAAGGACGGGCTCTTCGACGCGGCCCTCACCCAAAGCTGCACGGCCCTTATGGACAGCGTGCCGTTCGACCCCGACGACATCCCCGGCTACGTCCGGCGCCTCTTCGACTACGCCGTGGCGCACCCCGACGTCTATCGGCTGGTCACCTGGGCCGGACTCGAGCGACCCAACGCCGTGGCAGAGTTCGAGGCGGAGTCCTACGGCGCGAAGCTCGCCGCCATCACCGACGCCCAGCGCGAGGGCAGGCTTGACGCGAGCCTTGCACCCGCGGATCTCCTCGCCCTGGTTATCGGCCTCGCGGGATCATGGTTCAGCGCCTCCGAGGCCGTTCGGCGCTTCGACTCGAAGGACCCGTGGTCGCCCAACCGTCTCGCACAATTCAGGGATGCCGCCGTCGAGGCGGCTAGGCGCATCGTCGGCCCTTAGAGACCGCCCCGCGCGGAGGTCGAGGGTAATCGAGCGCGCCCTGCGCCACCGGCGTGACGGAGGGGCGCGGCCGCGCTACCGCCTTCCCGGCAAGACCGAGCGTCTGCGCCCGGGTGCATCAGACGCCCGGTGGGGACGAGCAACAGGAGTCCGGTGGCGCGCGATCGGCTGACGTCCCGCTTCTGCATCCGGGAAATGCAGCGGCGGCGAGCTGACTGCTGGTATCCATGGTGGCTGTCGCACAAACCCCGAGCGTTGGAGAAACCGACAACCGCGGCTCGCGAACCGGTCTTGCCACCACGACAGCCCGCCGTTTCGGCGGACCTCTCCGCTCGGCCTCCGCCGACCCGTTGGACCATCCGACAACGACGCGGCGCCGATGAGGCTTTGTGCAACAGCCACCATGCATCTCGGCAGCGGGAGTCGGCCGCTGCTCCTGTTCGTCCAAGGGAGCGGTGAACGACGGGTCGAGCCACCCGCCGCAGACCGCCGGTTTCGTCAAGGAGCAGCAGTCTCGACCCGCGCTCCTGCTCGTCGTCCAAGGCGGGCGCGCTGGAGTTGACCGCCGACGCGCGCGCTCGCGTCTGAATGCAGGAGCGGCGGGGTAGCGATTTGACGCCCCTCACCGGGCACCATCGGGCGGGTCTTATCGGGACATCCGCCGATCCCGCAGCCCCGATGACGTTCATGCGGTCGCGGGTGTCCCGGCGGGGTTCCCGTGACGGCACTATCGCGGCGCTGCATTCTGGGTGCGTGGTCCGCCGGGCTCTACGGTCTGAGCATGACCGACTCCGGAACCGGGTCACGACGGATTACGCCCGCTTGTGCCGACCCTCCAGGACCTCCCCGCGCGTCCCGAGTGCGCCGATCGGCGACGTCAGCCGGCGTCGGTGCCCGCCAGCCCGCGGCTGCGCTGGTCAGTGCCCGCCCGCCGCACGGGTAGTCGTGCCGGAGCAGGGTCGCTGGCCGTGTCCAGCCGGTCGGTCTCTTCCTCGCTCAGGTGCGAGCCTGCGGCGCCGAGATTGTCCTGCAGCTGCTCGCCGGTCCGGGCACCGAGGATCACCGAGGTCACCATCGGCCGGATGCCCGGCGGCGCACATGGCTGAGCAACCGCCCGCGAAGGCCGGCAACCGGCGTCTGCAGCCGCGCGCACGTGCGGCCCACAGCTATCGTCCCGGCGGGGGACCGACGGGTCCCGGACGGCGGACTCGCTTGGCCCCGCGACGCCCCAACACATGAGGTGCTGTTATGACGGTGCGCAGTCCACACGCCGGCACGCGTCCGGAGGCGTCGATGTTAATCGACGTGGACAGCCTGTTGGCGGCGTACCACGATGTGTCCCCGGACCCGGCCGACTCCGCGCAGCGGGTTTCCTTCGGTACGTCGGGGCACCGTGGCACGGCGACGGCGGGGACATTCAACGAGTCGCACGTGCTCGCCATCTCCGAGGCGATCTGCCGGTACAGGCAGGCGCAGAGCATCGCCGGTCCGCTCTTCCTCGGCCGCGACACCCACGCGCTTTCGGAGCCGGCGGCGCGCAGCGCCGTCGAGGTACTCGCCGCCCACGGCGTCGACGTCCGCGTCGACGCGGCCGACGGGCCCACGCCGACGCCGGCGATCTCGCACGCGATCGTCACGCACAACTGCGCCGGCGAACGCCCGGCGGCGGACGGCATCGTGATCACGCCGTCGCACAACCCGCCCGGGGACGGGGGGTTGAAGTACAACCCGCCGAGTGGCGGTCCCGCCGATACGAGCGTTACGCGCTGGATCCAGGACGAGGCGAACCGGTTGCTCGAGGACGGCCTCGCCGATGTGCGGCGCGTCCCGTACGAGGAGGGGGCGGCGAGCGAGCACGTCCGCGGCCACGACTATGTGGGCGCCTACGTGGACGAGCTCGGTGCGGTGATCGACATGGACGCCATCCGCGAGGCGGGCGTGAGCCTTGGCGTGGACCCGCTCGGCGGGGCGAGCGTGCCGTACTGGCCGGCGATCGCGGAGCGTTACGGCCTCGACCTCACCGTGGTGAACGACCAGATCGATCCGACCTTCCGCTTCGTACCGCTCGACCACGACGGCAAGATCCGCATGGACTGCTCGTCGCCGTTCGTGATGGCGGGCCTGATCGAGCTGCGCGATCGCTTCGACGTTGCGGTGGCGTGCGATCCGGATGCTGACCGGCACGGGATCGTCACGCGCGGCTCGGGGCTCATGAACCCCAACCATTATCTCGCCACGGCGATCGCGTACCTGTTCGGCGGCGCTCGGGACTGGCCGGCGGAGACGGGCGTGGGCAAGACGCTGGTCTCCAGCAGCATGATCGACCTCGTCTGCAGCGAGCTCGGCCGGCGCCTGGTCGAGGTCCCCGTGGGGTTCAAGTGGTTCGTCGACGGGCTGCTGGACGGCTCGCTCGGGTTCGGCGGGGAGGAGAGTGCGGGCGCGTCGTTCCTTCGCCGTGACGGCTCGGCGTGGTCCACGGACAAGGACGGCATCCTGCTCGCGCTGCTCGCCGCCGAGATGACGGCGCGCTCGGGGCGCGACCCCGGGGCTGCTCACGCCGAGCTCACGGAGCGCTTCGGGACCCCGGCGTACCGGCGCATCGACGCGCCCGCGTCGCCGGAGCGCAAGGCCGTGCTGGCGAAGCTCTCGAGCGACGACGTGAAGGCGACGGAGCTGGCGGGCGAGCCGATCCGGACCGTGCTCACCGAGGCGCCGGGCAACGGCGCGCCTATCGGCGGCGTGAAGGTCGTCGCTGAGCATGGGTGGTTCGCGGCGCGCCCGTCCGGCACGGAGGACATCTACAAGCTCTACGCGGAGAGCCTGCGGGGGGAGGAGCATCTCGAGCGAATCCTCGTGGAGGCCCAAGAGGTCGTCGACGCCGCGCTGGCGGCAGGAGAGGCACATGAGCACTGACGGGACCGGCGTGTTCACGATCGTGCTGGCCGGGGGGGAGGGCAAGCGCCTCGCGCCGCTGACGGCGGACCGTGCGAAGCCGGCGGTGCCGTTCGGCGGCCACTACCGGTTGATCGACTTCGCGCTCTCCAACCTCGTGAATGCGAACTACCGCCGCATCGTGGTGCTCACGCAGTACAAGAGCCACAGCCTCGACCGCCACGTCTCGACGACGTGGCGCCTGTCGCCGCTGCTGGGCAACTACGTCGCGCCGGTGCCTGCCCAGATGCGCCGTGGACCGCGCTGGTTCGTCGGCTCGGCGGACGCGATCTATCAGAACTTCAACCTGCTCAACGACGAGCGACCGGAGCACATCATCGTGTTCGGTGCCGACCACATCTACCGCATGGACCCGCGCCAGATGGTCGAGCAGCACAAGGCGAGCGGCGCCGCGGTCACGGTGGCGGCGATCCGCGCACCGATCGAGCAGGCCGATCAGTTCGGGGTGATCGAGACGGGCGCGGACGGGCGCAAGATCAGCGCGTTCCGGGAGAAGCCCAGCGATGCCAAGCCGCTGCCGGACGCGCCCGACCAGGTGTTCGCCTCGATGGGCAACTACGTCTTCAAAGCGGATGCGCTGGTGGAGGCCCTCACGGCGGATGCGGCCGACGAAGCCTCCAAGCACGACATCGGCGGCGACATCATTCCCATGCTGGTGGATCTCGCTGAGGCGGACGTCTACGACTTCGCCGCCAACGAGGTGCCGGGCGCGACGGACCGCGACCGTAGCTATTGGCGTGACGTCGGGACCCTGGACGCCTACTACGACGCGCACATGGACCTCACCTCGATCGAGCCGATCTTCAACCTCTACAACCAGCGGTGGCCGATCCACACCTGGCCCGATCCGCTCCCGCCCGCCAAGTTCGTCTTCGACGACGAGGGTCACCGCGGGCACGCGGTCGACTCCATGATCTGCGCCGGCGTCGTGGTTTCCGGCGCCGTGGCGCGCCGCTCGATCCTCTCCCCGGGTGCGCATCTGCACTCCTACGCGGAGGTGGAGGACTCGATCCTCATGCAGGGGACGGACGTCGGCCGCAACGCGGTCGTGCGCCGCGCGATCCTCGACAAGAACGTCTCGGTCGCCCCTGGCGCGCAGATCGGTGTCGACCCCGAGGCCGACCGCGAGCGGTTCACGGTGTCGGCGGGCGGTGTCGTGGTGATCCCTAAGGGCACCCGGGTGGACGCCTGACATGCGCGTCGCGCTACTCACCCGCGAGTACCCGCCGGACGTCTACGGCGGCGCCGGCGTACATGTCGAGTACCTCGGCCGCGAGCTGTCGGGACTGGAGCACGTCACGGTCCACAAGTGGGGCGAGGCCGGCGCCGGCGACGGCCGGGCCAAGGTGGTCGGGCACGAGGCCTGGGAGGCGCTCGAGGGCGCGGAGCCGCACATGGCGGCGCTGCGAGCCGTCTCGATCGACCTGACCATGGCCGCCGGGGCGGCGAACGCCGAGGTCGTGCACTCGCACACCTGGTACGCGAACTTCGGCGGGCATCTCGCGAAGCTGCTCTACGGCATTCCGCACGTCGCCACGGCGCACAGCCTCGAGCCGCTGCGGCCTTGGAAGGCGGAGCAGCTCGGCGGCGGCTACGCGCTGTCGGTGTTCTGCGAACGGACGGCGATCGAGAACGCCGACGCCGTGATCGCCGTCTCGCGCGGCATGGGCGACGACATCCTGGCCTGCTATCCCGCGGTCGACCCGGATCGCGTTCACGTCATCTACAACGGCATCGATGCGGAGGAGTACTCGCCCGATCCGCGGACGGACGTGCTGGAGCGCCACGGCGTCGACCCCGGCCGGCCCTCGGTCGTGTTCGTCGGGCGGATCACGCGCCAGAAGGGCGTCGAGCATCTCCTCGAGGCGGCGGGGTCGTTCGATCCCGACGCGCAGCTCGTGCTCTGCGCCGGCGCGCCAGACACGCCGGAGCTCGGCGCGGAGGTCGCGCGGCGGGTGGACGGGCTCAAGGCGCAGCGCGACGGCGTGATCTGGATCGACGAGATGCTCCCGAAGCCCGACATCATCCAGCTCCTGAGCCACGCGACCGTGTTCGCCTGCCCGTCGATCTACGAGCCGCTGGGGATCGTCAACCTCGAGGCGATGGCGTGTGAGGCCGCCGTCGTCGCCACCGCGACCGGCGGGATCGTCGAGGTCGTCGTGGACGGCGAGACCGGCCTGCTCGTACCGTTCGAGCCCAGCGACGACGGCGTGCGCACGCCCGTTGACCCCCCGGGATTCGCCGCAGCTATCGCGGAGCGCGTCAATGCGCTGGTGCGGGATCCCGAGCGGGCGGAGGCGATGGGCAAGGCCGGGCGGCAGCGCGTGCTCGAGCATTTCGCGTGGCCGGCGATCGCCGAGCAGACTGCGGCGCTCTACGGGCAAGTCGCCGGAGTCGCCTAGCCGGAGCGCGATGCGTCTGTCGGCGTCGGTGCCGGGACCAGCCACAGCGCGCCCAGCGACGGCAGGGTGACCTCGGCGCTGAAGGGCTGGCCGTGCCAGGCGACGGGCTCGCTTTCGACCCGGCCGTGGTTGCCGAGGCCGCTGCCGCCGTAGCTCTCGGCGTCCGTGTTGATCGCTTCGAGCCAGCCACCCGGCTTCGGCAGGCCCAGCCTGTAGTTGTGGCGGGGCACCGGCGAGAGGTTCGCCACGAAGACGATCAAGCGCTCGCTGTCGGCCGATCGGCGCGCGAAGGCGACGACGCTGTCCTCGGCGGCGTTCGCCTCGATCCACCAGAACCCCGACGGATCGTGGTCGAGCTCCCACAGCGCCGGTTCCGCGCGGTAGGCCCGGTTGAGGTCGCGCACCAGCGACTGGATCCCGGCATGCTCGCGGGACTCGAGCAGCTGCCAGTCGAGCGAGCGCTGCTCACTCCACTCCTGCGATTGGCCGAACTCGCAGCCCATGAACAGCAGCTTCTTGCCGGGATGCGACCACATATAGGCGTAGAGCGCTCGCAGGTTCGCGCACTTCTGCCACACGTCGCCCGGCATCTTGTCGAGCAGCGACCCCTTGCCGTGCACCACTTCGTCATGCGACAGCGGGAGGATGAAGTTCTCGCTGAACGCGTACACCAGGGCGAACGTCAGCTCATTGTGGTGCCAGCGCCGGTACACCGGGTCCTGGCGGAAATACGACAGCGTGTCGTGTATCCAGCCCATGTTCCACTTGAAGCCGAAGCCCAGCCCGCCGAGGTAGGTCGGCCGCGAGACGCCCGGCCAGGCGGTCGACTCCTCCGCCGCCGACACGACGCCCGGCTCGCGGGCGTACAGCACCTCGTTGAGCTCCTTCAGGAAGCCGACCGCGTCGAGGTCCTCGTTGCCGCCGTACTCGTTCGGGACCCACTGGCCCTCCTCGCGCGAGTAGTCGAGGTAGAGCATCGAGGCGACCGCGTCGACGCGGATGCCGTCCGCGTGGTACTCGCGCAGCCAGAACAGCGCGTTCGACACCAGGAAGTTGCGGACCTCGTTGCGGCCGTAGTTGAACACGAGCGTGCCCCAGTCCGGATGCGCGCCGCGCCGCGGGTCCTCGTGCTCGTAGAGCGCCGTGCCGTCGAAGCGCGCGAGCGCGAAGTCGTCGCGCGGGAAGTGCGCCGGGACCCAGTCGAGGATCACGCCGATCCCGTGCTGGTGCATGCGGTCCACGAATTCCCGGAGGTCGTCGGGGCCACCGTGGGCCGGCACGGGCGCGAAATACCCCGTCACCTGGTAGCCCCAGGAGCCGGTGAACGGGTGCGCCATCACCGGCAAGAGCTCTACGTGCGTGAAGCCCATGTCCTTGATGTAGGCGCTGAGCTCGTCGGCCAGCTCCAGGTAGGTGAGCGGCCGGTCGCCTTCGTCCGGATTGCGCCGCCAAGAGCCGAGATGGACCTCGTAGATCGACATCGGCCCCTGCTGCGGGTCCTGCGTGCGGCGCTCCTGCAGCCACGCCGCGTCATTCCATTTGTGCTGGCGCTGGTGCACGACCGATGCCGTCAGCGGCGGCAGCTCGGTCGCGAACGCCACCGGGTCGGCCTTCAAGCGGATCTCGCCGCTCTGCGCGAGGATCTCGAACTTGTATTGCGCACCCGGCTCCACGGCCGGCAGAAACAGCTCCCAGATGCCGCTCGAGCCCATCGAGCGCATCGGGTGCAGCCGCCCGTCCCACGAGTTGAAGTCGCCCACCACCGAAACCGAGCGCGCCGACGGCGCCCATACGGCGAAGGACACGCCCGTCACGCCATCGATTTCGCGCACGTGGGCGCCGAGCTGCGCCCACAGGTCCTCGTGGCGGCCCTCGCCGACGAGGTGCAGGTCGAGCTCGCCGAGCGTCGGCAGGAACCGGTACGGGTCGTCGATCGGGAACGTGCCGCCCTCGTCGTAGGTCACGTCGAGGCGGTAGCGCAGCGGCAGCTTGCGGCCCGTGACCTCGGCCGCGAAGACGCCGGCCGGATGCGACTGCTCGAGCGGCTGGCGGCTACCGTCGTCGAGTACCGCGGTCACCTCCTGCGCCCC
>DASSDL010000018.1:0-4900 GCA_035697145.1 Acidimicrobiales bacterium
TGGTCGCGGCGCGGCAACGCGGGACGCAAACCAAGAAGGCGACCATGACCCATCTCGACCCGGCGCGACGCCCCGTCGGGCTCGACTACGACCGGTGGCGGGTGCCCGGCGTTGGCCACCACCAGCCTGCCTCTGCCAGGATCGGCGACAACGTAGACCATCGTCGCGATCTCGCCGGTGCCTAGCTGATCAAGCAGCCTATCTACCCGCTTGACCACATCGGCCGGGCCGAGACCGGCCAAGGCGTGGGCGAGGACCGCGACCCGCAGCCGACCCATCGCCGCGGCGGCTCTCACGCCGTGGCCGGTGACATCGCCCACCACCAGACCAACCCGGTTGGCGTCAAGCTCGAAGACGTCGTACCAGTCGCCACCGGCGTGGCTGCCTGCCTCGCCCGGCACGTAGCGCACGGAGAGGTCGAGCCCCGCGACCTCCGGCACCGCTCGGGGAAGGAGATCGTGCTGCAGCGACAACGCGATGGCGTGCTCGCGTTCAGCGTGTTGCTGGGCTTCCCAATAGCCGCGTTGGGTCATCTCGAACGTCGACAGCGCCTGGGACAGGAAAGAGAAACTCGCAGCAATCAGCTCGACGTCAGCAGACGACGCTCGACCCACGAGCCGCTCGACCGCGCCACGGTGCACGTCGACAACGTCCAGGATCGTCATCTCTGCCCCGAACGCCTCGCGACTGAACGCATACGCCGCTTCGAGCTCGACCTCGTCACCCGAATCCACATACCGCTCGAGCCCGGCCTCGTAGGCCCCTGCGAGGCCGGACGCACCTCCGGTCACGACGGTGACGCGACGATCAGGACGGCACATGGCGAGCCTCCTCGATGAGCCGGCTACTCGAGCGGCCGGCCAGGTAGGGCACCACGACGGCCTGACCACCCCAGTGGGCAAGGGTGGCGGCCTCGGGCAAGTCGACGACGGCGTAGTCGCCGCCCTTGACGAACACGTCGGGACGCAGCCGCTCGAGAACGACAAGCGGCGTGTCGTCGTCGAACACCTCGACCGCGTCGACACAGTCGAGGGCAGCCAGCACCTCGGCCCGGTCGCCCTCGGATTGCAGCGGGCGGTCAGGGCCCTTCAACCGCCGAACGCTGGCGTCGCCGTTGAGGCACACAATCAGGCAATCGCCGAGCCGGCGGGCCGCGCGCAGCGTGGCAACGTGACCGGCGTGGAGCAGGTCGAAGCAGCCCCCCGTCGCGACCACGGTGCCGCCCGCGGCGCGCACGGCGGCAACCACCGCCGCCGACGACGAGCGGCCGGGCCACGGCCGGGCCGCCGGTGACGCCGTGGCCGCTCCGCTGAACCCCCTGAACCCGGAGACCCCGGCGGCGACAAAGTCGGATGCCGTCGCCACCGCGGCCTCGACCGCCTCGGAGAGGACGGCCCCGCGGGCCAGGGCCAGGGCCGCCGCTCCGGCGAACCGGTCGGCGCCGCAGGCGTCGCCGTCGACCTCGCGTGGTGGCAGCACGACCAGCGGCGGACCGCCGTGACCGGCGAGAAGCGCGCCTCGCCGCCCCAGCGTGATTACCACCGCCGCCTGCCAGCGGGCGGCCAGGTTCTCGGCCCGAGCCGCATCGGCGACCAGACCGGTGGCGTCGACCGTCGGGCAGGCGGCGGTCGCCTCGGACCCATTCGGCGTCGCCAGTCGGATGCCGGCCACGGACTCGGGTCCATGTCGATGCGGGTCCCACACGACCGCGGCGCGCGTCAGGTCGGTCAGCGCCTCCCGAACGTCGGACTGAGCGGCCAGACCCCGTCCGTAGTCGCTCACCAGCACGGCGTCGGCCGCGGCGAGGGCGGCCCGTCCGCGATCGACGAGCGGCCCGAGCGGGGACGGCGGCCCGCCACGGTCGAGGCGCAGGAGCGACTGTCCGCCAGCGCGCACCCTCAGCGTCTCGGGGGTTGGGCCCCGCAGCCCGAGGTCGACCACGTGGACCCCGACGGCGTCGAGAAGGTCAAGCAGCTCTCGTCCGGGGCGGTCGGCCCCGAGCGCAGTCACCAGAACCACGTCGTCGCCGTCGGCCGCGAGCAGGGCAGCCGCCAGGGCGGCGCCGCCGGGACGGGCCCGCTCGGCGCCGGTGTCGAACACTGGTACCGGCGCGTCGGGGCAGATCCGTTCGACCACACCCTCGAGGTCACGGTCGAGGAGGGCATCACCGACCACGGTCACCCGGGTCATGGGTGCACCACCAGCCACCCGGGGCCTGGCCGCGGCGGTGTCGAGGGCGGCGCACAACAGGTGCACGACCACCTGGTGGACCTCCTGGACCGTGGCCGTGTACGGAGCGTCGACCACGACGGCGTCGTCGGCCTCAACGGACGTCAGGTGAAGACACTGACGCCGCCCGGCCCGATGAGAAGTCCGACGACGATGAGCACGATCCCCAACAGAATCTGCCCGCGTACCAGGGTCACGATGCCGGCGATCACCAAGACGACCGCCACGATCCAAAGCAGTGGGGCCATGGGGTTCTCCTCGATGATGGTTGACGGCCGGGCCGCCTGCCCCTTGACGACTCAACCACCTCTAAGGGGGCCTTGAATACACCCCTAGGGGTGCTTACCGTGGGTGGCTGTGAACGACACATCGCCGGGCGGTCCGATCTCGGTTGCGCTGGTCGACGACTACGACATCGTGCTCATCGGGCTGGCCTACATATTCGATCAGTATCGCGACCGGATCGTGGTGGCCGAGATCGACGCCAACCGACCCGTCAGCGACGACGTCGACATCGTGCTGTACGACTCGTTCGCCCAACCGGAAGCCGATCACGACGAGATCCGCGTCCTCGTCGACAATCCCCACGCCCGACGGGTCGTCGTCTACACCTGGAACTTCCATCCCGACCTCATCGAGAGCGCCATACGCAAGGGTGCCAGCGGCTATCTGTCCAAGACCCTGCCCGCACGCGACCTGGTCACCGCACTCGAAGCCATCCACACCGGTGACACCGTTGTCAGCCCACCTCCAGGAAAGGCCCGATCGTCGCTCGGACTCGACTGGCCCGGCCAGTCCGAAGGCCTCACCGACCGCGAGTCAGAGATCCTCGCCCTCATCACCCAAGGCATGAGCAACGCCGACGTGGCCGCGACGACCTACTTGAGCATGAACTCGGTCAAGTCCTACATCCGCTCCACCTATCGCAAGATCGGGGTCAAGAGCCGGACCCAGGCCGTGCTGTGGGGCGTCGAGCACGGCTTCAAACCCGACCACCATCGCATCGACCACTGGCGCGGCGGCCCCTAAGCCCACGCCTCCGGGTCGCGAGCTACAAGATTCCGTGACCGGTGTATCGACGGCGACGAACACTTTCCGGTTCGGATCGGGCGCCCAGCGCCTTAGCCGCCGTCGTCGCGTGCGAGTCCCGGTTCGGTCTGCACGGTGGGCTGTTGATCGTCGATGCAGTGGTCTGTGGAGCCTGATGACGCTATCAGACCACCGGGGGCGAACCTGCGACGACGCTAGTCCTTGGCCGGTGCTGAGGGGTCGGCGACCGGTTTGGCGCCTGCGGCGACACCGATGCCCTGGGCGTCGGGGACCAGGGCCATGTTCAGGTCCCGCTGGTCGCGAGGGATGTCGCGGACCGCCTCCTGTAGCAGTTCCAGTTGCTGATCCAACACGGGACCGCGTTCCTGGGGGGCCACTTCCAGCAGGTCGTGCAACGCGGCGACGAGTCGCCGGGTCACCTGGGGCGATTCCGTTCCGGCCAGACGGATCTCGTCGAACGCCAGATGGACGTAGGCCTCCCAGTCCATGGCGGGGCGTGGTCAGCCGGAGGTGCCCGGTGCGGTCGTGATGGCGGCCATCGGGGATGACCCTTGTGGCGAGCTGGCGCAGACCGTCGTGCAGCCGGTCGATGGCTTGCACCGCGGTCGTCGGATCGAGGAACGGCGATTCGGACAACGATCGTTCAGCCATGTCAACGAGCATCCTGAAGCCATAGGCGACGTCCTCGCCCAGGGTGCGCTCGAGGCCCGAGACCAACGAGATGGCGGCGGCGTCGCGGTCGAGGGCATGGGGCTGGCCTTCGACGCGAATGAGTGGGGCGCCGGCCGGTACGAAGCTACCGACAGCCGGTACGACGTGCAGGACGCAGTCACCGGCGACGGCGAGCTCCACCAACCGGTCCCGGTCGATGGAGGTCACAACTCCCGAGTTCGACGTCCGGCATGGAGCTTGGATGAGAACTCCGGGCAGTGGTGGCTGCACCTGAATTTGCCCGAGCAGGCCGACGTGAACTGGCACAACCCGGAGGTCGCCGAGGCGTACGACCGCATTCTGCGGTTCTGGCTCGAGCGCGGGGTGGACGGCTTCCGGATCGACGTGGCGCACGAGCTGCTCAAGCACCCCGACCTGCCCGACAACCCGAAGCGAGCCTGGATCCCTGACCAACTTCGCGAGCCAGGGACGGTCGAAGACTGGGAGCGCTTCGAGCACCGCTACGACCTCGACCAGCCCGGGGTGCTGGACATCCACCGCCGCTGGCGCCGCTTCGCCGACGCCTACGACGCCCTGCTGCTGGGCGAGGTCTATCTGCTGCACACCGACAAGCTCGCCCGCTACCTCGTGGCCGGCGACGGACTCCACGCCGCTTTTTGGGTGCAACCGCTGGCGCTGGCCTGGGACCCGCCCGCCCTTGCGACCTCACTGCATGACGCGGCGGTGGCGACCCCGCCGGGCAGCCTCGCATGGGTGCAGGGCAACCATGACGACCAAGCACGCGCCGCGACCCGCTTCGGTGGTGGTAGCGAGACCGGGCGCCGTCGCTCGCTGGCGTTGGCGACGCTCCTCGCGGTGCTGCCAGGCATGACCTTCACCTACCAGGGTGAAGAGCTCGGCCTCGATGATGGCGAAGTCGCCTTCGAGGACATGCAGGACCCCTTGGCGG
>DASSDL010000019.1:0-24600 GCA_035697145.1 Acidimicrobiales bacterium
TTGTGGATTCGTCCGCCGGACGCGGTACGCTTCCGGCTGTTCGACTGCAATACGCCAAACGACAGGCTCGTCGGGAGAGACCGTGTCGCTACGGGCCCGCCTCACACTGTTCTTCGTCGTCATCGTGGTGCTGCCGGTGACCGCGGTCACCGCCTACGGCTGGCATACGGTGGCCCGCTCCAGCCAGCGGCAGGTCCGCTCCGAGCTGGAGCTGGCCCGCCGCTCGGCCACGGTGGCCTTCCTTGCCCGGGTCGAGCGGGCCAACGAGGCCGTGACCGCCCTGGCCAACGACCCGGCCCTGCTCGAGGCCATGGCGGCCGGGGACGCGCGAAGGGTGCGGGCGGTGCTCCGCCGCCAGGGCGCGTCGGAGCTGCTCCTGGCCGTGACCGACCCCGACGCCCGGGTGCTCGGCCGGACCGGCCACACCGCCCCTGGGTTCCTGCCCGGCGTGCAGCGGGCGCCGCTCGGCATGCTCCTGCCCCGCGAGCCCATGGTCCGGAGCTGGCCGATGCTCCAGCGCGTCAGCGTCGACCTGCGCTCGCGGGGGTGCTCGCCGCCCGCGTCGCGGCGCTGCCGGCTCGGCACGGTCACGGCCGGCATCTGGATGGACAGCCAGGAGCTCCAGCGGCTGGCCAGGGGGACCCTGGACGCCGACCTCACCCTGGCCATCGGGGAGGCGCCGGTGGCCAGCACGATCGGCCGGCTCACGGCCGACGACCGGGTCCCGCGGACCAACGGCACCCGCCGCGGCAGGCTCGCCGGCCGCCAGGTGGTCATGTCGACCGAGGCGCTCACCTCGAACGTCGGCGAGCAGGCGCGGCTGCTGGTCAGCCTCCCGGCTACCCCGACGACGGCCGGGATCGACTCGCGCCTGCTGGCCATCGTGCTGCTGGGCCTGGTGGTCGTCTGCCTGCTGGCCACCCTGCTCGGGTCGGTCCTGGCCAGGGTGGTCAGCCGGCCCCTGGGCGAGCTGGCCGAGCAGGCCAGGGCCATCGCCAGGGGCGACTTCGCCCGCCCCCCGTCGGCGGTCCGCTCCGGCGGCGAGGTCGGCGACCTGGCCCGCGCCTTCGAGCGCATGCGGGTCGAGCTGGGCGAGTACCTGACCGCCCTGCGGTCCAGCCGCGACGAGCTGGCCCGCTCCATGAACCGCCTCGGCGAGACCCTCTCCTCGACCCACGACCTGCCCAAGCTGCTGGCGGTGGTGCTGGAGGCGGCCGTGCAGGCCCGGCGGGCCAAGGCGGGCAGCGTGCTGCTGCTCACCGCCGACCGCACCGCCCTGGTCCGCGAGGCCACCCACGGCCTCACCCAGCGCGACCCGGCCGAGCGGATCCCGGTCGGCCAGGGCGTCGCCGGGACGGTCGCGGCCACCGGTCGGGCCATGGTCCTGGCCAGCCGGGCCGGCAACGGCGGGCCCGACCCGGCGGCGACCACCCAGGTCAGCGTGCCCCTGCTCACCCAGGGGCGGGTGCTCGGCGTGCTCAGCCTGTACGACCGGTCCGACGGCGAGCCGTTCACCCTGGCCGACGCCGACGCCCTGACGGCCTTCGCCGTCCAGGCCGCGGTGGCCATCGAGAACGTCCGGCTCCACGCCGAGGCCGAGCGGCTGTCGGTCACCGACCCGCTCACCGGGGCCTGGAACTACCGCTACTTCGAGCGCCGCTTCGAGCAGGAGATCGAGCGCTCCCGCCGCTTCGGCCGGGTCCTGGCCCTGCTCATGCTGGACGTCGACCATTTCAAGTCGGTCAACGACCGGTTCGGGCACCAGCGGGGCGACGAGGTGCTGGTCGAGTTCGCCGGCCGCGTCACCGGCAGCGTCCGCGACATCGACACCTTCGCCCGCTACGGCGGCGAGGAGTTCGTGCTCATCCTGCCCGAGACCAACCTGGAGGGCGGCCTGGCCGTGGCCGAGAAGCTGCGCCTGGCCACCCACCGGACCCCCTTCTGCGGCGAGGGGGCCGACGGCGGGGTCCGCCTGACCGTCTCCATCGGGGTCGCCTGCTTTCCCGAGCACGCGACGTCCCCCGGAGGAGTTGGTGCGGGCCGCCGACGAGGCACTCTATGAGGCCAAGCTCCAGGGGCGGGACCGGGTGGTCACCGCCGGACCGCGGCTGCTGCCGCTGACCGCACGGCCCGGCCAGGTCAAGGGGAGGGCGGCCAGGGTCGAGTAGAATCTAGCGTCTGAACAGCGAATTTCAGGGGAATCGCCATCGTGAAGGTTCGCAAGGCCGTCATCCCAGCGGCCGGGCTGGGCACCCGTTTCCTGCCGGCGACCAAGGCGCAGCCCAAGGAGATGCTGCCGGTGGTCGACCGGCCCGCGATCCAGTACGTGGTCGAGGAGGCGGTACGGGCCGGCATCGACGACATCCTGATCATCACGGGGCGGGGGAAGCGCAGTCTGGAGGACCACTTCGACCGCTCGATCGAGCTCGAGGCGTCGCTCGATGCCGCCGGCAAGCTGGAGGAGCTCGAGGAGATCCGGCGGCTGGCCGAGCTCGCCGACATCCACTACGTCAGGCAGGGCGAGGCCCTGGGGCTGGGGCACGCGGTCTCGGTGGCCCGCAAGCACGTCGGCGACCATTCGTTCGCGGTGATGCTCGGCGACGACATCATGGACGAGCGCTTCCGGGTGCTCGAGCAGATGATCGCCGCCCACCAGCAGACGGGCAGCTCGATCATCGCCGTCAAGCGGTTCCCGATCGAGGAGATCTCCTCGTACGGCTGTGTCGATGCCGACCCGCTGGATGGCGGGCTCGTGCGGCTGCGGGGCATCGTCGAGAAGCCCAAGCCCGAGGACGCCCCCTCCGACCTGGGCGTGGTCGGCCGCTACGTCCTCACGCCCGAGATCTTCGACGCCCTCGACCGCACCAAACCCGGCGTGGGCGGCGAGATCCAGCTCACCGACGCCATCGCCATCCTGCTGGAGGACCAACCGGTGCACGGGTTCGTGTTCGAGCACGGGCGCTTCGACATCGGCAAGAAGCTCGACTACCTGCGGGCCACCGTGGAGCTGGCGCTGGACCGCGACGACCTCGGTCCCGAGTTCGCGTCCTACCTGGCCGACGCCGTCCGCCGCCGGGGGCTCGTGTAGTGGACCCCCGCAAGGGTCATCGTGGCGTCTCGCCGGCCAGCGACTCGGCGATCCATCCACGGGACTCCTGCGGGCGCCCACTCAGGCCCCGGCGATGATCCCGCTCGACGACGCGATCGCTCACGTCCTCGCCGGCTGCCGGCCGCTCCCGCCGACGCGGATGCCGGTGTCCGAGGCCGTGGGCTGCGTGCTGGCGGCGGACGTCGTGGCGACCGAGCCGGTGCCGCCCTTCGCGAACACCGCCATGGACGGCTACGCGGTGCGGGCCGCCGACGTGGCCGCCGTGCCGGTGACCCTGCCGGTGGTGGCGGAGGTGGCGGCGGGTCACCCCGCCCCCCGGCCCCTCCAGGTCGGCGAGGCGATGCGGATCTTCACTGGGGCGCCGATGCCCGAGGGCGCCGACGCCGTGGTGATGGTGGAGCGGACGGAGCGGCGCGACGGCGGCAAGGCGGTCGAGATCCAGGTGTCGGTCGATCCCGGCAACCACGTGCGAACGGTGGGCGAGGACCTCCACGCCGACCAGCGGGTGTTCGGCGCCGGCGACGAGCTGACACCGGCCCGTCGGGGCGTGCTCGCATCCCTGGGCATCGACGAGGTACGGGCCCACCCACGGCCCCGGGTGGGGGTGATGTCCACCGGCGACGAGCTGGTTGTCGGGCCGGGCCCACTACAACCGGGGCAGATCCGTGACAGCAACCGCCCGGCGCTGCTGGCGTTGGTGGCCCAGGGCGGATTCGACGCCGTCGATCTGGGCCGGGTTGCCGACGACGAAGCCGCCATCACCGCGGGCCTCGAGCGGGGCGCCGCCACATGCGACGCGGTCCTCACCAGCGGCGGGGTGTCGATGGGAGACATCGACCTGGTCAAGGTCGTTCTGGATCGCATCGGCAAGATGCGCTGGATGCAAGTGGCGATCCGACCGGCCAAGCCGCTGGCTTTCGGCGACATCCGGGCCGGGGACGGCGGCCGGCGGCACGTGCCCGTCTTCGGCCTGCCCGGCAACCCCGTGTCGTCGCTCGTGAGCTTCGAGCTGTTCGCCCGACCCGGGCTCCGCCGGCTCGCCGGGCATCCGCATCCCCGGCTGCACCGGCCGCGGCTGACGGCGACGGCCGACGAGGCGCTGTCCCGCCGGCCCGACGGCAAGGTCCACCTCGTGCGCGTGGTCGCGACGGCCGGCGAACGGGGCGTCCTGCACGTGCACTCGTCGGGCGGCCAGGGCTCGCACCAGCTGGCGGCGATGGCCCGGGCCAACGCCCTGGCGGTGGTGCCCGATGGCGACGGGGTGCGGCTCGGTGGCCAGGTCGAGGTCATCCTCCTGGAGGAGCCGCCCACGCAGGAATGGGCGTGAGCGGCGGCGACGGGCGGAGACGGGCGGCGACGGGCGGAGACGGGCGGAGACGGGCGAGTCTGGCACTAGCGTGGGGGAATGGTCACGGAACCCCTCGTCGACGGTTTCGGCCGTGTACACCGCGACCTGAGGATCTCGGTCACCGACCGCTGCAACTTCCGTTGCACCTACTGCATGCCGGCCGAGGGCATGAAGTGGCTCCCCCGCGACCAGGTGCTCAGCTTCGAGGAGATCGAGCGCATCGCTCGGGTGTGCGTCCAGCGGTACGGCGTCGACAGCATTCGGCTCACCGGCGGGGAACCCACCGTGCGGGCGCATCTTCCGGTCCTGGTCGGCAAGCTGGCGGCGCTGGGCGCCGATCTCGCGCTCACCACCAACGGCGCTACGCTGCGGACGATGGCCGGCGATCTGGTGGGCACCGGGTTGCGGCGGGTCAACATCTCGCTCGACACGCTGCGCCGCGACCGGTTCGTCGAACTGACCCGCCGCGACGAGCTGGGCAACGTGCTCGACGGCATCGAGGCGGCCAAGGAGGCGGGGCTCGATCCGGTGAAGGTCAACACGGTCGTCATGCGGGGCATGAACGACGACGAGGTCCTCGATCTGGCCACGTTCGGTCGCGAACGCGGGGTCGTCGTGAGGTTCATCGAATGGATGCCGCTCGACGCCGACCAGCGCTGGGAGTCCGACGCCGTGGTCAGCCAGGACGAGATCCTGCGCACCATCGATGCCGTCTACCCCGTCGACGCGATCCGGCGCGGCCACGAGCCGGCCGAGCGCTTCGCGTACCGCGACGGGATGGGCGAGGTGGGCGTGATCCCCTCGGTGACGCGGCCGTTCTGTGACTCGTGCGACCGGATCCGGCTCACCGCCGACGGGCAGCTGCGATCCTGCCTGTTCGCGGTGGACGAGGTCGATCTGCGCGCCCTGCTGCGGGGCGGCGCCTCCGACGACGAAGTCGCCGCCGCCATCCAGCGCTGCGTCGCCGGCAAGTGGGCCGGGCACATGATCGGACAGGTGCAGTTCGTGCGCCCGCGTCGGTCCATGAGCCAGATCGGTGGCTAGGGCCCTCGCCTCGCCAATCGGCGGTGCGGATGAACGTCGTCCCTGCTGGGGCCACTAGTGTGTGGCCCATGTCCGACCGGGGGCTCACCCATCTCGACCCACTGGGCAGAGCCCGGATGGTCGATGTCACGCCCAAGGAGCCGACGCACCGTCGCGCCGTCGTGCGGGGGCGGGTGCACATGCGGCCCGAGACCACGTCGCTGGTGGCCCGGGGGGCGATCAGCAAGGGTGACGTGCTCGCCGTCGCCCGGGTCGCCGGCATCCAGGCGGCCAAGCGCACGCCCGAGCTGATCCCGCTGTGCCACCCCCTGCTGGTGGGCAGCGTTCTCGTCAACTTCCGCATCGAGGACGACTACATCGAGGTCGAGGCGCACGTCGAGACCATCGATCGCACGGGCGTCGAGATGGAGGCGATGACCGCCTGTTCGGTGGCCTGTCTCACGATCTACGACATGTGCAAGTCGGTCGACCGGGGCATGACGATCGGCGACGTCGCCCTCTGGGAGAAAACCGGCGGACGCAGCGGCACCTACAGGCGCAGCGACGGCATCGACGCCGAGCTCGGGCTGTAAGAGGCCGGGCCGAAGGCGAGGCCGTGGCTCGAGCGGCCCGGCGCCGAAGGCGCCAGGAGCGGGAAACAACCTCGTTTCTCTCTCGGCGGCGCAGCCGCCGAGGACGAGCAGACGTGAGCCATCCGCGCGGCCTGTAGGCGCAGGTCAAACGGCATCCACCGCGTCCGCGACAGCGACCTGTACGGTCGCCAGCGAGACCTCGGAGTGGATGCCGTGCCTGCTTTCTTGCTTTTGGGAGTGATCTGGGCAGCGGTGCTGCTGCCGCCCTGGTTGCAGAGCCGTCGTGAAGCCCGGCCCACCGCCTCGATGGTCACCTTCCGGCGCCAGTTGTGGTCGCTGGCGCGCACGTCTCCCGGCTATGGCCCGGTGTACACCGACGCGCTCAGCGGCTACGACGACGACAGCTACGCCGACGATCTGGCCGACGAGGTCGACGACGGCGGCGACGACGGCGGCGGCGTGGGCGGGCTCGCCGTGGCTCATGGGCGGCGGCTCCCCGACGGCGACGAGCTGGCGCACCGACGCCGGACGGCGCCTGCCATGTCGGGGCGCGGCCCGTCCCCGCAGCGGGCTCGCCGTGCGGAGGGCTCGTACCGTCGGCGGCGTCACATCCTGGCCGCCTTGGCCGTCCTGGCCATCGGCAGTGTGGCGCCTGCCGTTCTGCTCGGCGGTACCTGGTGGATCGGGCAGGCTGTTGTCGGCGGACTGCTCGTGACATACCTGGGGCTGTTGGTTCGACGTCAGCGTCGACTCGCCGAGCGGCTCCAGAAGGTGCGCTACCTCGCCCCGATCCGCGCACCGCGCCCGGCGGTGGTGGTGCTGGGCACCGGCACCGCCCGTTAGCTCGCCCGATAGACGATGCCAGCATCAGACGCCGGGCGCGGGGCTCGCCGCGACAGCCTGGCCGGGGCGATCGCGGCCATCGACGACGACCTGGCCAAGGCCAATCGCGCACGTGAGGCCGCGCTGGCGTCGTGCCGCCGCGTGATCCGGGCGGCCGGGTCGAGCATCCGCGCGGTTCACAGGCTTGATGCCGACGCCGCTGGGGCTCTGGCCGAGGGCGCCGAGGCAGCGCTACGGGACGCGCAGCGGGTGCTGTCCCCGTTCCCGGCGGTCGGGCACGCCGGCTTCCTTCACGACGCCGAGAAGGAGTACACCGAGGCTCGAGCCGTGGCCGCCCTGGTCGCCGGGGGCCCGATGCCGACCCCCGCCGAGCTGGGTGTGGCCGCGTCGGCGTGGATGCGGGGCGTGGCCGAGGCGGCCAGCGAGCTGCGGCGCCACCTGCTCGATCGCCTGCGGGAAGGTGACGTGGAGCGCGGTGAGTCGTTGCTGGCCGCCATGGACGAGGTCTACGACGCGCTCGTCGTCGTCGACTACCCGGACGCGCTCACCAACGGGCTGCGCCGGACGCTCGACGCGTTGCGGGCGGTGCTCGAGCGCAGCCGCGGCGATGTCACCACGACGGTTCTCCAGACCCGCCTCCAGGGAGCCATCGAGGGGCTCTCCCCGCCGGCCTGAGCGAACACGAGCGCACGAGCACCACTAGCCAGCGGAGGATTCGGGTTCCGCGGCGTCGGGCTCGGCCTGCCGGAGCGCGAGGGACGCCCGCTCCTCCAGCAGGGACGCGTGCTGCCGGCGGGCGATGTCGCGGGCCCGGACCAGCTCGGCAACGACGTCGCCGTTGTCGGCTCCGCTCTGCGCGAGCAGCTGGGCGCGCAGGCGGTGCAGCTCCGATGCATGGCAGTAGTCGCGACCACCGCTCTCGGCGAGGGCCTCGTCGATGGCGGCGAGGCCCTCGTCGCCCCGACCGGCCCGAAGGCAGGCGTCGGCGAGAAGCCCGAGGTAGTACGGGAGATCCATCCGAGCCCCGGTGGCGCGGTAGGCCTCGATCCCGGTGCGCAGCTCGTCGACGCCAGCCGCGGTTCGTCCCTGAGCGGCCCGGGACCATCCCCACAGGATCTGTGCGATCGCGACCCGCGGCGCGAACCCCTGGCTGCGCGCCAGCTCGAGCGCGGTGCCGGCGTGGTCCTGTACGACGGTGGGTTCGTCGCGCAGCTGGTGGAGGACGGCCGCCTGTTCGTGGGCGCTGGCGAGGCTGAACGTGTGGTCGGCGTCGTGGGCGAGGGCGAGGGCGTCGGCCATCAGGTCGCTTGCCCTCTCGGTCTCGCCGAGGTACCAGGACGACAAGGCTCCCCAGGTGAGGCAGCCCACGCCGGGGTTGTAGCCGTAACGCGCCTGGAGCTCCAGGTGAAGGTCCGGGTCGTAGAGCTCCCGGCCGGCTTCGGCGTGCACCATCGCCCGATCGAACCTGCCCTGGTGGAACAAGGAGCACGCGAGCAGGTCGTGAGAGCCCATGCGGTGAGCGGCGTCGTCGCCGACGTCCTCGAGATCGAGCACCTGCTGCAGGACCTCGGCGGCACGCCGATACTCGCCGCGGCTCTCGTACAGGGTGCCGAGACCGTAGAAGATGGGCGGCAGCGCCCGGGCGGGGTCCGCAGAACGTCGGGCGAGCTCGTGGGCGCGCTGGTACGCGGCCTCCACCTCGGGCGAGGCCCAGCCGCGCGTGGCGATGAGCAACGGGCCGAGGATCGCCTGGAGCGCAAGCTCGTGTTCGTGTCGCTCGGGGCCTTCGTTCATGGAGGCCACGAGGTCGAGGCCGACGCCGACGTGCTCCAGCGCCTCCACGTGTGCGTTGCGGCCCATGGCCTGCCGAGCGGCCTGCACCACGTGGGTGACGGCGCTGGTCGTGTCACGGCCGCGGACGAAGTGCATCGCCAACTCGGCGGCGTGATCGGGAGCCGTAGCGCCATAGCCGTCCCGCAGCCGGCGACCGATCTGCAGATGGAGCCGGGCGCGGCGCTGCGGCGGCACGCGCTGGTACACCACCTCCTGGTACAGGTCGTGGTCGAACTGGAACGTGGCCGCGACCGTGCCGTCGGGCCAGGCGTGCTCGCCGGCAACGGCGATGAGCAGCGACCGGCGTGCCAGCTGCGAGCAGTGGGCCTCGCTCGCCTCGGGGTCGATCCCCAGGGCCGCGGCGGTCGACGCCGCCGAGAACAGCCGGCCGGCCACCGACGCGGCCTCGAGCAGCTCCTGGTCCGGTGCGGGGGCGCGCCCCAGGCGCTGCTCGATGAGCTGCCGGAGTGACCCCGGCACCACCGCCGCCAGCTCGCCCGCGTCGACCGTGGGCGTGCATGCCCCGGCGTCGACGGCGATCAGGCCCTGCTCGAGCCACTCGTCGACAAGGCTCTGCAGGTGCAGCGGGTTGCCGGCGGCGCGGCGGTTGGCCACCCCCATCAGCTCGGCCGACGGTTCCCCGCCGCAGCGCCCACCCACGAGCCGTGCCGCTGCGCCCTCGTCGAGCGGCGGCAGCTCGATCTCCGTCAGCGCACCGTGGAGACGAAGGTCGTGCAGCACATCGAGCAGACCCGACGTGGAGCCGGCCAGCTCCTCCGTCCGGCACGTGACCACGACGAGCAGGCGAGCCGTGGTGCGCCGGCGCCCGAGCGCGGCCAAGACGTCGACGGTCGAGGGGTCGCTCCACTGCAGGTCCTCGAGCACCAGCACCACCGGGTGGTCGGCGGCCAGCGCCTCGAGCGCCTCCACGATCTCCCGCAGCATCCGCTCTCGCGTGCTCCCCAGCACACGGCGCCGGAGCACGTCGAACTCGTCGTCGGCCACGAGCCAAGGCAGCTGCACCAGCCACGTTGGGGCCCGATCCGCGAGCAGCTCGACCAGCGCCGGTCCGTAGGGCTGTGTCGCGGCCTCGGCGAGGGCCTCGAGGAGCGGGAGGTAGGGCTCGCCCGGCCCGCGGTACTCGATGCACTGCCCGGTCAGCAGGCGGTGACCGGAACTTCGCCACCGTGCCGCCATGGCGTCGACGAGCATGGTCTTCCCCATCCCGGGCTCGCCGCTCACGACCACCACGCGGCGGGCGCCGGCGACGACATCGGTCATGCACCGGCCGAGGACGTCCTGCTGGGCCTCGCGGCCGAGAGCCGGCACCGTGTCGACAGACCCGGCGGGCCCCGACTCACCGCGGCCGGACACATCGGCCACGAACCGGTACCCGCGCCCATGCACCGTGCGAACCACCCGCTGGCGGCGGCCGTCGTCGCCCACCGCCCGCCGCACCTCCTTGATGCGGGTCGTCAGCGTCGATTCGGTGACGAAGCGGGTCTTCCACACCTCGTCGAGCAGCTCCTCCTTGGCAACCACCCGATCGCGGTGCTCGATGAGGTAGACGAGCACGTCGAACACCTGGGGCTCGACGCGGACCACGTCCCCGTCCCGGCGAAGCTCGTAGGTGTCGGTGTCGAGCTCGCACGCGGCGAACGCGTAGATCACGCCGACTCCGAGGCGCACCCGCGATCCGCCACGCCGGCAACGCTAGTGGACGCCCGCAGAAGTCATCGTGGCGTCGACTCGGGCTGCGACCTGGACACGTTCGGGCCCGAGGGCATGTCGCAGCTCCCGCCGATCTCCACGCGCTCCCCACGCCATCTCCAAGGTCCCGGCGCCGCGTTCCGTCAGAGTCCCTGAACAAGCGGTCAGCCACCCCGAGGAGACGATTCCGATGCCTACCAGCCACCACCGCCATCACGACGTCGTCGTGGTCGGGGCACGTGCCGCGGGGAGCGCGACCGCCCTGCTCCTGGCACGCATGGGCCACGACGTGGCTGTGCTGGAGCGCGCGCAGTTCCCGAGCGACACCCTCTCGACGCACTCGATCTCGCGCAGCGGCGTCGTCCAACTTTCCCGCTGGGGCCTGCTCGATCGGGTGCTTGCGAGTGGCGCACCGGCGATTCGCCAGGTGACGTTCCACGCCGGGGGTGAGTCGGTCACGCGCCCGGTCAAGCAGCACGCCGGTGTGGACCTCCTGGTCGCTCCCCGGCGGCGCGTGCTGGACAGCGTTGTCGCCGACGCCGCCCAGGCGGCAGGAGCCGGCGTTAGCTTCGGCGTCACCGTGACCGGCGTCCGCCACGAGGGCGGCCGGGTCGTCGGCGTGACTGCCCGGGATTCGGCCGGCGCCCCTCTGGAGCTCGACGCACGATTCGTCGTGGGCGCCGACGGGCTGCGCTCACGCGTCGCCCGCTCGGTCGGCGCGTCCGTCGATGTGGCCGGGCACTCCGACGGCGCCACCCACTACGCCTACTACGCCGGGCCGACCTGGCAGGGCACCGAGTTCTTCGTGGCCGACGGGACCTTCGCCGGTGTGTTCCCCACCAACGACGCTGAGGCGTGCATCTGGGTGTGCAGCTCGGCGCACCGCGCCGAGAGGATCCGCCGGCGCGAGGCGTCGCTCGACCGGGCCTTCGACGAGATGCTCGTGGAGGCTGCCCCCGAGCTCGCGGCGCGGCTGCGCGGGGCGCGCCGCACGTCGCCGGTGCGTGGGGCCCTGCGGCTCCCCAACCAGGTGCGCCAGGCGTTCGGTCCGGGCTGGGCACTCGTCGGCGATGCCGGTTACCACCGGGACGCCGTCACCGGCCACGGCATCAGCGACGCGTTCCGCGACGCCGAGCTGCTGGCGGTGGCCCTCGACAGCGCCCTGGGGGGCGAGATGTACGAAACCGCCGCGCTGGCCGGCTACCAGCGCCAACGCAACGAGGCGCTGCTGGAGATATTCGGCATCACCTGCGCACTGGCCCACTACCCCCGGGTGGCCGAGTTCGTGGCGCTGCAGAAGCGCCTGAGCCGCGCCATCGACATCGAGGCGGAGCACTTGGCCGTGCGGCCCGTGCCCGGCCCACCCCGGCTCGCCGTCGCCTGACCAGAACACCAAGCAGAGACCGCCGGCCGGCAGCCCTCGACCACCTGAGCAGATCCAGAACCCAACAAGGAGAGAAACCCAGATGACCATCACCGAAAGCAACTCTGCGACGCGCAATGGTGTGGATACCGCCACCCTGTTCGCGACGCTCGACGCCGTGAAGGCGGCCCCCCAGGCGGCCAGGTTCCAGTTCCGGGCCCGAAACGAATGGATCAGCGGCACACACAACCGCAGCACCATCGACGGCTACTTCGGGGTCGGCGAGGAACGCTCCCACGAGCACACTTGGGTGTTCGACGCCGATCACCCGGCCGTGCTGGTGGGCCAGGACAACGGCCCCACACCGGTCGAGTTCGTGCTGCACGCCCTCGCGGCGTGCCTCACCGCCGGCATGGCCAACATCGCCGCCGCCCGAGGCGTGAGGCTCACCGAGGTGCGCTCGACCGTCATGGGCGACATCGACCTCAACGGCCTGCTCGGGCTCGACCCCGCCGTGCGCAACGGCTACGAGCAGATCGCGGTGCGCTTCACCGTCAAGGGCGAGGCGCCCGCCGAGAAGCTGCGTCAGATCGTCGAGCAGTCGCGGGCCCGTTCGGCCGTCTACGACATCATCACCAACCAGGTGCCCGTCAGCATCGACGTCGAGACCGCCTGACGGCACCAACCAGCCACGATGGCCGGCCTTCACCAGGCCGGCCATCGCCGCGCTTCCGAGGGCTCAGTGACGCGCCTCATCGTGCGCTACAGGGTTGGCCGCAGCCGCTTCGACGGTGGTGATGTCGCTTGCCAGGAACGCGTCGAGCGCAGCGAGGAAGCGCGGCCATGCAGGGTCGCGCTCGGGCAGCAGGTGGTTGCAGCTGTCCAGGGGCAGGAGGCCGCTGCCCGGAATCAGCGAGGCCAGCTCCCGCGACTGTTCGAAGACGTTGTCCGGTTCGTTGCGGGCGCAGGCGACGAGCGTGGGGACCGACACCTGCGGGGCGATGTCCGTGATGTCGATGGCGGCGAACTCTCGGACGAACCGCCACGCGTTCTCCGGGGACGTCGACCGCCGCTGGAGCTCGTCGAACTCGCGCCATTCCTCCTGGGTGCCCTCGGGCAGGAACCGGGCCACGAAGATCTGGCGGTACAGCGGGTCTGGTCGCCCCCAGCCCAGGCGCACGATCTCGGACCGCGCCGCTTCGAGCTCACGCTCCTCCCGGGTCGTGGCCCGCCTGCTGCGACCGCGGGCGAACGCACCGAGCAGGACGAGATGGCTGACGCGCTCCGGATGACGCACCGCATAGGCGACCGCCACGGGCCCGCCCTGGGAGATGCCCAGCAACGGGAATCGATCGAGGCCCGCAGCATCGACGACGGTCTCGAGGTCGCGCACCCACGCCGCGAACGAGAAATCCGGGACCTCCCAGTCGGACAGGCCGCAGCCGCGCTCGTCGTAGCGGATGAGCCGATGGCGGCGTGACAGTTCCGTGAGCCAGTGACGCCACACCACGGTCTCCCGGTCGTAGTCGAGGTGGCTCAGCCAGTTCGCCACCTTCACCAACGGCGGGCCGGCACCCATCGTCGCGTACGCCAGCCGGACCCCGTCGTCGGTGGTGCAGAACCGGATCTCCTGCGGTGGCGGGTCGCCCGTGACGACTGCCGTGGGCGCCACCGTTGGCCGCCCACCGTGCTCGACGACCTCGGCCACGAACTGGTAGCCGCGCCCGCGCACGGTGCGCACCAGCCGCTGCGCCTTCCCGTCGTCGCCGAGCGCCTGCCGCAACGCCTTGATCCGGCTCGTGAGCGCCGATTCGCTCACGAAGCGGTCCCCCCCACACCGAGTCGAGGATCTCCTCCTTGGTGACGACGCGATCGCGTTCCCGCACGAGCATGACGAGCACGTCGAACACCTGTGGCTCGATCCTGCGGGCGAGACCGCCGCGGCGGAGCTCGTACCGGCGCAGGTCCAGCTCGCAGTCGTCGAACGCGTAGATCACGCGGCTCAGTCTCTCAACGGAGGCCCGGGGACCGCTTGTCCCCGCCACATGGCGGTCAGCGCGCGACTCTACGGCGAACCCTCGCTCTCCGGGTTCCTCGTGGACGGGGTCGACGTCGTGTCCAGCGAGTAGTCGACCCACTCGGCGCGGCTGGCGCCGACCCGCTCGTAGAGCCGCTGCGCCCGGGCGTTGTCCTTCCTGGTCTGCCAGCCCATCGAGACGGCGCCGCGGCGACCGGACCGCACGCGGCACTCCTCGACCAACGCCTCGGCCAGGCCCGTCCCGCGGGCATGCGGGTGCACGAACAGGTCGTTCATGACCGCGGTGCGAGCGGCGGCGAGGGTTGACCAGCTCCAGTACACCGTGGCGAATCCGACAGCGCGGCCCTCGTCATCGCGGGCGATCAGCTGGAAACCCTCGCGGTCGGGGTCGGCCAGGAGTGCCCGGGCGAGGCCCAGGAGCGCGTCGTCGCCGGGCGCGACACCGTAGAAGTCGCAATAGGCGCGCATGAGCGGCAGCAGCTCCGCCATATCGGGCTCGCCGACGACCGCGATGTGCACGGGAGCGAATCCTACGGTTCGGCGCCGGCGTGCCGAGCCAGCGGAGCCCCACCGGGGACTTCCCGGGTTCCCGGCGGCTGACGTGGGTAGTCGCGCGGCGGCCGACAACCGCGGAGGTGGCACGTGTCGCTGTCCCCGGACGACAAGCCAGACGCCGAGGCCGGGTTGGTGACGCCAGCCCCTGCGGAAGGGCGAGTGGAGGAACGGGGCGGCGGTGGCGGAGCCGTCGACACCGAGGGCAGATCGCTGACACATGACGTCGACGAGGTCGAACGGGGTAGGCCGGAGCGGTCATTCAACGTCGGCGCCACCCTGGGGATCCTGGTGACTGTCGCCGCGGCGATCTTCGTGCTCCAGAATCGCCAGTCGACCACGTTCGACTGGCTGTGGCTCGACTTCGATCTGCCGTTGTGGACGGCGCTCGTGGGCGCCGTCGGTGTCGGCATCGTGCTGGTCCTGACGATCCTTGCCGTCCATGCCCGGCGCCGACGGCGGATCCGCCGCCGCCGCGACGCGGCGGGTCGGCTGCGTCGGGCGGTGGCGCGGGATCGCCGATCGGCGGAAACCGAACCCTGACGCCGGGCGGCGGGCGAACGTGTGCCATCGTCGAGCATGGCCGACGATCGGCACGAGATGGGGCGTCTGTCGTTCGTCGTGCGTCCTGCCAGCGGTTCGCCGGGGGAGCGCGATGAGCCGCTGGGGCTGGACGCAGGTCGCGACGGAGTGCTCAACGTCCCCGAGACCGCCGGTCCCGGCGCGCCGCTGCTGGTCTTCCTGCACGGGGCCACGGGGACGGGCCGCGCCCACCTGCGCGCGGTGCTGGCTGCCGTCGAGCGATACGGGGTGATCCTGGTCGCCCCCGACTCACGCGGGCCGACCTGGGATCTCATCGCCGAGCGCCGCTTCGGGGCCGACGTCGCCTTTCTCGACAGGGTGCTCGACGCCGTCGTCGACCGGGTTCATGCCGACACCGGGCGGCTGGCGATTGGCGGGGTATCCGACGGGGCCTCGTACGCCCTATCCATCGGGCTCACCAACGGCGACGTGCTCCCGACGGTGCTGGCCTTCTCACCCGGCTTCCTGGTCGCGCCGTACCCAACTGGCAAGCCACGGGTCTTCGTCTCGCACGGCCGCGCCGATCCGATCCTGCCGATCGACGCCTGCAGCGGGGCGTTCGTCCCCTCGATGCGGGAGGCCGGCTACGACGTGAACTTCCGTGAGTTCGACGGTGGCCACACCGTGCCGCCGCCCGTCTCGGACGAGGCCGTCCGCTGGTGGCTCGACGGCGCACCGTCGAGTCGTTGAAACGCATGGAACAGCCGATCGATCCGATCGAGCATGGCAAGGGCTCGTACCGTGCCCTCACAGCGGCACGGGCCGGTCGTTGACGATCTGTTTCATGACCAGCGTGGAGGTGATGCGTTGGACGCCGGGGAGTGCGGCGAGGTGGTCGTCTTCGAGTGCCTGATAGGCGGCGAGGTCCTTGGTGAGGATGCGCAGCAGATAATCGGGGTCGCCGAATAGCCGCTGGGCCTGGATGACCTCAGGTATGGCAGCGACCCCAGCCTCGAAGGACAGGAGGGTCTCGCGGTCCTCCTGGCGCATGGTGACGAAGGCGAGCGCCTCGAAGCTCAGTCCCAGGGAGCCGGCGTCGACGACGGCCCGGTAGCCGCGGATGGCTCCAGACCGTTCCAGGTCGCGGAGGCGGCGGTGACACGGCGAGACGCTGAGGCCAACGCGAGCCGCCAGGTCGGTGACCGTCGCACGCCCGTCGGACTGAAGCTCGGCAAGAATCTTTCTGTCGATTGCGTCAATGCGACGGATTCTTCCACATACGTCGTGACCATGGCTAGAAGTAGCAAACACATTGGCCGGTGATCGCGCATACCTTGCCCTGAGACGCCGAGATGACGCAGAAGGGGGCACCCTCGACATGGCTGCGAGTTCGATCATCGCCTTCTGGGCGGTCGCCGCTCTGCTCATCGTCGCCCCGGGTGCGGACTGGGCCTTCACGCTCAGCGCGGCCCTGCGGGGCAACGCCGTTGCCCCGGCGGTCGTTGGCTTGGCGACGGGCTACGCCGCAATGACGGCAGCGGTAGCAGCCGGCATCGGCACACTTGTCGCCGGATCACCGGCGGCGCTGACAGCGATCACGTTGACCGGCGGCGCCTACCTCGTCTGGCTGGGCATCGGGACGCTGCGGAACCCGTCGTCACCTGTCGCTGGCATCGGCGCCCCGACCCGCACGAACCGTGACACGTACCTCGAGGGGATCGGCGTCAGTGGCCTCAACCCAAAGGGCCTGCTCATCTTCGTGGCTCTGCTCCCACAGTTCACAAACCCGCAATCGCCCTGGCCGCTAGCGGCACAGATGATCGTGCTCGGACTTGCGTTCACCCTGACATGCGCCGGCTTCTACGCGCTCCTGGGGTCACTCGCACGAGCCGTCGTGCTCGCACGACCTGCCACCGCACGCACGGTCGGTCGCCTGTCCGGCATCGGCATGGTCACCATCGGCACGCTGCTCCTAGGGGACCCGCTCCTGCACTGACGCCGAAGTGCAGACGTCGCTTGGCCGCGCAATCTCAGCCCGGGAGCCGGACCTTCTCGCCGCCGTCGAGGCCGGCCGTGATCTCGATCCAGCCGTCGGCGACTAGCCCGGTCTGGACGGGGACGACGCGGTCGGGGCCATCGGACTGCACCACGCGCACTGCCGGCGAGCCCCGGTCGTCGGCGATGGCGGCGACGGGCACGGCGATCACGCCGTCGCGTCGGGCGTCGACCAGTGTGACGGTGGCTTCGGCGCCGCTGCGCCGTTCCCCGGCGCCCGAGTCGCCGCTGCCGACGGCGACGGTGAGCTCGACCTGGCCGTCGGTCACCTCTCGGCCGGTGCCGATCACGGTGCCCTGGGTGGTGGTGGTGTCGGCCCACTCGAGCTCGACGATGGAGCCGGGGGTCCAGCCGCCTGCCGAGGTGGCGTCGACGTCGGCCACGACGATGCGCTGCTCGGAGCCGATGGTCATGACCGGCGATCCGGCTTCGAGCGTGTCGCCCACCGAGGCATCGTGGCCGAGCACGTCGCCGGGCGCAGTGAGGAAGACCACGTCGCCGATCGTCACCACGCCGTCGGGTGTGGCGCGGCCCAGGTCGGTCTCCCAGGCTTCGACGGCAGCGGCGGTGTCGGCGGTGAATGACTCGTCGACCTCGAGGCCGGCGCCGTAGCCCAGCCCGACGAGGTTCTCCTCCAGTTGCCGGACGTCGGCGCCGTCGTCCACGCCCTGCTCCAGGGTGCGCCACGCCGGCAGGTCGCCGATCAGCGCGACGACCGGCTGGTCGTCGGCGGTGTAGAGCACCGTGCCGCGATCGGCCGTGGTGCCCACGTCGAGCAGACTGGTCAAGGTCGCCGACGGCACCTCGCTCCCGTCGCCGTCGCCCCCGGTGCCTCCGTCGCCGCCCGCATCTGCGGGCGCGGCGCCGCCTGGGCTGGATCCGGCACCACCGTCAGTGCCGCCCGTCGGTCCGGGGTCGCCAGTCGATGGCGAGGGCGGGCCGCCGCCACCCGGTCCGGGCTGTGTGGTTGGTGTCGTGCCCGACGCCGGGGGAGTCGTGGTCGACGTCGTCGACGTGGTGGACGTGGTCGGGGTGGTGGTCGACGTCGTCGACGTGGTCGTCGGGCAGGGTGTGGTTGAGGTGGTGCTCGACGACGAGGTGGAGGTGGACGACGTACTCGTTGGCGAGCACGGGCTGGTCGTGGGCGTCGTGCTCGATGTGGTGCCGCTCGACGAGCTGGTGGTGCTTGGTCCGGTCAGGAACGACACCGGATCGACGTCGCCGCCGCCGTTGTCGCCCTCGCCATCGGGCGGTCCGGTGCCCCCGTCGGACGGGAGCGCCGCCGCGTACGCCACGGTGTACTCGTCGGACCGTTGGAGGGAGCCGGATGCCTCCAACGTGGTGGCGAGGTCACGCGACTCGGCGACGGCCGTGGGGCCGAGCCGGCTGCCGTCGTCAGCGCCGTTCCCACGGTCGAGGACGGCGAACACCAGGGCGCCGGCGACCAGCGGGGTGACGATGAGCAGCAGGTTGCGCCGGCGATCGAACCGGCTGCGGGCTCGTCGGGTGAGGTCGAAGGTCTGCATCACACGGTCCTCAGGGCGTCGGTGGGGGCGAGGCGGGCGGCGCGCGTGGCCGGGTAGAGGCCGGCGACGGCGCCGATGGCGAGGGCGGCGGCGACGCCGCCGGCCAGGCCGACGACCGGGACGACGATCTCCCAGCCGCGCGCCGCGTCGTAGACCGCGGTAACGGCCGCGCCGAGCATCACCCCGGCGAGACCGCCGGCTGCGGACAGCAGCAGCGCCTCGGACAGGAACTGCACGCTCACGTGCCGTCGGGTGGCGCCGAGGGCCCGGCGCAGGCCGATCTCGGAGCGGCGCTCCAGCACCGATATCACCATGACGTTGGCGATGCCGACCCCGCCCACCAGCAGCGCCACGGCCCCGAGTCCCAGGAACAGGGCGGTGAAGGCGTTGCTGGCGGCGGCGCGTGCCTCGATGGCGTCTGACGGGCGCGTCACCTCGACCTGGTCGGGGTTCTCGGGGTTCGCGGTCAGCGCGATGACCGCCTGGACGTCGTCGACCTGGTCGGGGTCGGTGCGGAGGTAGACGGTGCCCGGCGCCTCGGCGGCGCCGAGGTCGGCGATGGCGATGTCGCGGCCGATCACGGCCGAGGAGTCGAGGTCCGGCGCCAGCTCGAAGGGTTCCATGATCCCGATCACCGTGAACCACTGTCCGCCGAGCCACACCTGCACGCCGTCGCCGACGTCGGCAATGCCGAGACGTTCGGCGGCGACCGACCCCAGCACGACCACGGGCAGCCCGGCACGGGACTCGTCGAGCCACTCACCGTTGGCCGTCTCGCCCACGAGGGTGTCGAGGAGCTGCGTGTCAACGGCCTTGACGGTGATGCCACCGGTCTGGTCGCTGGGGGCGAGGTCCGTCCGCAGCACTGTGGCGTCGACCGAGGTCACCGACGACACCTCCTCGACCGGGCCGATGCGGCGCAGCATGGTCTCCGACGTGGTCGGCAAGACAGGGTCCTCGTTCCCGATGAAGCCCCCGCCGGCCTCCACCACCAGCAGGTTGGTGCCCAGCTTGTCCAGCGCCTGGAGCAGGTTGGCCTTGGACGACTCGGAGATGCCGAGCACCGCCACCATGGCGGCGATGCCGATCGCGATCCCCAGCGCGGACAGCGAGGCTCGCAGGCGGCGGCTGCGCAGCCCGATGGACGCGACCCGGAAGAGGTCAGCCGGATGCAGCGCACTGGGCGCGAGACGCGCGCCGCGGCTGGTCGCGGTGGCGCCGTCGCCGGCCGGCGTGCCGAGAACTGCGGGTGGGGGCGTGACGTCGCTCATCGCGCGGCGTCCCGCAACGCCCCACCGGAATCACGCAGATCGCGCGCTTCCCGTGTGGAGTCGGCCTCGATCAGGCCGTCCCGCATCGCCACCTGGCGGCGCAGGCTGCCCGCGATGTCATGGTCGTGGGTGATCACGACGATGGTCGAGCCGTCGTCGTTGAGCTCGTGGAGCAGCTCCACCAGGGCGTCGCCCGAGCGCGAGTCGAGGTTGCCGGTGGGCTCGTCGGCGAGCACCACCGACGGCTCGCCCACCAGGGCACGGGCGATTGCGACCCGCTGGCGCTCGCCGCCGGAGAGCTTCTCGGTGTTGTAGTCGAGCCGATGTCCGAGGCCCACCCGCACCAGCGCCTCCCGGGCCCGGGCCCGCCGGTCGCGCAGGCGGCGACCGGTGTAGAGCAGGCCGTCGGCCACGTTGTCGGCCGCGCTCATGCCCGGCAGCAGGAAGAACTGCTGGAACACGAACCCGATCTCCCTCGAACGCAGGGACGAGAGCTGCCTGTCGGCGAGCCGGGCCACGTCGTACCCGGCGATGTGGACCTCGCCGGAGGTGGGCCGGTCGAGCGTCCCCATGATGTGCAGCAACGTCGACTTGCCCGAGCCGCTGGGCCCCACGATCGCGAGCAGCTCACCCTGCCGTACGACCAGGTCCACCCCGTGGAGTACCCGGGTGGGCGGGTCACCCGGGTACTCCTTGACGACGTCACGGAGCATGATGACGACGTCCTCCGGGGCGGGGGCGCTCGCGGTCACGCCCACACCGGGGTCGGGTTCATGCCGGCACCACCACTTCGACGCCCTCCTCGATGCCGTCGCCGCTGACCTGGACCCACTCGTCGGCGATCGTGCCGACCTCGACGGGGACCAGCCTGTAGCCCCCGGGCTGCGAGTCGTCGACCACCTGGACGGCGTAGCCGCCCTCGCGCAGGGCGAGCAGCGCGATCACCGGCACGGCCGTGGCGTCCTCGGTGCGGCTGCGCTCGACGCTGACATCGACGGTGCCGCTCTCGAAGGCGGCGGCCACGGCCGGGTCGTCCAGCGCCACCGTCACCGGGTAGGTCTCCTCGCCCCCGTCGCCGCCGTCGGCACCGCCGCCGTCGGCGGCAGGATCGCTGCCGCCGTCGGTGCTCGGTTCGGTGGCGACGTCCACGATCTTGCCCGTGGCTTCGGTGTCGTCGGGCAGCGTGACCGTGACCGGCGTCCCGGCTTCGACGTTGGCGGCCTGGTCGACCGAGAGCCCCAGTGTCACCACCTTGGTGGTGGCGGTGACCTGCACGACGTCCGCGCCGGACTGGACCTGCGTGCCGGTGTCGGCGGTCACCTCGGCGATGCGCAGGTCGGTCGGTGCGAACACCATGTCGCCCAGCGTCACCACCCCGTCGGGGTCGGAGCGGCCTAGCGCCTCCTCCCAGGCGGTGACGGCCTCGGCGGTTGCCTCGGTGAACTCGCGGTCCACTGTGACGCCGTCGCCGAAGCCGAGGTCGACCAGGGCCTGCTCGAGCTGGGTGATGTCGGCGCCGGGGTCGGCATCGACGCTCAGGTCGCGGAACGCGGGGACGTCACCGTGCAGCAGCACCGTGGGCTGCAGGTCGAGGTGGAACAGGACGTCGCCCTGGCCCACGGTCGTCCCCACCGGCGTGACGCCGGTGACGACGCCGCTGCGCCCGGCCGTGACCGCGTCGGTCTCGCCGAAACCCAGCTCGCCCTCGTAGTCGTCGGTGACCACCAGGTCGCGCACTTCGACCGGCACGTTGGTAGTCGCCGCGGCGGTGCCGCCGCCCTCACCGCCGCCGTCGTTGGCGTTCACGACGACGACGGCGGTGACCAGCCCAGCCAGGACAACTACACCGGCCAGGGCCTGACGGCGCCGGAGTCGGCGAGGCGGTGCGCCGTCCTCGCCGTCGCCGCCGTTCGTGTGCGGCGACCCGGCGCCAGGCGTCGAGGTCGCCATCACGTGATCGACGCTCATGCCTCGGAGCTCTCACCCGACCCCGGCTCAGCGGGCTCGGCGGGCAGCTCGGGCCCGCCGAGCAGGTCCTGGCAGGCCTCGAAGGCGGCCGCGACCTCGGGGTCGTCCATGTCGATCTCGCCGAACGGCCCCAGGAACACCTGCGGGCCGCCGTCGTCGCCGCCGTTGTCCTCGGAGCTTCGCCGCTCGGGCTCGCCACCGGGTCCCAGGTTGGAGAAGTCGGGATCGGGGAAGTCCTCGATGCCCGCGTCACGCATGCACTCGGCGAACTCCAGGGCCGCCTCTTCCATGGCTTGGCGGTCCTCTTCGCTGATGTCGCTGGGGCCCAGCGCGGGCGGTTCGCCGCACGCCTCCATGGCGGCATCCATCTCCTCGGGGTCGATGGCCGGCTCGTCGCCGTCGTCGTTGGACTCGTCGCTGGAGGTCGACCCGTCAGACTCGCCGCCCCCGAGGCGGATCCCCGGGCCCTCGATCACGAGGTTGCCGTCCGAGTCGCGCGTCGGGTCGGGGATGTCGATCCCCTCGTCGCGCATGCACTCCACCCAGTCGAGGAGCTCCTCCTCGGCATCGGCTTGGTCGTCGTCGCCCTGTGCCTGCTCGTTGGAGTCGTCGCCCGACACGCTCGCCACGTCGTCATCGGAGCCGCCGGAATCGCCGTCGCTACCGCACGCCGCGAGCAGCCCGGCAAGGGCCAGCGCCGCGACCATGCTCGTGATTCGTTTGGTCATCATGCGCGACACCATGACGAACACGCGCTGAGAGACCGCTGAGACGGCCCCGCGGCTGAGAACTTCTCTCAGGACCGGGGGGTGCCCTAAGGTGCCGGGAGGATCAGAATCCTAAGCGTGCGTGTTCTGGTGGTCGAAGACGAGATCCACCTTGCGCAGGCCATCGCCGAAGGCCTCTCCGCCGAGGGATTCGACGTCGAGCTCAGCCACGACGGTCTCGACGGCCTGTGGCGAGCCCGCGAGCGAACCTACGGCGCGATCGTGCTCGACATCCTGCTGCCGGGCATGAACGGCTACAAGGTGTGCCGGACGCTGCGTCAGGAGGGCGTCTGGACGCCGATCCTCATGCTCACCGCCAAGAGCGGCACGTACGACGAGGCCGAGGCCCTCGACACCGGCGCCGACGACTTCCTGTCCAAGCCGTTCGCGTTCGTGGTGCTGGTGGCCCGGCTCCGGGCGCTTCTGCGGCGGGGCGCGACGCCCCGGCCCCGTGAGCTCATGGCCGGGGACCTGGCGCTGGATCCGGTCGGCCGTACGTGCCGGCGTGGCCCGGTTCCGATCGACCTCACCCGCCGGGAGCACGCCCTGCTCGAGGCCCTGCTCCGCCACGCGGGCGAGGGCGCGACGAAGGTGGAGTTGCTGCGCGAGGTGTGGGGCGAGGACTTCACGGGCGACGACAACGTGGTCGAGGTGTACGTCGGTTACCTGCGCCGCAAGATCGACGTGCCGTTCGGGCGGCGTTCGCTGCAGACGGTGCGGGGCATCGGCGGCTACCGGTTGGTCGCCGATGGCTAGCCCCGCTCGCTCCGCCCCGGCCCGCGGTTGGCGTCGCTGGATCCACCCGCTGCAGTCGGTGCGGGTGCGCATCACGTTGGCGGCGATGCTGGTGACCGCGATTGCGGTCGGCACCGCGGGCTGGCTGCTTGTCCGGTCGGTGGAAGACACCCAGCTCGGCGAGCTCCGTGACGACATCAACGCCAACCTCGACGAGGTCGTCGGGCGACTGGAGGACGGAGCCGCTCCCCAGGAGGCCGTGGAGAACACGCGCTCGGTGGGGTTCGGCGTGCTGCAGGTGACCGACGAACGCGGGCGGCTCTTGGCCTCCTCCCTCGTGCAGGGTGGCCAAACCTTCGTCGCCGCACGCCCGGGCGACGGGCCTGGCGCGGGGACAGACGAGTCCGGAGGACCGCCCCCCGCCGTCGCCAACGGCGGGATGCCCACCCTTCCCCCGGACGGCGCTGACGGGTCGGGGGCCATAGTCGGTGCCAACGGCGTGGTGGCCGGTGCTCTCGAGAGGATCGCCCGCACCGTCGACACGCCGACCGGCAGCCTCACTGTGACTGCCGCGGCGCCGGTCGACCAGGTGGCCCGCAGCGTCGACGCCCTCCGCGAGAGGCTGTGGATCGGCCTTCCGGCGGTCATCGCGCTCGTCGCCGCGGTCGCCTGGGTGCTGGTCGGGCGAGCGCTCCGGCCGGTCGATGCGATTCGCGCCGAAGTGGACGAGATCAGCGGATCCACCATGCACCGCCGGGTCCCCGAACCGCCAACCAACGACGAGATCGGCCGCCTGGCCCGCACGATGAACGCCATGCTCGGCCGCCTGGACGCGACCGCGTCCCGGCAGCGGCAGTTCGTGTCCGACGCCTCACACGAGCTGCGCAGCCCCGTCGCCGCCATACGCACCAGCCTCGAAGTGGCACGCCGGAGGGCCGACCGCGCCGATTGGCCGGCGGTGGTCGACACCGCGCTCGCCGAGGAGTCCCGCCTCGAAGCGCTCCTCGACGACCTGCTGGTGCTCGCCGCGCAGGACGAGAACGGCGCCACCGGCATCCACCCGAAGGCGGTGAACCTCACGGCGCTCGCGACCACCGAAGCCCGGCGACCCCGCCGGGTCCCGGTGGAGGTCGTTCACTGGCCGGCTGACGGCGACGCGCTCGAGATCGCCGCCGCCGGGGACCAGCTCGCCCATGCCGTCAGCAACCTGGTGGACAACGCCGCCCGTTACGCCACCTCGGTCGTGCGGATCACCCTCTCGTGCTACGACGACACCGTGCGCATCATCGTCGACGACGACGGCCCGGGCATCCCTCCGGCCGACCGCGAGCGAGTCTTCGAACG
>DASSDL010000020.1:0-24827 GCA_035697145.1 Acidimicrobiales bacterium
CCCTCCCGCGGGCGCCGCCGTCCGCCTCGCCCACCTCGGGCTCCCTCGTCACCCGGGACTCGATGGGGATGGGGGGCTGTTCGCCCACCACGTCAGTTTCCCACTCGGGTGGCCCGCCCATGTCGCGGCGCCGGCTAGTGGGGTGGCTCGCAGCACAACGCTGGTAACCGCCGGCCAGCGGCACCGCTGGACTGCGTCCTCGTCGTCGCCGCAGCTACGGCTGCGCCTTCTCCTGCGTCCTTGCCACCCGGCACCGCTGACTCGCCGGTTACCGGGCAGGCGCTACGAGCCACCCCACTAGCTCTCGGGGTCGAACGGTCGCAGGGACGCAAGCAGCGTGGCGAGCTCGTCGGCCGGGAGGTCGGAGCTGACGCTGATGCGGGTAGTCCCGTCGGACACGTCACCGACGGAGCCGCCCCACTGCTCGTCGACCGTGCCCTCGAACGGCCCGATTCGCAGCGACCGGCCGCCGGTGCCGATTTCACGACCCGTCTCAGCACAAGCCTGGCTTACGATCCCGAGCTGCAGCGACCCCTCGGACACTGCTCGCAGGTTCCGGTACTCGAGGCCGAGCCAGGTGCACGCTGCTGATTCCCGAGGTGTCGCCCGCATCACTGACTGTCCGGTGAAGACGCGTGCGTTGGTCAGCGCCCACCCGGACGGCAGCACCCCGAGCTCCAACGGTTCGATGCCCGCAGCGACCAACTCAGCGGTGGCGACCGTGCTGCGCGCCGGAGTTCCCACGTCGCTGGGTGTGATGACTCCAGGATCCCCCAGTCGCGCGATGTCGAGTCGAAGCACGAGCCGCGCCTCCGCCTCTGCCGATGTCAGGACGATGCGGGCGATATCGCCGGCCTCGTCCAGCGTGACCTTGACGTCGGCGCCATCCAGAGAGTCGCCGTAGCGCTCGTCACGGTCGTCCGGCGGCACCGTGGCTCGAAGCACGGGGTGGCCGGCCGCGTCCGTCCCGTCGCGGCGTCGATCGCCGGCCGCCCGGAGGACGTCCGCCAACAGGGCGGCTCCCAACCGATCCGGGGAGCCCACATCGGGCGAGCGAGATGGCCCGATCACCTCCCACGCGGCCTCGGCGAGCCGGTCGCTGCTCGGCGCCGAGCGGATCCATGCCGTCGACCCGGAGGTCACGGTCTCGACCACCTCGCCCCGGTCGTCGACCGCCACCTCCTGCGTGATGGACTGCGGCAGTCGCACCGCGCCCTCGACGGCAACCTCCGTGGCGATCGGAGGACCGGGCCGTATCGCGCTCGCCCCGGCCGCGTGCACGGAGCCGCGGTAGGCGAACGAGCCGGCGTAGCCCAGCCGCCGGACCGCTTCCCGGTACGCGACCCTGGGATCGTCGGCTTGGTTCTCGGCGCGCGGTGGCTCGCCGGTGCCGCGCAGCACCAGCGCCGCTCCCCCAGCCACCAGCCCGAGCGCCGCGACGATCGCCGCGAGCCGGGCGCCGCGCCCGGGCTCGTGGACCACCCGGCTCGACGTACGCCGACCGACCGCGTCGCCGCCCGCGTCCGCTACATCCAGCTCCCTCGTGATGCGGGATTCGATGCGAAGTGGACGCATCGGCCCCTCCTACACCGCCGCTCCCCGGAAGGTTCCGGCTCAGGCGAACAGATCCTCGCCCAGAAACCGGCCGTCGTCCATGACTCCCGGTAGCGCGAAGTAGAAGCCGCCGCCCTCGGGGAGGATGTACTCCTCCAGCGGCTCGCCGGCGAGGCGCGCCTGCGTGTTGAGGAACTGGGACAGCCGCCGCTGGAACGACACGAACGCCAGCCCCTGGTCGAGCTGGCCGTCGCCGTCGAAGCCGCGGGAGAAGCTCAGCCCCGACCGGAAGATGAGATCGCCCTCGCTGCGGGCGGTGCGGGGGTTGGCCAACCGGATGTGGGCGTCGAGCGGGGTCACCTCGCCGTCAACGTCGGCCGAGTAGTCGGGTACGTCGGTCTCGACCCCACCGCCCAGCGGTGCCCCGGACTCCTTGCGTCGGCCGATGATCGACTCCTGCTCGGACAGGCGGGTGCGGTCCCAGAACTCCACGAGCATCCGGATCACTCGCACGACGTGGTAGGTGCCCCCTGCGGCCCATTCGGGCTCGTCGTCGTCGGGTTGCACCCAGACATAGCGGTCCATCACCGCCTCGTCGGACGGGTCGAGGTTGGAGGTGCCGTCGATGAACCCCATCAGGTTGCGCTTGCCGGCCTCCCCGGGGTCCGCCCGGGTGCGCCGGTTGTAGCCGTCGAGCATCCAGTGCAACGCCATCGTGCCGCGGGTGGCCCGCGCCAATTGTCGGAGGGCGAAGAGGTTGACGTCCTCGTGGGCGCTGGTGACGGTGAGCAGTAGGTCGCCGTGCGACCGCTCGGGGTCGAGCCGGTCGTTGGCGAGGAACGGCATCTTCTCCAGGCCGAGGGGCTTGCGGTCGGCCAGGCCGTAGCGGTCGTCGAACAGCGACGCCCCGACCGAGACGACCACCGACAGGTCTGCCGGCGGCGCCGGGTTGCCGACAGTGCCGGTGTGGAGCGGCGGGTACGCCGGATCCCGGTCCTCGTACGGCTCGCCGGACATGAGTCGTTCGGACTCGGTGGACAGCGCACGCAACGTGTCGCGCAGCTCATTCCGGTGATCGGCGGTGACCCTGAACGCCGCCAGCAGGCCCTGCTCGTTGGCCGGATGGGTGATGCCGGTCTGGTGCGGTCCCCGAAACGGCAGGTAGCGGGCACCGGCCGACGCCGACCCGCCGCCGGTCGACGCGGCTCGATCGTTGTTGCCGGACGTGGCACTACATCCCGGCGCCACGGTCCCGCCCAGGCCGGCGACAGCCGTTCCCGCCAGGCCGCCCGCCAGGAAGCGACGGCGCGAGACGCCTGGCATCACCGGGGCCTGCGTGTACTGGTCGCCGTCACCCCTCGAGCCCCAGCACGCCGGCCACCGTCGCCAGGTGCTCGGACAGCTCCCCCAGCGTCGTCTGCATCTCGGTCTTGTGCTCGTCGGTGAGCGCGGCGTACGGCTGGTATCCCCCGCCGTCCCGGTAGGCCCCCAGCTGGCCGTCGAGCTCGTCGAAGAGGCCGGCGATGGTCCTGGCCAGCGCCGCGTCCTCGGCCTCGATGGCAGGCTCCAGCAGCTCGAAACCGCGCTCGGCCCCCTCGACGTTGGCTGCGAAGTCCCATAGGTCGGTGCCCGAGTAGCGGTCCTCTTCGCCCGTGATCTTGCCGGTCGACACCTCTTCGATCAGCTCCGCCGACCCGACCGCCAACGCTGCGGGCGGGATCTCCATGGCCTCCAGCTCCGTCCGGAGGGTCTGCAGGTCGGCATCGAGCTGGTCCGCGAACGGAGCGCCACCGTCGGTCGTGCCTTGCTCCCACAACAGGTACTCGAGCCGATGCCAGCCGGTGAAGGCGGGGTCGTCGACACCCTCGAAGTCGTCGACCCGGGCATCGACGGCGCCGTCGATCTCCTCGACGAGGCCGGCGATGGGCTCGATGCGCTCCCAGCCCTGGCGGGAGGGCGCATAGACGGCCTTGGCACCCTCCAGGTCGCCGGCCCGCACCGCGTCGGTGAACGTCGTGGTGGCGGCAATGGTCAGGTCGACCTGCTCGGCCACCCAGGCCTGGTACTCGGCCACGGCGTCGGCGACGAGCGGGTTGTCGGTGGACGACCCCTCGACGTCGTCGGCGATGCCGCTGCCCGACCCGGCACCCGCCTCGGAGCCACCCCCCGACCCGCTCCCCGATCCCGATGGACAGCTAGCGCTGTCCGAGCCGGAACCGGTCGACCCAGATGCCGTGGCGGCACCGCTCGCCGACCCGGACGCTGACGCGCTCGCCGACGCGGACCCAGACGCGCTCCCCGAACCGCCGCAGTCGCCGAAGCTGCGGACGTCCGCCCCGTCGTCGTCGCCGCACGCGGCTCCGGTGGTGGCGAGCGCCAGCGACAGTGCCGTGGCGGTGATGATGCGATGACGGCGCACAGTTCCCTCCAGCGTCTCCGGTGCGGGGCCGAATGGTAGGCAGGCCTATCAGCGAGAGCAAGGGAGACCCTTCACTGTGGAGACAGCCGGGTGAGCGGACCCAACCGGGGCCAGAGGATGGCCTCCTGATCGGTTCGGAGACCGCCCGATCGACCCCAACCTGTGGGTGAACTGTGGGTCTCATTGTGGAGAACATCGCGGGATCTGGGGATGACCGAGAAAGGTCTGGGGATTGCCTGGGGATTGCGAAAATGCCTCTTGACGTGGGGTTTCGCACCGCGCAAGATGCACCACGTCCACCACAACGGCACGGGCAAAGGATGCGGTCGAGAGCTTCGGTTCTCAGCGAATCCGGCGCACAGGTCGACGTGGCGGGCCGGTAGGAATGCCGACGGGGACGGTTGAGGTGGGGCGCCCACCAAGTCGGACCTGGGCTATTGCGGGGCGCGTCCTGCAATGGTCGGCGCTTCTGGCGGCACCTCGCGTGTCGCCGGGATCGGCCAGAGCGTCCAACCGTATGGTTGGCCCCGAGCAGCGGACCGGCTAGTTCCGGTCTGACGCTCGGGGCCTTCCTTATCCCAGCGTCGAGATTACTCCGCAGGATTCGCTCGAACGCGGACCCCGGCCCGATCTTCGGCTCTCGTTCACTCCACTCGTGCTGGGCACTAGATACGTAGTCCCGGTGACGCCCACATCTACGTACGCGGGCGCGCCGTGAAATGCGTAGGCCGTCCGATGTGGCCGGGTACCTCAGTGGCGCAACCTGGTCTCATGCTTCTCGGATACGAATTCACCAGGACCTTGGTCACCGACCACCAGCAAGACCTCCAGCGCGAGGCCTCGCGTTGGCGGCTCGGCCGCCTCGCGGGACGGCATCGTCAGCGGCCCTCGGGCCGAGCGACCGCCGTCGGCCTCTGAGCGAGCCGATCAGCAAGACAGCGCCCTACGCTCGGGTGATGCTCGTGGGACGTTCGGGGCTGTCACCCGTCATGGTCGGCCGCGGTGTCGAGCTCGATCGTCTGATCGGGCTGGTCGACGCCCGCTCCGACCCGTCGGTGGCCCTCGTCGCCGGCGAGGCGGGCATCGGCAAGACCCGGCTCGTCCAGGAGCTGGTGGCGCACGTGCCAAGGGGCGCGCTGGTGCTGGCCGGCCAGGCCGATCCGGGCGCCGAGAGCCGCCCCATGGAGCTGTTCCGTGACGCGCTCGGCTCCGTGGCGACGCGCAACGGCGCCGATGTCGACCGATACACCGCGCTGCTGGAGGCCGTTGACGACGCCCACCGCACGGCTGATGAGCGGGTCCGAGCCGGTGTCGAGCTGGTGCGGGGGCTCAGCGAGGGGATCGCCGGCGTCCTGGTGTTCGAGGATCTCCACTGGGCCGACTCCGAGAGCCTCACCGTGTTCGAGCAGCTGGCCGAGCCCGGCGGCGGCCGGCTGCTCGTCATCGGCACCTACCGCCCCGACGGCCTGACGCGCCGCCACCCCGCCTCGAGCCTGCTGCCCCGCCTCGAGCGCCGTCATTCGATCACCCACATCCAGCTCCGCCGGCTGAGCCTCGCGGACGTCAACGCCTTCCTCACGGCCGTCTACGGCGAGGTTCCGTCGTTTCCCGTGGTCGATGCCCTCCACACCCGCACCGGGGGAAACCCATTCTTCCTGGAGGAGCTTGTCGCCAGCGCCGGCGACGCGCCCTCGGAAGACCTGGCCGACATGCCTCTGCCGTGGACGGTGGCCGAGCTGGTGCGCGGGCAGCTGGATGAGCTCGACCCGGAGGTCCGCCGCCTCGTCACGGCCGCCTCGGTGCTCGGCCGGCGCGTGACGTTCGACGTGCTCGCCCACGTGACCGAGACGCCGGAGGACCGGCTGATCGTCCTGCTGCGCGCCGCCGTGGACAGCGGTCTGCTGGCGGAGTCGGAGCCCGACGTCTTCACCTTCCACCACGACCTGGCTCGCGAGGCCATCAAGGAGGGCCTGCTCGGCCGGGAGCGCCGCCGCCTCCAGGAGGCGGCGTTCACCGCGCTGCGGGCGGTGGGCAGCGAGGACCGGCTCGCCCTCGCCATCCACGCCCGGGGGGCCGGGCGTTACGAGGACATGGTGGCGGAGGCACGGATCGGCGCCCGCGAGTCGCTCGCCCGCGGCTCCACGTACCAGGCGCGCCACCTGGCCGAGATCGGCCTGAGCGAGGCGGAGGACGACCTCGAGCTGCTCGCCTTGGCGGCCCGCGCCTGTTGGCTCGCGGGGCTGCTCGACGACGCCGCCGCGCACTGCGACCGATGGCTCCGGCTCGCGCGCGAGCGCGACGACGTGAGCGAGGAGGCGGCCGCCCTCAGCCTGCGCAAGCGCATTGCCCGGGAGGCCGGCCAGATCGAGGCCATGGTGGGCTTCACCGACCAGCTCATCGGCATCATCGACCGGCTGCCGTCCGACGAGGACCGGGCGCGCGCCATGGCCGCCGTCGCCCAGTCGTACATGCTGCGCGACCAGATCGAGGCCACGTACGAGTGGGCGGACAAGGCCGCCAGCCTGGCCGAGACCCTCGACCTCGCCGACGTGCGCCTGGCGGCCATGGTCGACAAGGGCACCGCCATGCTCAACGCCCGCGACCAGGTCCTCGAAGGGCGCCGCCTGCTGCAGACGGCGGCGGACGAGGCCGAGCGGATCGGCGACCACGTGCTGGCGGCCCGGGCGCTGAACTATCTCGTGTGGGACGCCCGCCAGTGGAGCGACGCCGGCGAGGTGCGGGAGATGATCGAGCGGGCACACGGGCACGCCGAGGCCGCCGGGTTCGAGCTGGTCGCCGCCATCGACCTGGCGGCCAACCAGGCGCACCTCGAGGCGGCGGAGGGCGACCTCGACGCCGCCATCGCCCACCTCGACCACGCGCGCTACACGTCGGCGGGCAACGCCGTGTCCTGGACCGACGGCCGCTGGCTGGCGGTGCTACGGGCGGGGCTGGCACTGGAGGCCGGCGACCTCGAGACCGCCCAGCGCTTCACCGACATGGCCAAGCCCCCCACCGAACGTGTCGCGGTGGGCGTCTTCGGCCTCGACTTCCACCTGGCGTGCCGGCGCGGTGACTTGGCCGAGGCCCGGGAGCGCCTGCGCGCCTTTGGCGACGCCGTGTCGCATGAGGGCGTCGCCTACCCCGGACAGACCCACGACGTCCTGGCCGCCGCCCTGCATGCCGGGCTGACGACCGCCGAGATGCGGCCCCTCGTCGACAACGTCGGCCTGTACGTCGGTCACCGGCTGCCGCCGGACGACCCGTGGCGGCAGCTCATCGACGCCCAGGTCGCAGAGGCCGAAGACCGGCCGGACACCGCCGCCGCCCTGTACGCGGCCGCGGCCGAGGGCCTCCAATCGGCCCCGGAGGTCCTGGCCGCACACCTCGGGACGGCTCATGTCGGCGCCGCGCGCGTCCTGATCGCGCAGGGGCGGCTGGACGAGGCCCGGGCCCGTGCGGGGGCCGCCGCCCCGTTCCTGGCCCGGTGGCGGGGCTGGCGGGTGGACGAGCTGCGGGCAGTGGAGCGCCGCCTCGGACTGGGACCGGAGCCGAGCGGCCCCGAGGCGCTCACCCCGCGGGAGCGCGAAGTGGTGTCACTGCTGGCCGAGGGCCTGACCAACTCGCAGGTCGCCGAACGGCTCTACATCTCCCCCCGCACGGCGGCGGTCCACGTGTCGAACATCCTGTCCAAGCTGGGCATGTCGTCTCGCACCGAGGTCGCCACCTGGGCGGTGCGCGAGGGCCTGGGGGCGGGCTAGACCCCACCAGTGGAGCGCGAGGCCGGGCTCACGCCTCCACGACGACGGCGATCCCCTGGCCCACCCCGATGCACATGGCCGCCAGGCCCCAGCCGCCACCGCGGCGGCGTAGCTCCCACACCAGCGACGTGAGGATCCGGACGCCCGAACAGCCCAGCGGATGACCGATGGCGATGGCGCCGCCGTTGGGGTTGACGATCTCGGGGTCGAGGTCGGGCCAGTGGGCCAGGCAGGCCAGGGCCTGCGCCGCGAAGGCCTCGTTCAGCTCCACGACGGCCAGGTCTGACCAGGCGATGCCGGCGCGCTTGAGCGCCCGTTCCGCGGCCTCCACCGGACCGAGGCCGTAGAGTGGTGGCTCGACCGCCGACGTGGCCCGGCCGGCGATGCGGGCCAGGGGCTCGCGGCCGATGCGTCCAAGCGCCGGCTCGTCGGTCAGCAGCATGGCGGCGGCGCCGTCGTTGAGCGGCGAGGCGTTGCCCGCAGTGACCGATCCGTCGGGCCGGAAGCTCGGACGGAGGCGGAACAGCGCCTCGAGCGACGTGTCGGCGCGGATGCTCTCGTCGCGCTCGAGCAGCCGCTCTCCCGCGTCGTCGGTGACGAAGCTGACCTCCTCGTCGAACCGGCCCGCATCCCACGCCGCGGTGGCACGGCGATGCGACCGCAGGGCGAACGCATCCTGCGCCTCCCGGCTGATGCGGTGCCGCTGCGCCAGGATCTCGGCGCCCTCGCCCAGCGGCACCGTCCACTGCGTGGGCATCCGCGGGTTGACCAGCCGCCACCCGAGCGTGGTGGAGTGCAGCGTCTCGTGACCGCGGGGATAGGCGGTGTCGGGCTTGGGCAGCACCCAGGGCGCCCGGCTCATGGACTCGACGCCGCCGGCGACCGCGACGGCGGCGTCGCCCACCGCGATGGCCCGGTCGGCGGCGATCACGGCCTCCAGCCCGGAGCCGCACAGCCGGTTGACGGTCGCACCCGGAACCGACACCGGCAGCCCGGCCAGGAGCACGGCCATGCGGGCCACGTCGCGGTTGTCCTCGCCGGCGCCGTTGGCGTCGCCGAACCACACGTCGTCGATGTCGGCGGGGTCGAGGTCGGGCACACGGTCGACGAGGGCTCGGAGCGCGTGCGCGGCGAGGTCGTCGGGGCGCGTTCCCGCCAGCGCGCCGCCGTGGCGGCCCACTGGCGTGCGCACGGCGTCGACGACGTAGCTCATGGCGCAGGTGGCGCCCCGTCGAAGGCGCGCTGTAACAGAGCGCGCAGCGACGCCACGTCGGGGGGGCGCGGGTTCGTGGTGCCGGTGTCGGCCACGGCGCGCTCGGCGGCGATGTCGAGGCCGTCGGCGGGCATGCCCAGGGCGTCGAGGCTGGTGGGTGCGCCGATCCGCTCGGCCAGGGTTCGGAGCGCCGGCGCCGCCCCCCCGGGGGGTGCGTCGAGGCCCACCGCGACGGCGGCCATGGCCTCGGGGGCCGCCTCTGCGTTGTAGGCGACGACGTGCGGCAGCACGACGGCGTTGACGTCGCCGTGAACTAGGCCGAAGGTGCCGCCGAGGACGTGGCAGAGCTTGTGGTGCAGCGCCGTGCCCGCCACCGCCAGCACGGCACCGGCCAGGTAGGCGCCGTACAGCGCACGGCTGCGGGCGTCGAGGTCGTCGGGATGCTCCACCGCCGCCGGCAACGCGCCGGCCAGCGCCCGAACGCCTTCGACGGCTTGGAGTCCAACGATCGGGTTGGTGCCGGGGGCGTAGAGGCCCTCCACGCAGTGGGCCAGGGCGTTGAAGCCGCTCGAGGCGGTGATCGCGGGTGGCATGCCGACGGTGAGCACGGGGTCGTAGACGACCGTCCGGGGAAGCGCCCGCAGGTCACGGCCCGTCTGCTTGTGCTCGCCCGTCACCCCGTAGATGGGGGTCATCTCCGACCCCGCGTAGGTGGTGGGGACGGCGACGAGCGTGACCTGACCATTCGCGGCCGCCTGCGCCCCCGGGTCGACGGCGATCGCCTTGCCCAGCCCCGTGGCCGATCCGCCCCCGACGGTCACCACGCCGTCGGCACCCGCCTCGACGGCGGCCCGCCGCGCGGCCGTGGCCAGGTCATCGGGCACGTGCTGGCGCACCTCGTCGAGGCGCCCGGCGTACCGTTCGCCCAGGTCGTCGGCGATGCGGTCACCGACGGCCTTGGACGCCTCGTCTACCACCAGCAGGACCCTCTCCAGGCCCAGCGCCGCTACCTCGTCGGCTACTCGTCCCACCGAGCCGACGCCGAACACCACCCGCCCCGGCAGCGCCTCGTGCACGAACGGCTTCACGCCACCGCCCCCTTCGTGGCCTCGAGCTCGCGCAGCACGTCGAGCTCGGTGGCGCTGGGCGGTGCCGTGACCGCCAGGTCGTCCGCCACCCGCAGGTCCCAACCGGTGGCGGCCCTGGCGGCGTCGACGGTGGCACCGGGGTGCAGTCGGGTGAGCACGAGCGCGTCCTGCCCCGGCTCGCGAGTCAGCACCCCCAGGTCGGTGATCACGGTGCTCACCCTGTCACCCATAGAGGTGCGGAAGCCCACCCGCTCCACGAACGTGCGCGGCGACTGCCTGGCGACGACGACCACCCGCCGACACGAGGCCGCGATCTCGGGCGCTCCACCCGCCCCCGGCAGCCGCACCTTGGGCCTGCCGTAGGGACCGATGACGGTGGTGTTGATGTCGCCGCGACGGTCGAGCTCGGCCGCAGCCAGGAACCCGACGTCGATCCGCCCGGCCTGGAGCCAGTAGTTGAAGATCTCGGGCACCGACACCACGGCGTCGGCGGTCTCCGCCAGCTCGCCGTCGCCGATCGACAGCGGCAGGGCGCGGGGCTTGGCCCCGATGGTTCCGGACTCGTACACGAGCACCAGGCCGGGCGCGTGGGTGCGTCGGGCCAGGTTCGCAGCCGTCGACGGCAGCCCGATCCCCACGAAGCACACCTCGCCGTCGCGTAGCTGCCGGGCGGCGGCCACCGTCATCATCTCGTCGGCGCTCCAGGCGCCGTCGTCCTGCACGAGGTCGCTCACGAGCCAGACTGCCCCTCCAGCCAGGGGTAGCGCTCGGTGTCCTTCCCGGCATAGTCGGGGTCCAGGTAGATGAAGACCCGCTGGATCAGGAAGTCCCTGATCTCGAACACGTCACACCAGTGACCCGCCGCCCACTCCGGCACGCCCGCCCGCCAGGGGCCGTCGCGGTGCTCGCCGTGGCTGGTGCCTTCGCACACCACCATGTCGCCGCCCGAGAACACCCAGTTGAAGTGCGAGTAGTGATGGACGATCTGCTTGATCGTCCCGCCCACATCGCCGAACATCCGGCCGATCTCGTCCTTGCCCGAGGCCAGGCCCCACTTGGGGAAGTAGGCCTGCGCGTCGTCGGCGAAGAGGTCGAGGACGCTGCCGCCGGTCGACGTCTCCCCACCGTTGTCGAAGGCCTTCAGATACTCGATGGCGACCGACTTGCGCTGCTCGTCGGTCATCGTCTGCGTGGTGACAGCCATGGTCTCCCCTCACCTCGGGCTCGACACGAGGTCGAGCACGTTGCGTCTCATCCAGTCAGCGAAGGCGTCGCGGTCGCGGCTGATCGGATCCCATGCCTCGTAGAAGGCGTTGTCCCGCACCGAGTAGCCGTGGGCGTAGCTGGGGTGCGCGCCCCCCGGCACCTCGGCGACGGCGTCGACCACCCACGACGGCAGCACGACGGCACCGGGCCGGGGCTCGAGCGCCGCGACGATCTCCTCGACCGTGACCACCACCCGGTGGGCCGCCAGGGCCGCCTCCTTCTGCACCCCGGTGATGCCCCACAGCTGCACGTTCCCGGCCCGATCCGCCTGCTGGGCGTGGATGATCGTGACGTCGGGGCGAAGGGCGGCCACCGCCGTGAGGCTCTGGCCCGTGAACGGGCAGTCGATCGGGGCGACGTTGTCGGTGTGGCCGGGCAGGTCGGTGCCCGCGTAACCCCGGAGCACCGCGAACGGCAGCCCCGAGGCGCCGGCCACGTAGCGGTTCGCCATCCCGGCGTGGCTGTGCTCCTCGATCTCGATCGGGTGCGGCCAGCCGTGCTCGATGGCGTCCCGGAACCGGTGCAGCGACCCGACGCCCGGGTTGCCGCCCCACGAGAACACCAACCGGCGAGCGGCGCCCATGCCGATCATCTGGTCGTAGAGCACGTCGGGCGTGAGCCGCACCAGCGTCAGCTCGCGCCGGCCCTGGCGGAGGACCTCGTGCCCGGCGGCGAATGGGATGAGGTGCGTGAACCCCTCGAGCGCCACCACGTCGCCGTCGTGGACGGCACCGGCGACGGCGTCGCCGAGGGTGGTGATCGCCGCCGTCATCAGGCGTCCTTCCGGCGGTACCAGGGAGGCAGCTGGGCATCGACGTTGATCCACACCGAGTGAGCGTCGGTGTACTCGTGCATCGCTTCGAAGCCCATCTCGCGCCCGTAGCCCGAGCGGCCCACACCGCCGAACGGCGAGCCCGGGTTGACCCGCTTGTAGGCGTTGACCCACACCATGCCGGACCGGAAGGCGCGGGCGACACGGTGGGCCCGGGCCAGGTCGCGGGTCCACAGGCCGCCGCCCAGCCCGTAGTCAGTGCCGTTTGCGAGCGCGATCGCCTCGGCATCGGTGCGGAACGTGGTCGCGCTCACGAAGGGCCCGAACACCTCCTCCCGGTTGACCCGGCTGTCGGGATCGGCCCGCACGACCGTGGGCAGCACGTAGCAGCCGCGTGCCAGGTCGGGGTCGTCGGGTTCCTTGCCGCCGGTGACGATCTCGGCACCCTCGTCGAGCGCCACCTTCACGTACGCGAGCACCCGGTCGCGGTGCATCGGTGAGGTGAGGGGCCCCATCTCGGTCGACTCGTCTAGCGGGTTCCCCAGGCGGATCGACCGGGCCAGTGCCACGAACCGGTCCATGAACGCGTCGGCGATCTCCTCGTGGAGGATGAGCCGGCTCCCGGCGATGCACGCCTGGCCCTGGTTGTGGAAGCTCGCGAACGCCGATCCGTTGACGGCGGCGCTGAGGTCGGCGTCGGGGAACACGACGTTGGCGCCCTTGCCGCCCAGCTCGAGCTGGATGCGCTTCAGGTTTCCCGCCGACGCCTCGACGATCCGGCGGCCCGTGGCCGTCGACCCGGTGAACGCGATCTTGGCCACCCCTGGGTGCTCGGCCAAGTGCTGCCCAGCCGTCTGCCCGTAGCCGGGGACGACGTTCACCACGCCGGGTGGGATCCCCACCTCGGCCGTCAGCTCCGCCACCCGCAGGGACGACAACGGCGTCAGCTCGGCGGGCTTGAGCACCACCGTGTTCCCGGCGGCGAGCGCCGGCCCGAGCTTCCAACTGCAGAACATCAGCGGGAAGTTCCAGGGCACGATCTGCCCGACCACTCCCAGCGGCGCCCGCTCCACGTAGTTGAGGAACCCGGCCTCGACCGGCACCACCGAGCCCTGGACCTTGTCGGCCATGCCACCGAAGTAGCGGAAGGTGGCGGCGGTGCGTGGCACGTCCAGGCCCCGAGAGTCACGCAGGGGGTGACCGGTGTCGCGGCTCTCCAGGCGGGCCAGCTCGTCGGTGTGGTGCTCGATGGCGTCGGCGAGCCGCAGCAGCAGCCTCCCCCGCTCGGCCGCCGGAGTGGCGGACCAGGCGGGGAACGCGGCGGTGGCTGCCGCCACGGCTCGGTCGACGTCCTCGGCCCGGGCCTCGGCCACGTCGGCCAGCACCGAGCAGTCGTGGGGATCGAGCACCTCGATGGTCGCGCCCGCCAGCCCGTCGACGAACTCGCCATCGATGAAGAGTTTCGGCTGCACTTACCAGCTCGCTCTCGACGGAGGGGCGGGGAGTCGGGGGGGCAGAGGCTTCCGCCGGAGCCCCCCGGCGTCGCTCGATCCGGCTTCGCCGGTCGAGCGACAGAAGATGAGTGCCGCCGCCAGGCGGCGCCGATAACTCGGCGAGCAACCTCTGGTTGCGAGCCGAAACACTTACATCTCGACGGGATAGGTGGGGGCGCGGCCCTCGGCGATCATCTGGGGGAGGTCTGGGGAGCCGTTCTCCCAGACCAGCAGCATCGACCGTTTGGGGGCGTAGCCCTGATGGCGAATGTCAGCGGGCATGGCGGCCACGTCGCCCGGCTTCATGACCACCCGCGCCCGGCGGGACCCGCTCTCCTTGTCGGCGACATCCCATTCGATCTGGTCGGAGAGCTGCACGAACCATTCGACCCGGTCGTTGCCGTGGACGATGGGCAGGATGTACTCCTCGGTAGTCGGGCAGTAGAGGCTGTCCTTGCACACCGACACGACCGACGGGTTCCACGTGACGTCGGAGCGGGACAGGTAGGCGAACAAGTTGAACCCGGCCACCTCGTCCTCGAAGCCGGGCTCAGGGTGTATCTCCGGCTCGGACTGATCGACGTCGGCGAACATGCGATTGATCGGGTGGGTGGCGTCGGTGCGCAGCGCCTCGTCGCCGGGAACGCCCACCATGCGCTGGGCGGTGACGCGCCTGCGGCTGACTGCGGTCGTGTTGCTACCCGCCTTGTCGCCCCAGGCGGTGCCGGTCTCCTCCGGGGACGCGAAGGGGTCGAAGCCGGCGTTGGTCCAGTCGTCGAGCATCGCCACGAAGGTGCCGAGGATCGACTCGTGGGGGAAGTTCTCGAGATGGTCGACCTCGGCACGCCGGTAGGCGTCGTTGAACGTGCCGGCGAACAGGTCGACGTTGCCGTAGTGGTTGATGGTGCCGATCACGTCGTCGAAGTTGACGACCCCGTAGAAGAACTGCCACGCGACGTCGCGCTGGGTCGCTCGCAGGAAGGCGTCGATCGACATGAGGTGGCTACCGGTGGGCCAGGTCACGTGAGCGAAGTACTCGTCGCGGCTGAACGTGAACTCGCCCAGCGAGTAGCTGCGGTAGCCATGGGCGTTGGGCTCGCTGGCGCGGACCTCTGTGGCGCTGGTCGTGGTGTCGGTCATGCTCGTGATGCCTCCGTCAGCCCGTCTGGATGATCTCGGCCCAGCGATAGATGGTGTCGTCGCCCTCGATGGTCTGGAGCAGGATCACACCCGGCTCGTCGGCCCTGAAGCGGTAGGCGGCGCCCGCCGGCAGCAGGGCCATGTGTCCGCGCCCGGCGACGATGCGGCCCATGGCGCGACCCGAGGGCTCGCCGTCGATGCGCACCGATCCCCGCTTGTCGGCGGGGAGGTCGGGTTGATCGAGCTTGACCAGCTCGACGGTGACCGTGCCGTCCATCACGAGGGCCGTCTCGTCGTGAGCGGCCGTGCGCCACTCGGAGGTGCCCTCGGCCCTGATGACCTCGAGCACGTACTCCTGGTTCTTGCCGACCGCCACCTTCTCCCACGCCTTGGCGTTGGCCGCGACCTCGAACATGTTGGAGAACGCGTAGTGCTCGGGCTCGTCGTCGATCGCCTCGACGCCACCCTTGTCGTAGTCGAGCAGGCTGCCGAACCGGGTCATGTACTGCGGCATGGGCTCCCCCTGACCGTCGGGTTCATCGAACGTGCAGTGGCCAAGGCCATGGCCCTTGTGATCACCGCGGTTCGATTGTGGCATACTTCAGCCGCATAGTGAACATCTGTGCGCATAGCGAACCGCCATGGGTATGTCGAGCGAACACGTCCAGTCCCTCGAGCGAGGGCTCGCGGTGATGCAGGTGTTCTCCCGGGAGCACCCACGCCTGACCTTGTCCGAGGTTGCGCGGCTTACCGGCCTCACCCGGGCCACGGCGCGGCGGATCCTGCTCACGCTCCAGCATCTCGGCTACGCACGGTCCGACGGCCGGGGCTTCGAGCTCACCCCCAAGGTGCTCGACCTAGGCTATGCGTACCTGTCGTCCCTCGACCTGGCAAGCATCGCCGAACCGGGAATGGAGGCGTTGGTCGAGCGCACGCACGAGTCGTGCTCGGCCGCCGTGCTCGACGGGCCTGAGATCGTCTACGTCGCGCGCGTTCCCACCAAGCGGATCATGACGATCTCGTTGGGGCTCGGCTCCCGCCTCCCCGCGTACGCCACGTCAATGGGTCGGGTGCTGCTCGCCGACCTCGACCGGGACGAGATCGACGACCTGATCGGCCCCGGTCCGCTGCCGGCGATCACCGAACGGACGATCACCAAGCCGGCCGACCTCCAGGACGAGCTGGCGCGCGTGCGTCGCCAGGGATGGGCGCTGGTCGACCAGGAGCTGGAGGCCGGGGTGCGGTCGATCGGAGCGCCGCTGCGCGACCGTCGCGGCCGGGTCCTCGCCGCCATCAACGTGTCCACCCATGCGGGCCGGGTGAGCCTCGACGCCATCCGCAAGGACTTCCTCCCCGCCCTCCTCGACACCGCCGGGCAGATCAGCGAGCGCCTGGCGCGGCGCTAGCCGCCGGGGCCCCGCGCACGTGGGTACGACCCCGCTCCCGGCCGGGGATGCGCTGGTGTCCGTCGTGCTGGCCTTCGCCGACCAGCTCCGGACCAGCGGCGTCGACGTGCCGACCAGCGGCGTGGTCGACGCCGTGGCCGCCCTGGATCAGGTCGACCTCGCCTCCCGCAGCGAGACCCGCGTGGCCCTGGCCACCACGCTGGTGAAGCGCTCGGAGCACCTCGGCGCCTTCGACGCGGCGTTCGAGCGCTGGTTCGGGTCGCCCGTGCTGCCATGGCCAGCCGCGTCGGCGGGCGCCGAGCCCGACGACACCGCCGAGGACGCCGCCATCCGGCGACGACTCGCGCAGGCCCTCGCCAGTGGCGACGTCGAGGCCCTGCCGGCGCTCGCGGCCCAGGCGGTGCGCCGCTGGGCTGGTTTCGGCGTGGTCGCGGGCAGCGACCGGTACCGCCTCCAACGCCTGCTGCGCGGCCTCGACCTATCGGCGATCCGCCAGGACGCACTGCGCCGGGGGCGGGGCGCGGGACGGCGCGCCGCCCTCGACGAGCGACTGGCGCAAGCCGACATCGAGGCGCTGCTCGACCGCTACCGCCAGATGCTCGCGGCGGAGATCCGCGCCGGGAGCGCCGACCGGTGGGCGCCGACGACCCCGTCCCCGGACGAGGTCGACTTCCTCCGCGCCTCTACCGTGGAGCTGCGGGACATGCGGGCGGCCGTCCGTCCCCTGGCCCGCAGGCTGGCCGCCAAGGTGGCGCACCAGCAGCGCCGCAGCCGGGGCGGGCGACTCGACATGCGCCGCACACTCCGCGGCTCACTGCAGAGCGGCGGAGTGCCCCTCGACCCGGCGTATCGACACCGACCCCGTTCCCGGCCCGAGCTGTGGGTGCTGTGCGACGTCTCGGGGTCGATGGCGGAGTTCGCGCGCTTCACGCTGGCGCTGGTGTACGCCCTGCACGAGGAGTTCTCGGGCCTGCGCACGTTCGTCTTCGTCGACGACGTCCAGGAGATCACCGACGTGCTCGATCGCCGGCTCCACGACGTCGATCCGTACGCCCTGCTCGCGCGGGCGTCCTCGTCACGGGCCCGGCACCGCAGCGACTACGGGCAGGTGATGCGCAGTTTCCTGGACCGGTACGGCAGGCAGCTCAGCCCGCGCGCCACGCTGGTCGTCACGGGCGACGCCCGCAGCCACCACGGCGACCCCGGCCTTCCTGCCCTGCGCGAGATCCATCGGCGCAGCCGGCGGATCTGGTTCCTCAACCCCGAGCCCCGCGAACGGTGGGACCAGGGCGACTCGGTGGCATCGCTCTACGCGCTGGCCTGCGACCGCATGGCCGAGGTCCGCAACCTTCGCCAGCTGGGCGCATGCGTCGGTGAGCTGCTGTGACGCGGGGCGAGGGAGGTCCGTTCCGGGGCCGCCCGCACGCCCCCGGAACACTGACCTCCCCACCCGCCAGCAGGGCGCGCGCCTACCCTCGCCCGTGAGGTAGCCAACCCGCCCGTTGGCCGACGATGCGCTTGCCTGCTCCCATCCACGCACTAGATCGCGCCGGGATGGCCGTGCGTTACACGCGGTGAGAAAAAAGTGCTGACGCCGGCCGGCTGGCCGCGTCAGCCGGCCGGCGAAGGGTCGGAGCCGGTGCCGGCGTCCGTGGTGCCCGCATCGCTCGTCGCGCTCCTCGTGTCGACCCCCAGCGGCGCGGCCAGCTCCGCCGGAGGCTCGGCGGGGGGCGCGGTTGTGGTCGTGGTGGGCGGAGGCTCGGTTGTGGGGGGCGGAGGCTCGGTCGTGGGGGGCGTGGCCGGAGGCTCGGTCGTGGGGGGCGTGGCCGGAGGCTCGGTCGTGGGGGGCGTAGCCGGAGGCTCGGTCGTGGGGGGCGTAGCCGGAGGCTCGGTCGTGGGGGGCGTAGCCGGCGGCTCGGTCGTGGGCATAGCGGCCTCTTCCACCTCGTGCAGGAGGCAGTCCAGATCGAGCATGCACACCAGAGGTTCTTCGGGGTCCATGGTGACGACCGCATCCCCGCTCATGGCGCTGGGCGGAGCAGCTGCGGCCTCCTTCACCTCCTGCAGGAGGCAGTCCAGATCGAGCATGCACACGAGGGGTTCTTCGGGGTCCATGGTGACGACCGGATCGTCGCCGGTGCCATCCCCGACCCCATAGTTGGACTCACCGGAGCCGTCGGTCGACGACCCGCTGTCCGCGGCTGAGGTCTCGGGCTCCTGATGGGGCTCCGGCTCGTGGCTGGAGAGCGCCGGCACGACCACGGTGGCGACGATCCCGGTGGTGGCTGCCGCGGCCGTGACCCCGATGGCCACCACGGTTGTGACCGCCGCGGCCTTGACCGCCACGATCCGGCGCACCACGCGGGCCCCCTGGCGGCGGCGGGCGCCGGCTGGCCGCGGAGCGGCGGCCCGGAGGTGTCGGGGGCTGTGACCGTCCCCGACATCATCGCTACCCACGGCCCAGGCGGACTCGAGGATGGTGGCCTGCATGCGCGCCACGATGTCGGACTCCCCCGCGAACTCGTCCTCCGTCGCCGGCTCGAGGATGGCGGCCTGCATGCGCGCCACGATCTCCGACTCCCCCGCCAACTCGTCCTCCGAGGCCGGCGCCGCCGATGCACGAAGCAACGTGGCCACTCGGCCATACCAGGCAGGGGCGTCATCGGTGGCCGCCGACCCGTCCCAGAGCCGGTCGGCGTTCGCGCCGTCGAACTGCGCCATCTCGATCCACAGGTCGTCGGGGGTCATTCGGCGAGCACCCCCTGCGTCTCCGCGGCCTCGCCGGCCTCCCTTGCCTCATGGCCCTCCGGTGCCGCGTCGGCGAACCGGGTGGCCAACCTGCGGAGCGCCCTGTGGCACATCACCCGCACGGCACCAGGGCTGCGTTCCATGATCTGGGCGACCTCGGGCACGGCGAAGCCACCGACCACCCGGAGCAGCACAGCCTCGGCCTGCTCGGGCGTCAGGTCGGCCACCAGCATGTCGATGGCTTCCTGCGCCGCCAGCTGGTCGAGAACCAGCCACGACGGATCGCCACCGAAGCCGTGCTCGACCGCCCCGTCGAGGCGCTCGTGCGGCATCGGGTCCGTGCGCCGGCGGGCGTTGCGCCGGCGGTGCTCGATCAGCCGGCAGCGCCCGATCGTGAACAGCCAGCCGCGGAAGCCGGCCTCGTCGCCCTCGAACCGCGCCAGCTGTTGGGCGACCGCCACCCACACCTCGCCGGCCAGGTCGTCGGCCATGCCCGGCTCCTGGGCGCGCAGATACCGCAGGAGTGGCGGCTGGTAGGCACGGAACAGCTCGGTGAGCGCCCAGTGCTCACCATTGCCCGCCGCGCACATAACAGCCGGGAAGCTGAGGTCTCGGATGGGTTGCGCAGCCGGCACCCTAGTCGGCTCGACGGGGCCGGGGCGTGGTCAAGTCCCTGACGTTGTCGTGGAGCACCATGCGCCGGTCGTCGGCGCCGAGCACCTTGGCCTCACGCAGGTAGTCGAGCGGCCGGGGCAGGCCTTCGATGTGGGGCCAGTCCGAGCCGAACAGCACCCGGTCGGCGCCCATCCACCCGACCACGGAGGCGAGATCGTCCTCCCAGAACGGGTTGATCCAGACGTGGCGGCGGAAGACCTCGACCGGGTCGTCGGAGAACCAGCCCCCCAGCTTGCGGTCGACGGACCGCAGCTTGCGGAACAGGTCGGGCAGGAACTCGGCGCCGTTCTCGACCGACGCCACCCGTAGGTTGGGGAACCTGCGGAAGTGCTTCTCGAGCACCATCGACAGCAGGAAGTCGTGCACCGCCCGCTCGATGGCGAAGTTCTTGAGCGAGGGCTTGTAGCCGCCCGAGAACGTGGCGGCGAATCCGTCGACGGCGTAGCCGTCCGACGACACACCGCTGTCCCCCGCGTGCACGACCACGGTCACGCCCGCCTCGTCGACCCGGGCCCAGAAGGGGTCGAACATGGCGTCGAACGGCGACCGGCGCCCCCGCTCGGTGGTGGGCGCCGCGGGCCGCATGACTAGCAGCCGTGCTCCTTCGCTTAGGGCCCACTCCAGCTCCTCGACGGCCCATTGCGGGTCGGCCAGCGTGATGTAGGGGGCGGCGAACATCCGATCGGCCTGGACGAAGCCCCAATCGTCACGTAGCCAACGATTGAACGCACGGAACGTGTGGCACACCGCCTCGGGATCGTGTCGAAGCGGTTCCTCGTAAATCATGCCGAGGGTCGGGAACAACCAGCAGCCGGCCAGGCCCTGGTCGTCGAGCGTGCGGAGCCGGGCGTCGGCGTCGCGGTACTCCGGTCGGATCGGCTCGTGGTCGCGGAGCCGCTCCAGCGGGTTGACGCCGCCGGCGTTGCCCCGGAAGTAGTCGTACAGGCAGCCCGGTTTGGAGACGGGGTCGAAGGTGGCGTTGCTCACCGCCCGGCTGACGCGCCCGCCCAGCACGTGGTACCGCTTGCCGTCGATGGTGGCCCACTGCACGCAGCGGGGCCCGAGGGCGGGGTCGAGGTGGCGGGTGAACGCGTCCTCGGCCTCGTAGTAGTGGTTGTCCGCGTCGATGACCGGATGGCCGAGGGCGTCAACGTCCATGGCCCCCCAGAGTAGAACACGTTCTCGCGGCGAGCCCCAGGCCGGGGCCGGACTCCGCGAGCCCGGCCGGCGGCAAGCCCGCTAGTGGGGTGGCTCGTAGCGCCCGCCCGGTAACCGGCGAGTCAGCGGTGCCGCTGGCCGGCAGTTACCAGCGTTGTGCTGCGAGCCACCCCACTAGCCCAGGGTCGAGAGAGCCTCGTGTCGGGCGGGATCGGTCAGGTCAGGGAACAGCAGGTCGAGGGCGATGTCGACGGGCAGATGCTCGACAGCCGCCAGCTCGGCATCGCTGAGCAGGTGGCCGAGGGACGCCGCGGCCAACGCCTGCCAACCCTCGTGGTCGGCGGGGACAAGGGCGCTGGCGGACGTGCCTTCGGAGGTGAGGGGGGTGCTGCGAGCTGCGGTCGTGGCGGTCACGACGGTCTCCTTGTGCCTTGTGCTTGATCGATTCAGTAACTCCACTTTCGCGCCCGCTACTGAATCGGTCAAGATGTTTTCGTGACGGCCCCCACGCTCGCCGATGTCGCCCGGGCGGTGGGCGTCTCCCGCACCACCGTCTCCAACGCCTACAACCGTCCCAACCAGCTCTCGCCCGGGCTGCGCGACCGCATCCTGGCAGCAGCCGAGGAGCTGGGCTACGGCGGCCCCGACCCGGTGGCCCGCGGGCTGCGGCGAGGCCGGACCGGGATGGTCGGGTTGGTCTACGACCAGCCGCTGTCGTACCTGTTTACCGACCCGGCGATCCTGATGTTCGTGGGCGGCATGGCGTCGGTGTGGGACGACGCCGGGACAAGCCTGGCGCTGCTCCCCCGGCTGGAGGCGGACGACGCCGGCGCGTCGGTCCTCGCCAATGCCGCCGTCGACGGCTTCGTGTCCATCTGCGACGTCACCGACGACGCCCGCCTGGCCGCCCTGGTCGCCCGCCGCCTGCCGTTCGTGATGGTGGATCATCGGCGGTCCGGGGCGCGGTGCCAGGTCGTGATCGACGATCGCGGGGGCAGCCGAGCGGCAGCCGCGCATCTGCTGGGACTGGGCCATCGGCGCCTCGCCGTGGTGGCGCTGCCGCGGTCACCCGGGGCGCCCGGCGGCACGCTGGGCCCGGCCGACCCCGGTCCCATCCGCTACACGGTCATGGCCGACCGGCTCGCCGGCATCCGGGAGGCCGCCGAGGACGCGGGCCTCGCCTGGGACGGCGTGCCCGCCTTGGCGGTCCCCGACGACCAGTCGCCGCGCGAGGCTGCCCGCGAGCTCGCGGGCAACCTCCTCGAGCGCGCCGATCGACCCACGGGTGTGGTGGCCATGAGCGACGAGCTGGCGGCCGGTGTGGTGGACGCCGCCGTCGCCCGGGGAATCGAGGTCCCCCGCCAGCTTTCGGTCGTCGGCTTCGACGACACGCCCACGGCGACATCCACTGCACCCCCCCTGACCACCATCCATCAGCCGCTCACAGCGCGGGGGGAGACCGCCGCCCGGCTGCTCCTCGACGGTGCACCGGCCAAGGTCGTGGAGTTCCCCACCGAGCTGGTGGTGCGGTGCTCCACCACCAGGGCACCGGTGTAGGTCAGGTCGACGCCGGCACGCCCAGATCTGCCAGCAGTGCTCGCACCCCGAGGATTCGGCGTAATCCGGTGAAAGGGACCGTAGAGTTGTTCTCCTGCCTACCGGGAGGAGTCAGCGCTTGGCGAAGACGAAAGACGATGCCTTCGTGCTCGAAGGCCGTACAGACGAAGCCCTCAAGGGAGGCGTGTTCCGCATCTCCCTCGACAACGGCCACACCGTGCTCGGCCACCTGAGTGGCAAGATGCGCAAGAACCGCATCCGCATCCTGCCGGGGGACCGGGTACAGGTCGAGGTGTCCGCCTACGACCTCAACAAGGGACGCATCACCTACCGCTACAAGTAGGGTTCGCGCTACAAAATACCAACCGAGCGGGCCACAAGGGTCGGCTCGATACCGAAGAGAGAATCAATTGGCTACAGGGACCGTGAAGTTCTTCAACGCCGAGAAGGGCTATGGCTTCATCTCGCGTGAAAGCGGCGACGACGTGTTCGTCCACTTCTCCAACATCCAGGGCGAGGGCTACCGCACCCTCAACGAAGGCCAGCAGGTCGAGTTCGACGTGGCGCCTGGCCGGAAAGGTGAGGAGGCCCAGAACGTTCGTGTGATCTGACGATCTGCCTCAGGCGTCAGAGAACTTCATCGAGCCGCCGGCATCACGCCGGCGGTTCGTCGCGTCGCCGCCCGTATCGTGGGCCGATGGACGGAAGCGTGGCTTTGAGCCGGCCCGCTCGTCGGCTGCACTCCGAGATGATCGACGATGGCGTGGTCATCGAGGCCGACGAGCCCGTTGTCCGTCTCGTGCTCGACGAGCTGGAGTACGCCCGGAGGCCCCCGCAGTTCGAGCGACGCGTACCCATCTACGGCTCCATCGTGGTGCCCGATGATCGATCGCTGATCGAATCCGGCGAACTGGTCGACCTGGTCGACCTCGACGCTATGCCCCTGGACGTCGCCCGGCGCTTCGCCGACGGCCGGTCGACCTACCTCGTGCGCCAACCAGATCGACCGCTCCTGCTGGCGTGCTTCCGACGGAGCGTCCAGTACGAGGCCGACCTGGTCGAGATCGAGGCCGATATCGGCGCCATCATCGTGCAGCGCACCGTCATGGGCGTCACCCGGGCGTTCACCGACACGGGCACGGTGGAATGGGCCGGCTACCGCTGGACGAACCGTCCCAACGCCCGCACCCAGCACGAGGCGATGCAGCCGCTGCTGCCGGCGATCGACAAGCCGGTGCTGGCCGGCCTCCTGGAGCTGGCGGTGCACTGGCTGAGTCCCGCGCGGATCGGGGCGACACTCGTCCTGCTCGATGACCACGACGAAACGGGTCTGGACCTCGAGCACTCCGTCGTGGCCCCCAGGCTCGGGGTGACGACGCGCCACCACTACCCAGCCCTGTTCGCCGCGCTGATGCAGACCGACCTAGCCACCATCGTGGATGCCGATGGCACCGTTCGACGACTCGGGGTGGGCCTGCGGGCCACCCCCGAGGCGGGGTCCACGGTCGATGACGAGCGCGGGATGCGGCATCGCTCAGCCGCCGGCTACACCTTCGACCAGCCCGGTGCGCTGGCCGTGGTCGTCAGCGAGGACGGCCCGGTGACCGTCTTCCTCCGGGGACGCCCCCTGTCGGAGTGCATCGCCGGGACACAGAACGCCGGGTGACGAACGCGTTACAGTCCCCGGCGTGTCCAGTCGCCAGCTGGGGGGCGAAGGCTCGCCCTCGTTCGTGCGCCTACTCATGGTGATGGCGCTCGCGTGCCTTGCACCCGTGGTGGCGCTGGCGCTGGTTGACTCCGCGACCGAAGATAACGACAACGTGACAGCGGCGGGGCGGACGCAGCCGTCGACGTCCGCCGCCGAGGCTCCGTTCAAGCGGGTGACGACCACCGCGCCGCCCACGACGACCACCACCGCCGAACCGGGCGCTGCGGATTCCGACGAGGTGGCGGCCGCCGGTCCCACGACCACGGCGACGACGCCGGTGACCGAACCACCGACGACCGCGGCCCCCACGACGACCGCCGCGCCGCCGCCAATCATCCTCACCGCGGCACCGAGCGCGGCAGAGCAGGTCGTCGACCTGGTCAATGCCGAGCGGGCGGCGGCTACACCGCGCTGCGGGCCCGTGACTGTCGACGACCGGTTGACGGCGGCAGCGCAGGGCCACAGCGATGACATGGCCGCGCATGATTACTTCTCCCACACGAGCCTCAACGGGGCAACGTTCACGGACCGGGCCGCGGCCGCGGGCTTCACCGGCTTCGCAACGGCTGAGAACATCGCTGCGGGCCAGCGCAGCGCGCAAGACGTGATGGCGGCATGGATGCAGTCCGATGGCCACCGCGCCAACATCCTCAACTGCGACTACACGGTCATCGGTGTAGGGCTCAACGAGGACGGGTGGTACTGGACCCAGATGTTCGGGACGACGTCATAGATTGACCGGATGGGGGAACCCGGAAGGCGCTTCGGCTACGACGACTGCTGGCTGCCGATCAAGTTCGGCCCGGTATCGAACGGCGAGTTCCATCCGGTGCCCCACAGCCCGTTCCTGCGCGAGGTCATCCGGCGCA
>DASSDL010000021.1:0-65269 GCA_035697145.1 Acidimicrobiales bacterium
ATGGGATGTTTCCGGACACCTCACCGCGGCGTGCGTCGCTGGCTGTCCCGTGCAGTCACCGATGTGCGCGCTAGAGGAGGGCTGCGACGAATTGATCGAGGTGGTCACTCCACCAGCGGCGCCGGCGGTCGTAGCGCTCGCTGCCACCGGTCCGGTTCCACATCTCGGTGAAGTTCGGGTCACCGGCGTCGACGCGGCGCCGGGCGGCTGCTTCGATGCGGGCGATGGCATCGTTCATGGCGGTGAGCAGCTCGGCTCGGCCGTCGCAGTCCAGTCCGTAGGCGTCGGCGACGAGTCGTAGCCGTGCCGGCCGGTCGGCGGGTCGCCAGCCGAGCCGGGCCTGGTCGAAGGCGTCGTCGATCGGTACGCAGAGGCGGGCGAGCTGGGCGAGGTCGTAGACGGGGCGGCCAGGGGCAGCGAACTCGAAGTCGAGCAGCGCAACGGCGATGCCGTCACGGAAGACGACGTTCTCGGGGCACACGTCGTTGTGGCACACGAGCGTCCCGCCCGCAGGGTCAGCCAGACTGTCGTCCCAGGTGAGACCCTGAGGGTCGAACCCGCGGGCGGCGTCGTGCAGCCCGCGCAGCAGCCTGGCGATGGACGCCAGCGCGGTGTCGGACTGGCTCCAGTCCGGATAGGGCGCCACGGGGACCTCGCCGTCGATGAACACGAGGCGCTCGCGTCCGTCCTCGTCGATGCCGACTGGTAACGAGGCGCCCTCAAAGCCGGCGTGTCTCACCGCCCGCAGGAAGGCGTGGATCGAACCCGAGTGCGGAGTCGAGGGGCGAAGAACATGCGGACCGACGCGGACGACCCGGCCCGCGTTCGCGATCCCACCATCGAGCTGTTGCTCAGCCACACCGCCACCTTGACAGGCGAATGGTGCAGTCGCCCGCGGCCAGTCGACAACGGCTTGCGCGCATCGCCGAGATCCGACCAGCGGCGAAGTGGTTCCATCGGATCGGACGGGAGTTGGCCGCTTTGTGCGTCAGCGACGTCGACCACCCCATCAGCTACAAGACGTGGGTGATTGCCGTTTCGTCAGGCTCGAGCCAGGAGGTCCTGGACGATGAGCGTCGCGGCGGCCGGGGCGCCTTTGACGAACCCGAAGAAGGGACCAAAGTCTCGGGTGGCAATAAAGCCTGGGAGGTACAGGCCGGACAGGCTCGTACCGAACGCCTCGTCGAGCGCAGGGAAGCCGTCGCTCAACTGAATCCGGTCGAGCACTCCCGCAAGGTAGGGAACCCGTGGCAGGTCGGCGCTGTAACCGCAGGCGAAGATCACGTGATCGACCAGCAGCGCTTCGCCGTTCGACAGCCGCACCCCAAGCTCGCCGCCCTGTGCCATGGCTTCGACATGGAGGACCTCGGTCCCGGGCCAGCGGTGGATGGTCTTGCTGGCGAGCCTGGGGGTGAGCCAGTGCTCCAGTGTGAGCCGGCCGACCTCCCAGAACTGCTTGGCGATCGCGTCCTGTTTGGCCTTGGGGAGAGTCCGTCACCAACCTCGGACCCGCATCGTGGCCTGCACGTGCGGGTCGACGAACCGCCAGCTCACCCGCTCGAACCGCGGTACGTCGTGGCGGTGGACGAGGTCGATCCGCTCGGCGCCGTGCTCAGCCAGCAGCGCCGCCCACTCGTAGGCGCTCTGCCGGCCACCCACGATCAGCACCCGGGCGTCCGACAAGTCCTCGAACCGCACCAGGTCGCAGGTATGGGCCGCCCGGCCGGGCGGGATCGACCCGGCCCAGGCCGGCACGTTGGTGAAGTGGGAGATCCCCGGAGCGGCGACCACGGCGTCGGCAGCGACGCGGTCGCCGCTGTCCAGCATGGCGACGAACCGGCCGTCAGGTTTGGCGAGGTCGGCGACCAGGTCCTCGCGGACCTCGATCCCCTTGGCCTGCCGGAACCACTCGGCATAGTCCAGGAACAGGCCGACGGGCAGGGGATCGACGTCTGCTGGGGCAATGGCGCGCTCCTCCAGATATGCCTCCAGGGTCTGGACCGTGGATGCATCGAGGTGCCAGTCAGGCCCTGAGCGTAGGAACATCCCCGCGGGCATGTGCTCCCGCCAAAAGCCCATGGGGCGGCCGACCACGACGGTATCGATGCCCCGCTGTCGGGCAAAAGCGGCGGTCGACAGCGCATAGGGTCCCGCCCCGATGACCAGCAGCGACGTCATGGTCATCATCGGCGTTTGCCCCCCTCGCGCGCGTCCGGTCGTCGCCGACTGACCTGTGCCGACCAGCGTAGACTTAGCCGAAGGAAGGCTCCCAGACATGATGCGCTCGGTCATCGTCGGCGCCGTCAGGACGCCGGTCGGCAAGTTGGGCTCGACCCTGCTATCCCACTCGGCCGTCGACCTCGGCGCGGTCGCCATTGCCGAGGCCCTGGCGCGGGCGGGAGTGTCGCCCGGAGACGTCGACTACGTGGTCATGGGACAGGTGCTGCAGGCGGGGGCGGGCCAGATCACGGCTCGGCAGGCTGCTATCGCGGCTGGCGTTCCACCGCAGGTTCCCGCCATCACCCTCAACAAAGTGTGCCTGTCGAGTCTGACCGCCGTGGCCCTAGCCGATCAGCTGATCCGCGCTGGCGAGATCGAGGTGGCGGTCGCCGGCGGCATGGAGTCGATGAGCAATGCCCCCTATGTCGTGCCCGGGGCCCGCTGGGGCATGCGAATGGGACCCGGGGAGCTGGTCGACACGATGGTCCACGACGGGCTGTGGTCGACCTTCACCGGCCAGCACATGGGCGCCTCGTCCGACCAGGTGAACGAGGAGTTGGGGGTCTCGCGGCAGGACCAGGACGCTTGGGCGGCGCGCTCGCATCAACGCGCCGCGGCGGCCTGGGCGTCAGGGCGGTTCGCCGCCGAGGTCGTCGGCGTCACGGTCCGGGGCCGCAGCGGCGAGACGATCGTGGTCGAGCGCGACGAAGGTATCCGCCGGCAGACCACGTACGAGTCACTGGCGAAGCTCCCGCCGGCGTTCACCCCAACCGGGACCATCACCGCGGGGAATGCCTCGCAGCTTTCGGACGGAGCGGCCGCCGTCGTGGTGATGAGCGCCGAGCGCGCCGACGCGCTGGGGGTCGAGCCGCTCGCCGAGATCGTCGCGCACGGTATGTGCGCGGACCGGTTCGCCTACCTGCACACCGTCCCCGCGATCGCGCTGGAGAAGGCGCTCAAGAAGGCCGGCAGGGACCTGCACGACCTCGGCCTGCTCGAGATCAACGAGGCATTTGCCTCGGTCGCCCTGCACGCCACCAGCATGCTCGGCGCCAACCAGGAGATCGTGAACGTCAACGGTGGCTCGGTGGCTCTGGGCCACGCACTGGGCTCCACGGGCGCCCGGATGATCGTGACGCTGGTGCACGAGCTGCGCCGCCGCCAGGCTGAGTACGGCGCTGCGTCCTTGTGCGGCGGCGGCGGTCAGGGCGACGCCCTGCTCGTGCGACTCGCGTCTCGCTGACAAGAGCTCGCGCCAGCAGGACGATTGACGGCAGTTGCCGACTTGAGCCTGCGCGGACGAGATACAAGCTGATCCCCGCTGCTGACCGAACGGGTTAGATCTTCGTGCCGAGAGGGCCCGAGACATCGCTGCGAGCGGCCGCAAGAGCCGCTCGCGCAGCAGCCAGGGGGAGTACCGTGAGCGGTCTGGCTCCCGAGTCGTCCCCCGAAACCCCACCCCCGCCCCCGAAGACGGAATCAGGCTGGCGCGTGGACCCGGCGCCCGACGGACGCGGGACGCCCGCCCCGTCGAAGCCGCCCATGATCCCCCGCGGGAGGCGGTTCATCTGGTTCGTGCTTGCGCTCCTGGCGGTGAATCTCCTGTTCTCGTTCATGACTGGCCGACCGGAGGAGCGGGAGCGTGTGCCGTACCAGCCGTTCTTCGTCGATCAGGTGGAGGCCGGCAACGTCGAGGAGATCAGCTCTCGGGCGGACTCAATCGAGGGCGAGCTGAAGCGCGAGGCGACCTTCGACCCGCCTGGCGACGCCGAGCCGGTTGCGGTCACCAAGTTCGAGACCGAGGTTCCGGCTTTCATCGACCCGGCCGAGCTCACCGGGCTGCTCGCCGAGCAGAATGTGGTGATCAATGCGGAGGCGCCCGACGAGGGCCGGTCGCTGTGGGTCACGCTCGTGCTCGGCTTTCTGCCGACGATCCTCCTGGTCGGGTTCTTCATCTGGCTGTTCCGTCGGCAGACGGGGGCGGGTGGGGGCGGGATCCTCGGAGGCTTCGGGCGTTCCACAGCGCGCCGGGTCACGCCCGGTGAGCAGGAGCGAGTCAGCTTCGACGACGTCGCCGGCATCGACGAAGCGGAGGACGAGCTCGCCGAGGTGGTGGATTTCCTGAAGAACCCCGGGCGCTACACGAAGCTCGGCGCACGGGTCCCTCGCGGGGTGATGCTGTACGGGCCGCCGGGGACCGGCAAGACGCTGCTCGCCCGCGCGGTGGCGGGCGAGGCGGACGCTGCGTTCTTTTCGTTGTCGGCCTCGGAGTTCGTCGAGGCGATCGTGGGTGTGGGTGCGTCGCGGGTGCGCGATCTGTTCAAGCAGGCCAAGGAGGCGGCGCCGGCGATCGTCTTCATCGACGAGCTGGACGCGGTCGGCCGCTCTCGGTCGGGCAACGTGGGCGGGATCAGCGGCGGTCACGACGAGCGCGAGCAGACGCTGAATCAGATCCTCACCGAGATGGACGGGTTCGAGCCCGGCACGAACGTGATCGTGCTCGGTGCGACGAATCGTCCCGAGGTGCTCGACCCGGCGCTGCTACGGCCTGGGCGCTTCGACCGCCGTATCGCGGTCCAGCCGCCCGACCGTAAGGGCCGCGCGGAGATCCTGAGGATCCACACCCGCTCGGTGCCGCTGGCGCCTGACGTCGACCTCGACCGCCTCGCCGCCTCGACGCCGGGCGCGACGGGCGCCGACCTCGCGCTGATCGTAAACGAGGCGGCGCTGTTCGCCGCCCGCCGCGATCACGCAGCGGTGGAGCAGCGCGACTTCACCGACGCGATCGAAAAGATCATCCTTGGCGCCGAGCGCCAGGTGGTGATGACCGACGCGGATCGCGAGCGCACCGCCTACCACGAGTCCGGTCATGCGCTGGTGGGCATGCTCACCCCGGGCGCCGATCCGGTGCGCAAGGTCTCGATCATCCCCCGTGGCCAGGCGCTCGGCGTCACGCTTGCCACTCCGGAGAGCGACCGCTACAGCTACCGCCGGGACGAGCTGCTCGCCAAGATCAAGGTGGCGCTCGGCGGCCGCGCCGCCGAGAAGGTCGTGTTCGGCGACCTGACCACCGGCGCCGAGTCTGACATCCAGAATCTGACGCAGATCGCCCGCTCCATGGTTGGCCGCTGGGGGATGAGCGATGCGATCGGCGCGATCGCGGTCACCGACGGCCGCGAGGACCGCTTGCTGCTGCCCGGCGCGTCACCGGCCTCGGCCCCGACCCAGCAGCTGGTCGACGAGGAGGTCCGCCGAATCGTCGACGGCGCCGAAGAGGAGGTGACCGAGCTCCTCAGGCGCGAGCGCGGGCGGCTCGAGGCGCTGGCGCGCGCACTGCTCGAGCGCGAGACGCTCGACCAACCAGAGGCCTATGAGCGCGCGGGCGTCGAGCTGCCCCAACCCGATGCCGAGGAGCCCAAGGTCCACGTTCAACCCGCGGCCCCGGTGGACGGGGCCTCCGCGCCCGGGCGAGGAACTCCGACAGGACCTGGTGGCGCACGGCATCGACCTGACGGCTGACCTCAAACGGGCCAGACGACGACGGCCTGGGCTGGTCCACGCTGGCCCACGCCCGTCGTCGCCGTCCAGGGACGTGGAGGCGAGTCGCGTGAGGTTGTCACAGGTGCTGGGCGCGGAAGATGATTGCTGCGTCCGGGTGCACGGTCAGCGCCGCACCGGGCGCGTCGTTCGGCTCTCCGTGGGAGCTGTCGGTTGAGAAGACTGTGGTGCGCCCGTCCTGGGGTGGGAGGGTGACTGGTTCGGTACCGCCGTTCATGACGACCATGGCGCCGCCGCGCCGGTAGGCGATGACTGAGCCTGACCGTATCCATTCGATCGGTTCGTCGGCTTCGGTGCCGAGTTCCCGGCGTACTCGAAGCAGACGGCGGAAACGGCCCGCCATCGACTCCGGGTCGGCCCGCTGGGCGGTGACGGTGTCGCGATCGAGCCGTTGCCCGAGCGGCAGCCAGGTCCGGGCGGCGGTCGTGAACCCCATTCCGAGGCCCGACGCCCACGGTATCGGCGTGCGGACGCGGTCGCGGCTCAGCTCGGGTGCGCGGTTGCGGATCGCTAGGGGATCCTGCATGTCTGCCAAGGTGAGGTCGCCGTCCTCGAGTCCGAGCTCTTCGCCCTGGTAGGTGAAGGTCATGCCTGGCAGCAACGCGACGAGGGTGGCGAACGCCAGCGAGCGACGCCGTCCGGTCTCGCCAGCGCCGAAGCGGCTGGCGGCGCGGGCGTGGTCGTCATGGTTGCCCTGTACCCAGGCGAGGCTTCCTGGCGGAGTCGACGCCAGGGCGTCGCGGAGTGAGGTAGCGATGGCGGGCGGGTCCCAGGCCAGCGCCAGCGGTTGCATCCAGAAGGCGGCGTGGAGTCCGTTTCCGGCGATGAGATAGCGGGCGAGCTTGTCCGTGTGCAGTAGGTAGACCTCGCCAAGCAGCAGGGCGTTGTAGGCATCGGCGATGCGGCGCCAGCGGCGGTGGATGTCCAGCACCCCGGGCTGGTCGAGGTCGTAGCGGTGCTCGAAGCGCTCCCAGTCTTCGACCGTCCCCGGCTCGCGAAGTTGTTGGGGCGTCCAGGATCGCTTCGGGTTGTCGGGCAAGTCGGCGTGCTTGATCAGTTCGTGCGCGACGTCGATCCGGAAGCCGTCCACCCCGCGTTCGAGCCAGAACCGCAGAATGTGGTCGTATGCGTCGGCGACCTGCGGGTTGCGCCAGTTCATGTCGGGCTGCTCGGGCAGGTGCAGGTGCAGCCACCACTGCCCGGTGTTCTCATCGAAGCTCCATGCGGGCCCCCCGAAGACGCTGACCCAGTTGTTCGGCGGTGTACCCGCACTGGCGCCGTCGCGCCACAGGTACCAGTCGCGTTTGGCATCGGACCGGGACGATCTCGATGCCTGGAACCACGGGTGTGCATCGGAGGTGTGGTTCGCGACGAAATCAACGATCACACGGATCCCGAGACGATGCGCCTTGTCCACGAGCGCGTCGAAGACCTCGAGATAGCCGAAGCGCGAGTCGATACGGCAGTGGTCAGCGACGTCGTAGCCGTGGTCGGCCAACGGCGACACATAGAACGGTGTGAGCCAGACGAGGTCGATCCCCAGCCACGCCAGGTAGTCGAGCCGGTCCACCACCCCCAGCAGATCTCCCAGCCCGTCGCCGTTGCCGTCGGCGAACGACGGCACGTAGACCTGATACCCGGCCGCGCCGTCCCACCAGGGCGCCGATCTATTCGTGACGAGCATTCGATCCCCCGGCGTGAGTATCGCCTCCATGTCAGGGTGGCCAGGCAGCGACGAGCCCACGCCACCATTGCCGCGCCCGCCAGCATTGCCGACGACGAAGCAGTGTCCGAGCCAAAATCACGCCCCGCCTTCGGTAGGCAGGTGCGTCCGGCCTCGCGTCGCGAGGGCCCACTGGCCATCATCGGGCTGGGCGGAGTGTGGCGAGGGTGGGCTCGATGCTCAGGTCCATCAGGAACAGCAGTGAATCGCTGGGGAGCAGGCGTTTCATCGCTTCGATGACGCCGCTGTGATCGCCGTCATCGATGGCTTCGGCGTGCCCCTCCACCGCGTCGACGAACGTCTCGATGTACCGGCGTTGCCCCACCAGGAGGTCCTTGCCGCCGGGGGGACCGTGACCCACGTAAAGGGTGACGTTAGCGGAGAGCTCTGCCTCGAGACGGTCAAGGGTGTCGAGCCAGTCCCGCCAGCGCCCGTCGGCCAGGAACGCATGCATGCCGTTGTAGGCGACATCGCCGGCGAAGATGGTGCCGGCGTCGAGCTGCCACATGCTGTCCACGTGCGACTCGCCGGGTCCGAGTTGGCGCACCGACAGGGTCAGGCCACCGAGGCGCACGTCGTCGCCGTCGTTGACGGTGCGGTTGGGGAACACCCGTGTGGTCGGCCACTCGTCGCCCATCATGGGGCCGACGACCTCGTCCTTGAGCTTGTCGTCACGGCGGATGATCTCATCGACCGCCCGGGTCGCAACGATGGGGACGTCGGCGGTTCCGATCAACTGCGCGAGGCCCGCGTAATGGTCGGGATGTGGATGGGTAACCACCACGCCCGCCAGGGGGTTCCCGGTGTCGTCGATCGCCTGGCGCACGAGTGCCGCGTCAGTGACTGTGAGCATGCCGTCGACCACGACGACTCCGTGGGGCCCGTGAACCAGGAACGCGTTGACCGCCATCACCCGTCCCTCGATACGGTCGATCCGACCGGTCATGTGTGCACGCTCCTTCGCTCGATGCGGACTGTGATGGACGTCGCTCGATGGCATCGTCAGGCGACGGCTTCTGCGTCGGCCCGCCCGGACGCATCCAGCGTGGCCTGGTCGAAGGCGTAGTAGCCGGCGCTGATCGCATGGATCGCCAGCGCCGCGTAGGGCGCGATGAGGGCCAGGCCCACGGCCAGCCCGTACGCGGCCAGGCCCACCCCGAAGCGGATGCGGGCCGCGACCACCGCATGGCGAGGCGGCAGGGAGTGGACCAGCCGGCCGTCATGGGTGATCCAGGCGTACAAGGCGGTGAAGCCAATCGCGGTGAGGAAGAGCGTCCCGCTGAACACCGCCACCGCGGTCCGGGTGGCTTCGCCGCCGCCCCGCAGGTGCTCGGCGACGAGCGCCGTCGGGAAGGGGATCAGTGTGATCCACATCAGCAGGTTGAGGTTGAGCAGCAGGAGCTTGCCGTCCACCACCCGCACCTGATCGAAGAGCCGGTGATGGTTCAGCCAGATCACCCCGATCTGGGCGAAGGCCAACAGGTAGGCGAGGTAGCTCGGCCACTGACCCCACAGCGCGCTGGCCAGCGTCTGTCCCGGGTCGACCTCGGGTGGCCTCAGCTCGATGGCCAGCAAGGTGATCACGATCGCCAGTACGCCGTCGGAAAACGCCTCCAGCCTGGCCTTGGTGATCCCCGACACGCTGCGCGGGGCGCGGCGCACCACGGTCGCGGTCACGACACCTGGCTATCGGCGGCACTGCGGTACGAGCGGGCCGACTCGGCGGGCGGGTCGTTCATGCCGCGTACGCGCTAGGTCGCGCAGTCCGGATGAGCGGAGGCCGTCGACCGTGTTGCGGGTGGTGGCCTCGGGCACCCCGAGGCGGTCGACTTGGCGTTGTACCGGGGCGTCGAGGCGTGAGGCCGGGTTCGTCGAGCACCCGCTCAAGCAGGGCGCGCAGGGCGTGCTCGGCTTGGACTATGACGCGGCTGAAGGTGGGGGTGGTGGTCATGGTGTCTCCTGTTCCGGGATTGCATCCGACGTGCTGGGTCAGCTGCGGGGGTAGAGCCAGCCGCGCAGGAGCCGGGTGACCCGCGGCATGGCGAGCCAGGTCATGATCGGGACGGTCACGGCGGTGGTGACGGCCAGCCTGGGAACGCGCTCGAGCCCCTCGAGCAGGGGATCGAGGACGATGACCACGAGGGTGATCAGGGGGAAGATGGTGATCCAGGTGAGCAGTGCCATCTTGTACGGCGGTGGCGGCGGGGTGCCCGGCCGGCCCGGAAGTGTGAACCAGGTCTCGAGCCCGGTCACGAACTGGGTTCGCATGGGGCCGATCACGTGGGGCTCGGCGCGCTCGATCCAGGCAGCGTGCTCATCGGAGTCGAGCCATGCTCGCAGGTGCTCGCCGCTGTCGAACCGATAGACCACCCGGTACTCGCCCGTGGACACGCTCGGGGGGCGGAACACCTCGACGCCCAGGTGACCCGGAAACCGGGTCGCGGCGGCGATGATGCCCTCCAAGAACTGCTCGTAGAAAGGCTCGTGACCTGGTTTCACCCGGCGGGTCACGGTCGTCGTGACGGGACCGTCGGTGGCGTCGGGCAGCGAGTCGACACCCCCGTCGGTTGGGTCCTCGCGGCTCAACCCGACCCCTTGTCCTTGAACTGGAGCAGACCGATGGTGTTCCCGCCGGGATCGACGAACCACGCCGACAGGGCAAAGCCGACGTCGGCGACCCCGTCTGTGGTCTTGAGGTAGGGCTCGTCGTACTCGACCACCTCCACGCCGCGGGCGCGCAACTCGGCGACCTCGGCGACTACGTCGGCGACCCGCCAGCTGGCCTTCGTCTGCTGCTCGCCGCTCGGCGTGCTGGTCCGGGTGACGACCAGTCGGCTGTCGCCGCCGCAGCCGAAGGTCACGAAGTCGGGGCTCTCGATCAGAACATCCAGCCCGACGCTGTCGCCGTAGAACCGCTTCGCCGCCTCGAGGTCGGTCGCCGTGAGCATCACGTCGATCGGGTGCTTTGCGAGCATGTCATCTCCTCCCCGCCGATCGTGAGCGTTCGGATCGGCCATGGCTGAACGAATGCGACCGGAGCGGGTCTCGCGGGTAGCGCATCGGGCCTCCTAGTCGTCACCGGCTTCACCGACCGTGGACTCGGCGGCCCGCGGGGAAGGTGTCGCGGTCATCGAATGGGCGCGAGATTGGGCCTGGCATCCGCCAGATCGCATCTCGCGAGCCATGTCGTGAAGCAGCGTCGAGGCGCGGGGTGGGTGGGGGCACTGGTCGTCACCGGTCCGGGCTGGTCGATCGTGCGACCGTTCGACCGCCAAGGCAAACAAGGATTCGGGTTGTGTTCCACAAGGTGACGTTGTGGACTATGGGTGTGGGCAGCGATCCGACCGGACCGGCCGGCGTGGCGGGACCGGACCTTCGCCAGATGCGCTACATCGTCAAGGTCGCCGAGCTCGGTGGCTTCACGGCTGCCGCCGACGACCTCCACGTCGCCCAGCAGGCCGTGAGCCAGCAGGTCAGGGCGACGGAACGGATGCTGGGCGTGAGCCTGTTCCGTCGAGCACCTCGCGCGGTGACGCCGACCCCGGCCGGCGAGGTCTTTCTGCGCGAGGCCAAACGCGTGCTCACCGCAGCCGAGCGACTGTCCGAGCGCACCCGGGCCGCGGCGCGTGGCGAGGTTGGTCCGCTTCGCATCGCCTACACCATGACCTCCGCGTATGACACGTTCCCCGAGCTGCACGCGGCTCTCGATGAAGCGCTCCCCGGCCTCGCTGTGCGGGCGCGTGAGGTGTTCGCCGGCGACGTGCCCTCCTTGCTACTCAACGGCGTCTTCGAGCTCGCACTCGCGCCCCGGTGCCCGCTACCGGAGGGTCTCGGATCGCAACCTCTCCGCGAGGAGCCACTACTCGCCGCCGTGAGCGAGGACCACGCCCTCGCCGACCAGCGCAGCATCGACCTCCGAGACCTCCAACACGAGTTCTTCGAGCTCTGGCCACGAGACATGGGCCCCGGCTTCTACGACGCGGTCGTCGCCGCGTGTCGCGCCGCCGGCTTCGAACCGCGCCGCGACCCGTCGGCTGCCGGCTCCATCGTCTGGGGCAACATCGCGCAGGCACGCGGCGTGGCGCTCATCGTGAAGTCCCTCGAATCACAGGTGCCCCACGGTGTACGGATCCTCCCGTTGCGCCGCCCGCGCCCCGCACCCCTCCTGATCGACGTCATGTGGGCCACCGACCCAGTGGCGCCCGCGGTCGAACGATTCGGTGAGATCGCACGCGACGTCGCCGAGCGTCACGGCTGGCTCCCGGGCGATGCGGGACACGCACGATCCGCGTGACGGCCCACGCCGAGCGCCGCGCGCCTCGACGGGAGCTCGGCCGCCGGTCGGCCGCGGCCGTTAGGAAGCGGCCTTGGTGAGGCCGATCAGATGTCCCGCTTCAGAAACCGCCGGTCAGAGGGCATCTCGGAGGCGAGTAGGTCGCAGCAAGTCTCTCGGTGGCGACGGGTGCGACGATTGTGGGATGGCCGCACATCAAATCAAGTACGAGGGCCCGTCCTCGCTGGCTGTACGGGCCGCCACCATGCTCGCGGACGCCGATGGCGTCGAGCTGGTCTCCTCGAAGGTGCCAGAGCGCCGCGACGATGCCGCCGACAAGGTTCTCTTGGCGCTCACCGTCGAAGGAACGGCGGACGCAGTCATGGCTGCAGTGACGCTCATCGGACAAACCTTGCCGCCGCCGGCGACGATCACCATCGAGCAGGCTACGAACAACGGGCCTTGACGAGCAGGCCCCGACTTGCGGCAGGCGGCTACCGAGCCGAGCCCCGCCGTATCGGTCGTTCGTCACGGTGGCGGCTGGCGGTCGGAGTACGCCGACGCCTCGTTCAGTGCGCGGTCGCGGCCAAATGGACAACGTCGTTCTGTCGCGGTGATATGTGTTGATTGGCGGAGCGCCGATCGCATCAATTCGGTGTGGGGTTGATTGCCGAGGGGGTGGCGACCGTGGTCATACCCAGTGGGTCCGACGGACGAGGTCCTCGAGCAACAGCCCCCGGGCGCCCAGCCCACGCACGACGTCAGAGTCCTCGCCCACGCACGACAACGGAGTGGCCAGCGATCCTCGGCCCGCTTCATGAATTGGTCGACGGCCTGCCCGAGGCCTCAAGCCGGTCGCTACTGAGCGACACGTTCATCCGCGCGTACGCTGCTGATCGAAGGGCGCTCGCAGGCGTCACCGAGTCGAGCGGGCCTCGCGTGGAGGGCCTCCCTCCCGGTTCGTGAAAATCCCACGGTTCGATTACCACCGACCCGAGAGCCTCGACGAGGTGCTCGTCCTGCTTGCGGAGCACGGCGACGAAGCGAAGGTCCTCGCGGGCGGCCAGAGCCTTCTGCCGATGATGGCGCTTCGCTTGGCTGCCCCTGCCCATCTCGTCGACATCGGGCGCGTCCGGGGGTTCGAGACGGTGTCACTCGGTGACGCCGCGGAGGTCACTTTGGGTGCCCTCGTGCGCCAGGTCACCGCAGAGCGATCCCCTGACATCGCCCGATGCGCACCGTTGATCCACGATGCGGCCCCCCATATCGCCCACCGGGCCATCCGTACCGTCGGCACGGTGTGCGGCAGCATCGCTCACGCTGACCCCGCTGCCGAGATGCCGGCGGTAGCGCTGGCTGCTGGTGCGACAATGGTTGCGAAGTCGACCAATGGCACACGTGAGATTGCGGCGGACGACTTCTTCCTCGGCTACCTCCACACCGCCCTCCGGGCCGACGAGATGCTGGCGGAGGTTCGCTTCCCGGTGTGGCCGGCCACCGCGACCCACGCCGTCGTAGAGGTCAGCCGCCGACACGGCGATTACGCCCTGGTCGGACTGGCCTGCCGAGTGGAGATCGATGGAGGGGTGATCACCGACGCCGCCTTGGCGTTCTTCGGGGTCGGGACCACACCGGTGCGTGTCGCCGAAGCCGAGAGGGTTCTCGCCGGCCAGCAGCTCTCCGACGACCTCTTCGCCGAGGCCGCGAACGTGGTTTCGGTCAGTCTCAGCCCGGGTGCCGACATCCACGCCAGCACGGGGTATCGGCGACGTCTCGCGGGGGTCCTGACCCGGCGAGCGCTGACCCGAGCGACCACTCACATCGGAGGGCGCACATGACGACCGTCCCAGTCGCGTTCGCGATCAACGGTGGGCGAGTCGAGTTCAGAGTTGAACCCCGGCGCACTCTCGCCGACGCCATCCGCGACGACCTTGGACTCAGTGGCACCCACCTCGGATGCGAGCACGGCGTATGTGGCGCCTGCACGATCCTCCTCGACGGGCAGCCGGCTCGGTCCTGCCTCATGCTCGCGGTTCAGGCCGAAGGAGCCGAGATCACCACCATCGAAGGGCTCGCCCACCGAGACGAGCCGCACCCCATCCAGCAGGCCATGCGTGAGGCACATGGTTTCCAGTGTGGGTTCTGCACCCCAGGCTTCCTGATGAGCGCGGTCGCCTTGCTGGCCGAGAACCCCGCTCCGACAAGGGACCAGATCCGAGCGGAGCTCAGCGGCAACCTCTGCCGGTGTACCGGCTATCAATCGATCATCGATGGCGTCGAGATCGCCGTCCGGCTGCTCGCCACCACGTCCGACGGAGCCCGGACGTGAGCGCGGCATCTGGCCTGTCGGGACTCGTCGGACAGAGCGTCACGCGGGTCGAGGACGACCGACTCCTCACGGGTAGGGGCCGCTACGTCGCCGACGTCGACCCGCCGGGAGTTCTCCACGCGGCGTTTCTTCGTAGCCCGCTCGCCCATGCCCGCATCAAGCGGATTGACGTGACGGCGGCGAAGAGGGCGCCCGGAGTCGTCGCGGTGTTCACGGGCGCCGACATCGCGCGGCTTACCCGCCCGTTCCCGCCGCTCTTCATGCTGCCCGGTCTGTACACCCCGTCCTTTCCTGCGATGTGCGCCGACAAGGTGCGCCACGTCGGCGACCTCGTTGCGCTGGTCGTCGCCGAGTCGCGCTACGCCGCCGAGGATGGCCTGGAACTCATCGAGGTCGACTACGAACCCCTGCCACCGGTCGCCTCGATCGCCCAAGCGCTTAGTCCGACGTCGGAGTTGGTGTGGGAGCGAGCCGGAGGCAACGTCCTCTACGACTTCACGGACACGTTCGGAGACGTGGACGCCATATTCGCCGCTGCCGACCGGGTGATCACCGAACGGTTCTCGTGCCACCGGCAGTCGAACCAACCGATGGAAACCCGCGGCACCGTGATCGAGGTCGATCCCGACGACGGCCACCTCACGGTCCATAGCGCCACCCAGTCAAGCCACGCCCTGCGATGGGTGATCGCCGCGCTCACAGGCAAGCGGTCGACGCTGTCCTCGCTGAGACGCTTCGTCACCGACACGGAGCGGCGCAGGGGTTTCATCACCGCCGCACGGCAGTTCATCAGAGACAACGCCCAGGAGCTGCGACGCCAGGACCCCGCGGGCATGCGAGCGCAGTTCAGCAAGGACCGGACCTCGATCGTCGGGATCAACCTCCTCGGCATCGGCCTCCTCGGCAAGGACGACTACCCCACCGTCAAGGCCCACGACATCGGCGGCGCCTTCGGATCGAAGGCCCAGGTGGCCCGCGAGGACATCGCCCTGGCGGCGGCCGCCATCGAGATCGGCCGGTCCGTGAAGTGGATCGAGGATCGCGTCGAGAACCTCACCGATGGCGGTCAGGCGCGCGAGGAGGATCTCGCCGTCTCGATCGCCGTCGACCACGACGGAACGTTCCGGGGTCTCAAGGTCGACATCATCATCGATCAGGGGGCCTTCCCAGGCTTCCCGGCGGGAGCGCCGGGCTTCACCCGCATCATCAAGACGATGCTGCCGGGCTCGTACCACTGGGACGCGTTCGAGGTGCGCTCCCGGGTCGTTGCCACCAACAAGGGAAAGTACGTCGCCTATCGAGGCCCGTGGGCCAACGAGACCTGGGCGCGCGAGCGCATGATCGACGTCGTCGCCCGGACCCTCCGGCTATCGCCGGCCGAGGTGCGACTCAAGAACATGATCGACGAGTCGGACATGCCGACCGCAATGATCACCGGCCCGAGGGTCGACGAGACCATGTCGACGAAGAAGACCCTCACGCGGGCCATCGAACTGATGGACCCCGAGGCGTTCGAGAACGAACGCCGGTCCGCCGCCGCCGAAGGCAGATACCTCGGGCTCGGCATGGCGTGCTACCACGAGGCCGCTCCCGGGCACTACGAGTACTGGGACTCGATCAACCCCGGCACGAACCTCCTGCTCGCCGAACGAGCGCGAGCGACCGTGGACCGGGATGGCGCCATCGTCGTGTACACGCCGCAGATGCCCCACGGCCAGAGCCACGAGACCACCTTCGCCCAGATAGTCGCCGACGAGCTCGGCGTGCCGCGCGAGGACGTCCGGCTCGTCTGGGGCGATACCGACAAGACGCCCTTCACGATCGGCGGCACCGGCGGTAGCCGGGGTGCTCCGGTCGGGGGCGGCGCCGTCCGAAGGGCGTCGCGGGAGGTGCGGCAGCTGATCGTTGAGCAGGCAGCGCAGATGCTCGAGGCTGCGCCGGAGGACATCGACGTCGTCGCCGGCAATGTCCACGTGAAGGGCGTGCCGTCCCGCGGTCTCACGTTCGCCGAAATCGCACACGAGGCAACCGTCGCCAAGCGCGCCCGGACCGAACCGGCCTTCGACGTCACCTCTACCTACCGCGGTCACACCGACTGCGGCTGGTCGACGGCGACTCACGCCTGCATCGTCGAGATCGACCTGGAAACGGGACTGGTCAAGATCCCCCGGTACGTGGTGGTCGAGGACTGCGGTCCGGTGATCAACCCAGCGGTCGTCGACGGTCAGGTGCGAGGGGGTGTCGCCCAAGGCATCGGGGCGGTGCTCTACGAGCACTGCGCGTACGACGACGCCGCGAACCCGCAGGCGACCACGTACATGGACTATCTGATCCCCACTGCGATGGAGATCCCCGACATCGAGGTCCACCACCTCGAGACACTCAGCCCAGGCGAGAACGACTTTCGGGGCATCGGCGAGGGCGGGATGATTGGAGCGCCCGCCGCCATAACCAACGCCATCGAGGACGCACTGGCGCCCTTCGGTGCCCGCGTCACCGACCAGTACCTGCCCCCAACGCGCATACTCCAGCTCGCACACGTGATCGGCCACGACTAAGCACGCATCCCAAGCGAGGCAGGATCTGCGGTCATCGGGACCAGCCGGGTTCCGGACGTGAAACGGTCAGCCGATGCTGCGACGATCGCGTGCAGCATTGAGACGTTCCAGACCCCGGAGGGCAGACCGATGCCAAAGCTTCCCTGGGCCCGAGTCGGCGAGGTGCCGTCGGACACGGAGGTCACCATCATGGGCTCGCGGCTCCCGTTGCAGAGCTACCGGCACGTTCCGCGGTTCTTGTTGGCAACGCTGCGGATCCGCAGACAGCTGGCTCGCAGCGAGGGGCTTGTCGGATACGCCCTCGATGCCGAGCTGACTCGCAAGACGTTCTGGACTGTTTCGGCTTGGGTTGGCGAGGACGTGCTCCAGGGGTTCAACCGGGCCGATCCACACCACGCCGAGACCGTGGCCATCAAGCCCATGATGTTGCCGTCGACGTTCGTGTTCTGGACGGGCAAGGCCGCCGACCTCCCGGTCGACTGGCGTGACGTTCGCGCGCGCATCGACGCGCGGCGTGCGGCCGCTGGTCCGGGGGCCCAGAGTGACCGGTAGGCGTCCGGCGAGAAGGTGTCGTCGACGTCGCCGCCTACTCGACGCACGCGAAGCTCCGGTTCAATGACGGCGCAGCTATCCGAAGCGCATCGGCACGGTCACCGTCCCAGCGCCAGTGACGACGCTCCGGGGCGCGCTGAATGTGTGAGATCCACCGTCCGATAGACGGCGGGGCTGACGACACCGAGGAAACCCGGCCACGCCAGCGGGGCGGGTAGCAGTTCTTGGCGACGCCGCTGCCGGCGCCGAGCACGGTGCCTCAAAGTGCCGATATGCGCGGCTGGTCGACCAGTTCCAGCACGTCGGGCGTCCGGCGTTCTGTGTCTTGTGCCTGGCGTAATGGGACGCACCCACAGGGCCAGGGCAGGGCCGCGGGATGTGGTCGAGCGGACGTTAGGCCGTGCGGCGTCGGGCGACATGGAGGACGCCACCCCAGTGCCGGCGCAGGCGGCCGCCGGGTCTGTTTCCGAGGCGTCGGTGGATCTCGCCGTATAGGCGGTCTCGCTGCCAGTCCTGCATGGCGATGTGGCCCGAGAACGTGTTCAGAAGGTCGATGTAGCCCTCGGCGTCGTAGGCGGTCTCCCAGTCGTACTGGGTGATGTCGATCACCTCGAAGAGCCCGCTCGCCTCGATCTCATCGCGGTCGTCGGCCAGCTCCTGAGGCCGCGGCAGTGTGGCGCCGGTCGGGAGGGACTCGCTGATCTCGTCATAGACCTCCTGGAGCTCTTCGAAGAACGGGTCGCCGTCGTAGGGGATGACGTGGCCCGCACCCCACAACGCGAGGTAGCCGCGGGGTTCCAGGAGATCGGCTGCCTTGGGGTAGCGCTCAGTCGGCTCGATCCAGTGCCAAGAGGTGGCGGCGAAGACCATTGCGAATGGTTCGCCCGTCGGGGTCCAGTCCTCGAAGCGTGCCTCGACGACGTCGACGTCAAACCCGGCCAGGTTCTCCCGCGCTGCCGCCGCGAGCGCAGCGCCCGGCTCGACACAGGTGATGCGGAACCCGCGCTGCGCGAAAGGAAGGGTCGCCTTGCCGGTTGCACAACCGATCTCCAGCAGACGCGCGCCTGGCGATAGTTGGGTGATCTGAAGCAGGCGGTCGTAGAGCTCGCCCGGGTACTCCGGCCGAGCCCGCTGGTACAGATCCGCCGCTCGGTCGAACGTCGCCGCCAGACGCTGGCGCTCATCGTCCATGGACACGGGGTCCAGCCTGCCCCCTGATCGCCGGACAAGCGACGCATGTCGATGGCACCGGAGGGGAGCACTCTCTCCTAGCCGGCCTCCTCGCCCGGCATGCGGCTGGCGCCGTAGGGTTCCGCCGTGCCGTTCCGCACCCCGCTGAGCGTTCGCCACGAGGTCGGTGAGGAGTGGCGTCTGCTCGACCCGCTCGTGTTCGAGGGCCGCAACGACTATTTCGTCATGCGCAAGGGCTTCAACACCGATTTCGCGTCGATTCCCCGGCCGGTCCGTTGGCTGTTCGACACCGCCGGGCCCAACAGCGAGCCCGGCGTCCTGCACGACGCCGTGTGGCGGGAGTCGAAGCGCGACGACGACAAGCTGCCCCGGGTTGACCCGTGGGACGCCGACGGTCTGTTTCGCCGGGCCCTGCGGGAGTCGGGTGCCACGGCGATGACTCGCGCCCTCATGTGGATCGCCGTGCGGGCCGCCGCCATCGCTGCAGGCCGCTTCGGTCGCAGCGGTCCGTCCCTGCCGGTGAAGGTGGGGCAGGTGACTGGGATGGCCACCGCCGGCGTCGTGTCTGTCGGCGCGCCCACGGCCGTGGCTGTCGTCGGCCGGGTCTTCTACTGGGTCATCGAGTGGCTCGTCGCCGTGCCGTGGCACCTCTTCGAGCGAGCCAAGGGGACAGCCACGAACCTGCCTTGGCCGAAGGGGAAGAAGCGCGAGCGCCGCGACGACCCCCCGAAGGAGTACCTGCTCGTCATTCCGAAGCAAAGCCCGGGGGGCGCGGCCCTTGCCGGCATGCTCAGCCCGAAGGGCGACAACGTAGTGCCGGACGAGGCGCTCGACTCGCTGCCGACAGAAGCGCTGGCGTCGGCCTACTGACCCCTGCAGGTCGAAGCCCGGGCGCTCCGCGTCTCGCAACACAAACGCGCCACCTATCTCCGGGAGCGTGACGTCGCTCCAGCAGCGAGCGCTGCCGTCCCCGACCGGGCGAACACAGTCTGGGGCCGTGCAGCGGGGCCACTGATACCGTGCCGCGATGCACCGATTGGGTGGGCGATGAAGGCCGCAGTCTGCGAAAGATACGGGCCGCCGGAGGTCGTGCAGATCAGGGAGGTTCCGAAGCCCGTGCCGGCCGACGGCGAAGTGCTGGTCAAGGTGTTTGCGACGACGGTCAATTCCGGCGACACCCGGGTGAGAGCACTCCGCGTCCCGCGCGGATTGAGCCTGCCGATGCGGCTGAGACTCGGCTTGACCAAGCCGAAGCAGCCCATCTTCGGCTTCGAGATGGCCGGGCACGTCGAGGCGGTGGGGAGGGCGGTCACTCGCTTCCAGCCGGGCGACAGGGTGGTCGCCTCGCGCGGGTTCGACTTCGGCTGCCACGCCGAGCACGTGACCGTGGCCGAACAGGGAGCAATGGCCAGGATCCCCGAGAACCTGAGCTATCAGGATGCCGTGGCAGTCTGTTTCGGCGGTACGACGGCTCTCACCTTCTTCCGGCTGGGGAAGCTCGCCTCCGGTGAAACGATCCTGATCAACGGCGCCTCCGGCGCGGTCGGCACCATGGCCGTGCAACTTGCCAAACACCTCGGCGCCGAGGTGACCGGCGTGTGCAGCGGCGCGAACGCGGAACTGGTCAGGGGCCTCGGGGCCGACCATGTCATCGACTACACAGCGGCGGATTTCACGCGCAACGGGCAGCGCTATGACGTGATCATGGACAATCACGGCAACGCGCCCTACGCGCGGGTCAAAGGTTCGCTGAAACCGGGCGGCCGCTTCTTGATGGTCATCGGCGATCTCTGGCAGATGCTCGCCGCGTCGCGGCAGAAGGCCGTGATCAGCGGCAGCGAGAATGATTCCTCGATCACCGCCGACGGCTATCGAACCCTCATGTCGCTGGCCGAGGAGGGAGTGTTGAAGTCGGTGATCGATTCGGTCGTGCCGTTCGCGCAGATCGTCGAAGCGCACCGCCGGGTCGACGGCGGCCACAAGGTCGGGAGCGTTGTCGTCACGTTTGGCCAGGACGGCTGATCGGTCCCGAGCACCCGAGCCCCGGCGCCCATCGGCCTCCGTCTCTCGCACCGCGCCTTACTCCCATTTGCCAGGTAGCTGTTAGCTTGCTAGCATCCTTGCATGCCTCGGGACGAGGTGAAGCAGTTCAACGTTTACCTCCCGGTCGACTTGATCCGGCAGGTGAAGCATCACGCCATCGATACGGAGCGGTCGCTGTCGGCGCTCGTGGCCGATGCGTTGCGCGCCTATCTCGACGTCCAAAGACGGTTGACGGAGCAGAGGAGGAGCTGATGGATACCGAGGGTATTGAAGGCATCTATGTCGAGACGCACAACTGGGGGAGGGCCGCCAAGTTCTTCCGAGAGCTCGGCTTCGAGATCGAGTTCGAGACCGATCATGGTTCGGGGATGCTGCGCTGCGGCGACGGGCCCTACGTGTTCGTCGAGGAGCTGCCGGCCGACGAAGCCCTAGGGCTGCAGGTCCTGGTGCGAGTCAGCGACGCTGAGACCTGCCGTCCGGGGCCACCGGTCGAGGTGGTGAAGCCGTTCGAGCAGACGCACTGGGGGACGCAGGAGATGCATGTCCGCGATCCGGATGGTCGCATCTGGAGCCTGCAGGCACCCCTGAAGGGCCAGCAGTGAGCAACATGGATCGGCTGGAAGAGGTCGTGGCCCGGCTTCCGCAGGCCGAGCGGGTCGATGTGGAGGCGTGGGACGGCGAGCCGACCTTCCGCGTGAACGGCAAGTCGTTCATCTTTTGTTCGCCTGACGCCAGCGGCGTCAGCGTCAAGCTGCCCAAGGAGGAAGCTGCCGCGGTCGTGGCGACCGATCCGAAGGCCGAGCCGACCGGCTACGGGTTGGGCCGACATGGCTGGATCTCGGTGAGCATCCCGACCACCACGAGCGCCAAGCGGTGGAGAGAAATCGAGGAGTGGATCCGCACCTCCTACACGCTGGTCGCACCCAAGAAGCTGGCCCGAGCGGTGCTCGAGGAGGACGCGCAACCCGGATGACCCGAGCCCTCGCCGCCTAACCGACGAAGGACGCCACGCCGAACCGGATCGGCCGCGCGCGGGTGGCGGCTGGTCGCCAGCCGGTCAGCGGTGGGCAGCGCCGAGCCGGGCGTCTCAGGTGTGCATGCCCATGAAGGGCATGAGCTCGGCGGGCATGACGACGAAGGGCCGCATCATGTCGTGGTCTTCGTGTTCGAGGATGTGGCAGTGGTACATGTAGCGGCCGGCGAAGGTGCCGAAGCGCACCACGATGTCGACGATTTCGTTGGCGTTGACTCGCACTGTGTCCTTGAGGCCCCGTTCGTTGTCGTCGAGTGCGTGGGGGATGTCGTCGTCGGGCGCCACTGCGACGCGCACGGTGGCGCGGGTCGTCCCGGCCGCGATCGCCGTGTCGTCGATCTCCACGACGGCAGGTTGGCGGTCGAGGACCTGAAAGGCGTCGAGGTGGACGTGGATCGGGTGGGTGTCCTCGGTCAGGTTGACGAGTCGCCAGATCTCGGGTTGGCCGAGCACGGGGAAGAATGTGACGGTGTCCTCGAAGCGTGTGGCGACGGTCCGCCACCGCGTTTCGCGGGTCTCGTCGCCGTCGCGCTGCTCGACGAGTGATATGGCGCCCTCGGCGCTGTCGGGATCCTCGACGAGCTCGCGCAGGGTCAGCATGGGCGGCTCGCCTTCGACGTCGGCCTTCTGCTCGACGAGAGCGATCGCACGCAGCACCACACCGTCGAGCTCGTCGCGGATCACTCGCTGGAAGTCGGTTGCGAGCACCTGCGGGGTCGGTCGGCTCTCACGGCGGCGGCCATCGACGACACGGATCCGCAGCACCTCCGGGTAGGGCAACAACCCGTCGAGATTGGCTGTGCCCGCCGTGACGGGATCGGCGAAGGTCCCATCGAAGGGCGCCGTGGCGGTGTTCCACAACGTGAGTTCGGTGCCCGGCGCTAGGTCCGAGAAGTCGACGAGAAGGTCGGCCCGTTCGGCTGATGCCAGGACGAGTCCTTGGGCCGGCGGTGGTGTGGGCGCGAGCAGAAGCCCACCCTCGGTGCCGATCTGACTGATCCGCCCGTGGTCGGGTTCGCCGTCTCGGGTGAGCACGAGCCGGTAGGTGCGGGCGTTCGAGCCGTTCAGCATGCGGAAGCGGTAGGTGGTCGGCTCGACCTCGACTACCGGCCAGACAGCACCGTTGACAGCGGTGAACGGGCTGAAGCACTCCATCACCTCTGGGTCGGTCTTGTGGAGCAGCTCGCCGGTCAAGCTGGCGTCGGCGCCGGTGTCGAAGTTGCGGTCGGTGAGCAGCAGCGGCAGTTCGTAGGGCGGCCCCTCGGGCAGGTCGAGCTCGCGCTCGCGGTCTTCCCGGACGATCCACAACCCGGCCAGCCCGGCGTACACGCTGAAGCGGGTCACGCCCATGACGTGGTCGTGGTACCAGAGCAGCGCGGCGCGCTGGTCGTTGGGATAGGTGTCGAGCGCCTGCTGGCCCGGCGCCGCGAGGTTCTCGGTCCATCCGTCGCTCGCGGCGTGGGTGACGGCGCCGTGGACGTGAACGACCGAGAATCCGGGCAACGCGGCCGCGGAAGGGTCGGGCTGGCCGCCGCTGCGCCCCGGCAGGCACTGCACCGGCACGCCCTCCGCCTCGTAGGCCGGCGTGCGGACGACCGTCACCGGCAAGGTGCCCTCGAGGTGGTTCTCCCACGCCACCTCGACCGACACGCCCCGACGGACCTCGATCGTCGGTCCGGGAAGGTGGCCGTCATAGGTCCACACCCGCGACCGGGGCAGCTCGCGATGGAAGCGGTGCTGTGCCGTCTCGACCCTGACGGTGAGACGGGTCGGTTCGGTGATGACGTAGCGGGGCGGGATCGGAAGGCGATCGACAAAGGGCGTGAGCGGGTACGCCGATCGGCCAGCGGCCCCGGCGTGAGCGGGTCGGGTCATCGTTCCTCCGAATCCATGGCCAGGGTTGCCGTCGGAGCCAGGTTCTGGTGCTGTCAGCGGGCGGTGGTCGGGGCGCGTCGGGTGCGTCCGCCACCGCCCCAGCCGAGGTCGGCGCAGCGTTCGCAGACCTCCCGGGGTATGACCCCGGCACGCATCAGGAGGGCGAAGACCTGGCAGCCGAGGCAGAGCCCGAGCCCCGCCTCGAGGCCGGCGGCGACAACGAGCGCGCCCAGCACGGCAGAGCCGGCACCGGGCAGGCCGAAACCGAGAGCCAGCACGGCGGCCGTCACCGAGAGGACGGCCCCGATCCCTTGAGCGAAACGCTTCGGCGGCCCGGGCACAAAACGAGGCTCGACCCCCAGCCGCGGCGTGACCACCCGAGTGGCCAGCTGTCCGAGCGGGCTCAGCGTAGGACCGGTGATCACGCGCGCCACGAAGCCGTAGGCGATCACGGCGCTCAGCCACGGCTGGTCGAGCACGACCGTGACGAGGCCGAGCACCACGACGCCAGCCGCGACAACACGAGCGGACACCTCATTGACGGGGTCGGGGAATCCGATGATCGATGCCACGCAGCGGCTCCTGGCACGGGGCACTTGGGGACGTCCTAAAGCCGAGTATAGAGGTCAACTTTCGTCGCCTGGCGCCCCGGGGATTCGACTCAACCCACACCGCTACGTGTTTGCCCGGGCCGAAGCGGGCCAGAAATGCACAACGCTGGCCCGGGATGTCAACCACCCCGCTAGGGTCCGCCATGTGACCACGAGCGTTCGCGTGGTGACAGCGGACGACCTCGATGCCCTTGGCGCCGTGTTGGGACGCGCCTACGCCGACGACCCGGTATGGACCTGGGTCTATCCCCAGCCCGACCGAATCCGCCGGCTCGCCAGGATGTTCCGCTCGCTGCTGCGTGCCACGCGGGACCACGGCGCAACCGTGCTGACCGACCAGGCCACGCGCGGGGCGGCCATCTGGCAGCGCTCCGATGACCGCAGCCTCGGGGCGCTGGGCAACCTGCGCATGGCAACCGCCATGATCGCCGGCCGCGCCCGGATTCGGCGCGGCCAGGCGGTGATGCGGGCGATCGAGCGACGCCATCCCAAGGCGCTGCACTGGTACCTGGCGGTGCTCGGCACCGACCCGGCGCATCAGGGCGAGGGCGTCGGCTCGGCGTTGGTCCGCCACGTTCTCGACGACCGTGCCAACACTGGCCAGCCCGCGTACCTGGAGACGCAAACCGAGGCGAACGTGCCCTTATTCGAAGGGCACGGCTTCGAGGTGATCGGCGAGCTCGACGTGCCCGGCGGCGGTCCGCACCTCTGGCTGATGTGGCGTGACGCCCAGGAGCCCTCCTGAGCTGGCCGGCCAGGGCCAAACGGAGCGGCCCGTTGTCGACCGGCGAAGGGTGCATGTCGTTCAGTGGGGGTTCAGGGACGGTTGCGGATACTCGCTGCGTCCGAGACAGGGGGAACGCGACATGATTCTTCGACATCACGTCTCAACGAGGGCATGGATTGGTGGTGTGGTGGTCGTCATTGCCTTGATGGCAGCGGCGTCGGTTGCCTCGGCCGGCCAAGAGAGCGCCGCCCAGACGATCCGGTTTTCCAAGGCGAGGATCCTGTTCGAGTTGAACGCCACGGCGCAGGACGCGGGCATTCAGGCTCTCCTTGACGGGGAGGGCTGGGACAACGTGCAGGTGTTCAGCCCGGATGGGGAGCTGCTGCTCGATATCGAAGCGGACGGGAGCGTCGGCGATATCGGTGTCACCGAGCTGTTCTTTGAGAGCGCGGAACCGTCGCTGGCCGACCTTCCGCTCGATGAGCTGTTCGCGATGTTCCCCGAGGGGAGGTACCGCTTCGCTGGTACGACGGTCGAGGGGCAAAGGCTGGTCGGCTCCGCGACGCTCTCGCATGACATTCCCGCCGAGCCCAACGTGGTGGCACCGGCTGAGGGCGGGGTCGTCGACCCGGCCAACACGGTCATCGAGTGGGAACCGGTAACCGAACCGGCGGGTATCGAGATCGCCGGCTACCAGGTCATCGTCGAGCTGGAGGAGCCGCTGCGGGTCTTCAGCGTCGATCTCCCCGCCAGTGACACCAGCGTGACCGTTCCCGCCGAGTTCCTCGAGCCCGGCACCGACTACAAGTTCGAGGTGCTGGCGGTCGCGGACAACGCCAACCAGACAATCCACGAAGGCACATTCTCGACCGCCGGATAGCGCCACCCCGCACCAAAGACGGACGGGGTCCTACCGGGGATCGGCTCCCCGCTGGGCTGAGCGCGGATCAGGCCGGCCCGCCGCGTCGGGCCGTCCCGGATCGGCACGCATCTGGGTCAGGCCCATCGAGAGAACAGATCGCCTGATCTGGTGGGGTGAGGCTGACCCTGGGTGTTGGCCAACGCCGGGGCGGCACCCGCGGACGGGGGGTTCTCACTCGATCGCCGAACTCTGTTCCGTAGATCGGTGTCGGGTCAGAAGCGCAGCTGCACTGCTGGCGACCACGGCCGCAGCCGCGCCGCTGCTCCACCAGTGCTGCGGAAGCTCGGTCAGGCCGGCTCTGAGGTCGTTCACCGTGTAGCCGAGCAAGACGAGCGAGACCGCGAGCGAAATGCGGGCAATGGTGTACATCGGGCGACGCATGGGAGCCTCCAGTTGCTGGCGGGCGCCTAGGAACAACACATCGATCGTGTCGGCGACGGGGCGAGGCGAGCGGTCCAGGAGCAGGATCAGTTCCCGGCCGTAGCGGTGACGCGTGTGGGCCGGCAGCATCCGGACAGCGAGGCGCGTGAGCCGGCGGGTCATGTGAACGCGGCTCCGGCGCGGCGCAGCACGGCCGTCATGGTGTCGAGCTCGTTTTGGAGGGCCTGCCGGCCCGCCGGCGTCACCTCGTATGGTCGTCGGCGATCCTCACCGCGTAGTGCCCGGATCAGACCATCACGCTCTAGGGAGCCGATGGCGCCGTACAGGGTGCCCGGACCCAGCCGGACGCGGGCGAAGCTCTCGATGTCCTGCTGGATCGCATAGCCGTGCTTTGGACCGTCGGTGAGACTGACGAGTACGAGCAGGCGTCGGGTCGCCACGCCGTAAAACGTACTACGCCTAACGTAGTAGCGGCGGTCGAGCGCACACTCCGCGAGGTCGGAGGGTCCCCCAAGGCCCGAAGGCGGCTTACTCTTTGGCGACCGCCAGCAGCACGTCGGCGTGGCAGGGTTCGTCGAGCGGGCAGTAACACGCGAGGTCGCGCCCGCGAAGCTCCCGTCTGGCGTCCTCAATCGTGACCGCCAACCGACCCGCGAGCAGGTCCTCGTGGTACCGACGAACCGCCTCTTCCCTGCCGAGCTCCAAGGGATGCGGGTTGCCCCACTTGGTCGGCCGAGTCACGACGACGACGCTCGCGGGAAGTCGCGCTCCCTTGCGACGCGATCGTTGGAACCGTTGCGGCATTGTTCATCTCCAGCGTCCCAGATCGCCGGCCGGGTGGCGCGCGGAGTCAGAACCATCGGTTGTATTGCCTGGCGCGAAGCGGGTCCGGGGCCGTGTCACGCGCGGCGCGCTCGTCAATGCGACCGCAGCAGGAAATGCCGGTAACCCCAGCCGTCTTCCTTCCTGTAGTGCTCGTCGATGAGTTCGAGGTTCTCGGAGTCGAGCCAAGCGAGCACCTGCACGCGCTGGGGGTAGTAGTGGTACCCGGCGACGTCACCATCCACGACCTCGCCGGCCACGGCCGGGAGCCCCCTGGCGACGAGCTCGGCGTAGGCCGCTTCGACGTGCTCCTGGTCTTGCTCCTCGACCGTCAAGTAGAGGTGGCCGCTCGCTCGCATGGCTCGGTGGAGGTTCGCGAGCACGAGCGGCCAGTCCTCGGGGGCTACGTTCTCCATCGCGTCGATGGTCATGACGGCGTCGAAGCGGGCGATAAGGGCCAGCTCCTGCAGCCCGACGTGCTCGAGCTCGATAGCGATGCCGCGAGCTCGGGCCTGCTCGAGCATGCCGGCTGATTGGTCTATGCCGACGACTCGACGGCCGCTGTCAGCCACCAGCGGGAAGTAGCGGCCGGTCCCGCATGGTGCGTCCAGCACCGTGCCTCCGGGCGGGCAGGTAGCCAGCAGACGGCGGACCCACTCTTGCTGGACCTCGTTCGGGTAGGGGTCCTGGTCGTAGGTGGCCGCCTCCGCGTCATAGTCCGCGATGACTGCGGCCCGCCGCTCGTCGATCCATGCTCGCCTATGCACAGCTCCTCCGTCGGCGCCTTCTGCCCTTAGATCGAGACGGTGGACGGTCAGGATGTTGTCACGCGCTTGTTGCGGTACCCCTCGACCGGCTTTCGCCTGCCACGTCCCGGCCGGCGCTTGGCACGAGGTGTGGTCCGCTATCGGCCACCTCGCGCCGGAGCAGCGACCTACCGGAGACGTACCACGGCTTGCAGCCTTCGAGCGAAAGGCTATTTCGTGCGCAGCCCCCAGCCGTAGGGGAACGCCGGGTCGTAGTCGCTGTCGCCCACGTTGATCGGCTCCTGGTCGGCGCTGGCCGGCCAGGTGTGCGACAGCTTGCCGGTGAACGGCTGGTTGCCGAACAGCACGTCCGCGATGCCCTCACCCTGCGAGCCCGGCAGCCAGGACGCCACCAGCGCGTCGATCTTCGCCAGCTGTTCGGGTGCGATCACCTGCGGACGGCCGGACACAACCAGGACCACGCACTCGCGGACCGCGTCACACACCGTGTCGACCACAGCGGCGTCACCCGGCTGCAGCTCGAGGCTCTTCGCCTCGCGCAGCACCCCGCCGTCCTCCGGGTCGAAGCCCCAGCGCGGCCCGCCGACGTCGCCGAACCCCTCCGAGTATGGCGTCTCGCCGACAACCACTACGCCGACGTCGGCGTTGCCCACCGGCGCGGAGGCGTCCTTGCTGTATGTCACCTGCGCCTGCGGTGCGACCTGGCGGATGCCGTCGAGGATGGTATTGCCGGGGATCCGGTGTTGGCCCGACGCGCCCTGCCAGCTCAGCGTCCAGCCGCCGGCCTGGTTACCCATGTCGTCGGCGTTGCGACCGGCGACATACACCGTGGCGTCCTCACCTAGCGGCAACACGTCGTCCGAGTTCTTCAGCAACACCTGCGACTTGGCGACGGCCTCGCGGGCCAGCGCGCGGTGCTCCGCCGAACCGACGTCGTCCAGATTCGACCGGTCGGTGAACGGGTGCTCGAACAGGCCGAGCTCGAACTTCTTGGTCAGGATGCGTCGCACCGCGTCGTCGATCCGCGCCATGGGCACCCGGCCGGCGTTCACCTCGTCGAGAAGGGTGGTCTCGAACGGCTCGGAGGAGAACGGCTCCATGAACATGTCGGTGCCGGCGTTCACACCGGTCCGCACCTGGGTCGCCCAGTCGCCGGGAATCTGGTGGATGCCCTCCCAGTCCGAGATCACGAACCCGTCGAACCCGATCTGGTTCTTCAGTACATCGGTGATCAGCTCGCGATGCGCGTGCATCTTGAGCGGGTTGCCGATCCCGTCTTCGGTCCAGTCCACGCTGGAGAAGGACGGCATCACGGTGCCCGTCTTGTGCCGTCGTACGGCCGCGACGAACGGGGCGAGATCGATCCGCGCAAAGTCCTCGCGGTTGGTGATCGTCACGCCCTGGTCGATCGTGTAATCGCCGGCAGCGGTGTCGAACTCGGTGTCGCCATCACCCGCGTAGTGCTTGGCCGACGCCAGCACGCGGTCGTTGTCGCGCAGGTCGCCGGCGTTGTCACCCTGAAACCCTCTGATCCCGCTGCTGAGGCGGGTCACCAGCCGCGGGTCCTCGGAGAAGCTCTCGTACGTCCGGCCCCACCGGGCGTCCCTCGCCACGCACACGCAGGGCGCAAACGACCACTGCGGACCCGTGGCCCGGGTCTCCTCGGCGACCACGTGCTCGATCCGCTCGATCAGCTTCGGGTCACCGGTCGAGCCGAGCCCGATGCTGTGCGGGAAGACCGTTGCCCCATACAGGTTTCCGTGACCGTGCACCGAGTCCACGCCGTACAGGATCGGGATCTGCAACCGGGTCTGCAGCGCATGCGCCTGGAACATGTCGACCATGTCGGCCCAACCGGCCGGCGTGTTGTCCGCCGGCACCGAGCCTCCGCCGGACAGCACCGCGCCGAGCATCAAGGTCGTGACCTGCGTCGGGTCGCCGGTGACGGCGCCGCGCTCGGCCATGGTCATCTGGCCGACCTTCTCCTCCAGCGTCATCCGGCCCATCAGGTCCTGGACCCGTTTGGCGACGGGCAGTTCGGCGTCCAGATACGGCGCACCGGTCTGGCGGAACGTGACCCGGCCCTGCGCATCGGTCGGGTACTCCGCCGCGACAGCAGACGGTGCGCTGCTACGGGTTGGTGCGGCGGCACCGACCGGCGTGGCCAGGCCGGTGACGAGCAGTGCGAGCGGCACCGCGAGCAGCGCCATACGGCGGTTTCGTGGATGTGAGCGTGCACGGGATCGCATGATGTCTCCTTCGGACGGTCGAAGAAGTTGAGAGCGCCCTCTCCCACCCTCTGCCACACTCCATACCCGGTCAGGGCGGCGCGTGTAACCAGTCCAGCCTCACGCCGAGCTCTGTAGCCGGGCGGAGGACCGTGAACACCCCCTTAGTGTCTTACTCGGCGCCAGCCGCGGTAACCGGTTTGCAAATACGGTGACGTGGAATGGTTGCGGCTCCCACGTCGGTGGCTTACGTTCCGTGCAGCAACCGACAGAGGGGGTGGCGTCGTGCGACGGATCGTCTTGGTCTTGGCCACGGTGACGCTGGTGGTCGGCATGGTTGGCGTGAACGCCGGGCCGTCGGCGGGGAGGGACCGGCCGTTCAGCACCTCGGACCTCATCGCGATGAAGCTGCTCCCCGCACCGCAGCAGTTCGACCTCTTGCCCGGCTTGGCGGGAGGTCAGTTCAGCAAGAAGCAGATCGAGAGGTTCACCTGCGAGAGCTCGGGCGATCCGTCGGCGGCCGCAGTCGACATGAGCTGCAACGACACGGAGTTCGGTCAGGACTTTGCGCCGGACAACGAGATCGCGATTGCGGTCGACCCTCTCGACCCGGACCACCTGCTGGCGGGCTCGAACGACTACTTCTACCGGTTCAACAACTCGACCGGGGCCCGGCAGGCCCTTGTGCCCACCGGCTTCTTCACGTCGTTCGACGGCGGTGAGACCTGGGTCGATGGCCAGATCCCCTTCGGCAGCGGTAACGGCAGCGGCGACCCAGCACCGGCCTTCGACGCCAAGAATGGTGTTGCCCTGATGGCGCAGCTCCAGAACGTGGCCGGCCAGGGCGGCGCATTCGTCGCCGCCGGAAATGTCGGTGTCAGCCGCTCGACCGATGGGGGCCTCACCTGGAGCGCGCCGGTTGTGGTGTTCAAGGGCACCGGCGCTGGCATCGGCCCGGCGAACAACGCGGTGTTCTGGGACAAGGAATACATCGCGGTGGACAACAACCCCGGCTCCCCCCACTACGGCCGCACCTACGTGACGGCCAGCCGGTTCCTCAACGGTCTCCAGGGGAGCTACGCCGAGTCGCCGATCTATTTGACCTACTCCGATGATGGCGGTTCGACGTGGAGCACGCCGCGGGAGATCTCGGGGTCGAACCCCACCTACTGCACGCATCAGGAGACCGGTCCCCCGAGCGAGTGCGACGAGGACCAGTTCAGCTATCCGGCGGTCGCGTCGAACGGAGACGTCTACGTCCACTTCCTCAACGGCCAGAACGAGGCGGAGTGGGAGGTGCCGCTCGATCTCGACAACCAGGTCATGGTGGTGAAGTCCGCTGACGGTGGCGCCTCGTTCTCGGCCCCCGTTCCCGCCGCCCAGCTGGAGGACGGCCTGTCGGACATGCCATTTTCGGTGATATTCCGGCAGACGGTCTGGGGTCACCAGATCCGCTGGGCCTCGGCCGGGAACATCTCCGTGGATCCGACCAACCCCGACAACGTGACGATCGTGTTCGCCGACCGGGGGACGCCCAACCCGAACGCGACGCCTGACTGCTTCCTCGCGTTGCCCGGCGAAGCGCCCGACTACGACCCCTGCGCGGCCGGCCCGGACTCGGACACCGACGTATTCGTAACGACCTCGACGGACGGCGGGGCGACGTGGTCGGGACGGACGCTGCTCGACGGGACGTTCGGGCACCAGTGGTTCCCGTGGGGCGGCTACACGTCGGCAGGCACGTTCGTGGCCGCCTGGGACGAGGACATCGATCCCGCCGACGACGGCCGCGCCGACGCGTTCCAGCACGTCGTGAACACTGGTAGCGGGAAGCAGTTCCTCGGTGTCCCGGAGCAAATCGACATCTCGGTCACGCATTGGGCGGGGCAATACACGACTGCTTGGCCTGCGGTCTGTGGACCCGCCGGATACACCGATCCGCCGTGGCCCGGCAGCGCCGAGGGCAAGGACTGCAACGTGTTCCACGGCGACTACACCGGCCTGGCAGTGGGGCCCGATGACACGATCCACGTGGTGTGGACCGGCCTCAACGCCCGGGCGACCTCGCCACAGATCGACTTCTACACCGGCGCACCACACGACGGGTATCGGCAAGACGCGATGTACGCGCAGGTCGCTGCGCCCTAAGCGGACTTGAGTCAGGCTGGACGAGCGCACCACCGATCGGCTCAGATCACCCAACGTGCCTCGTGGAGGCGTTCGTACATGGGCAGGCACTCCTCGGCCACCGCGGCCGCCGGCCCATCCAGTCGCAGATGCCGCGGCCGATATTCTGCAAACCCGGTCGACTGCCACACAGCGTCGTACCAGTACCGGCCCCACACACCGTCGGAGTCCCGACGACCCGGCGGCCATGCCAGCATCTGCGCCGCGAAGTCCACCCCGACGTGGCGGCACATCGCTCGCAGGTGGGGCTCGGGATGGAGGAGGAAATCGCGCGCGTCGATGACGGGCGGCGGGCTTCCCGCAGCCACCAGCTCGTCGTACAGCCGGATCTGCTGGGGAAGGCCGAGGTCCTCGGCGGTGATGTCGGCCCGGGAGCGGACGTAGGACGCCACCACCTCGCGAGGGTCACGGATCAGCAGGACGTTGGTGAGCCCGGCGACCCAGCCTCGCGCGATCCCGGGCAGCAGGTGATGGGCCATGTGCTTCTGGTAGAAGACCCTGATCCCGCCGCGAACCGGACCGAGCAGCGCCGCCACGACCTTGCGCCAGTCGGTCTCACCGGCACCGATCACCTCGTCACGGCCCGGATGGTCCAGGCCGGTCACCATCAGGTAGTGGGCATAGAGCGGCTCGTCGACCACCACCGTGTCGTGGCGGTTCTCCCATGACCGCATCAGGGCAGTGGAGATGTTGCGGGGGCCGGACCACACGGCCAGCCGGATCACGTCAGTGCGGGTCTCCATTGGTCGCCGCCGTCAGCGTCGTGCCGCCGCGGTGACGTCACGCTCGATGGCGGCCTGGTAGAGCGCCCGCAGGCGGTGCATGACCGGCCGGTTGTCACCGTCACCGATCATGCGCCCATCGACCTCGCGGACGGGCACGATGCCGGCGAAGGTGCCGGTGACGAACGCTTCGTCGGCGCCGTACACGTCCGTCAGGCTGAAGTCGCGCTCGTAGGTCGGGATGTCGGCCTCGCGCGACAACCGCAGCACCGTGCCGCGGGTGATGCCACCGAGGCAGAAGGCGCCCGACGACGTCCAGAGGTCGCCACGGCGGACGACGAAGAAGTGGGTGGAGTTGCACGTGGCGACAAAGCCGTGCGGGTCGAGCATCAGCGCCTCGTCAGCACCCGCTGAGTAGGCCTGGATGCAGGCGGTGATGTCGTTGAGCTTGCTGTGGGTGTTCAACTTGGGGTCCAGCACGTCCGGATAGGGGCGCCGCACGTGGACGGTGAACAGGCGGATCCCGGTGTCGAGGATTGCGCGTCTCGGCTGCTTGTACTCGGGGACGATCACGATCGTCGCCGGTCCGACCGTCACCCGAGGATCCTGGTACGGCGTTCGCTTCACACCCCGGGTCACCATGAGGCGCACATGCACGCCGTCGGTCATCCCGTTGGCGCGCAGCGTCTCGTAGATCGCGCGTCGCAGGTCATGTCGGCTGAGCCCGATGTCGAGCGCGATCGCCTTCGCGCCCTCGTAGAGGCGGTCGAGATGCTGGTCGAGGAACACTGGGTGGCCGCCGTGGACCCGCAGCCCCTCCCACACGCCATCGCCGAGCACGAATCCCGAGTCGAAGACCGACACAACAGCCTCCGCCCGATGCTTGAGCTCCCCGTTGACAGAGACGAGCGCCGCGTCGTTGCGCGGGTCGTCGTCGTAGTCGTGCACCCCGTGGACCACCTGATCCGTCACCCCGAACCCTCCTCGCCTCCAGCACGCGACCGCGTGGCTGGGGCGATTCTGCCCGCCGTGTCCGACGGGCCAAACGACGTGGCGGCACGCATCGACACCGTCATTCCGCAGGACCCGTCCACCGGTGCGTCCTCTCCGGGCCACCAACATTCGTGCCACACTCCGATCCGCACCGCGCGGACGTGCCCGGCGCCGTCGCTGGCGGCCGTGAATGACCGTACGCGGATGGGACATCGCCGCAGGAGGCCACATGCAGCTACCGCTCTTCCCCACGATGCTCGTCGGCAGTTACGCCCAACCGGAGTGGCTGATCGATCGAGGGAAGCTCGCGGGACGGTTTCCGCCACGTGTGCGAGCACGCGAGCTGTGGCTCGTCGAGGAGCCATATCTCGAGGAGGCCCAGGACGATGCGACCGTGCTCGCGGTCCGTGCTCAGGAGGAAGCCGGCCTCGACGTCATCACCGACGGCGAGATGCGACGGGAGAGCTACTCCAATCGGTTCGCCACGGCGCTCGCCGGGGTCGACATCGACAACCCGGGGACGGCTCTCGACCGGAGCGGTCATCCCAACCCGGTACCGAGGATCGTCGGGCCGATCCGGCGGCATCACCCTGTGGAGGTCGAAGACGTGCGCTTCCTGCGCAGCCACACGGATCGCCCGATCAAGATGACCGTTCCCGGACCTTTCACGATGACGCAGCAGGCGCAGAACGACCACTACCCCGACGAGGCGAGCGCCGCCCTGGCGTACGCGGAGGCCGTGAACGAGGAGATCCGCGATCTGTTCGAGGCTGGGGCGGACATGGTGCAGATCGACGAGCCGTACCTCCAGGCACGTCCCGAGAAGGCGAGGGAGTACGGGGTGGCGGCGCTCGACCGGGCGCTCGACGGGGTCAGCGGCATGACCGCGGTCCACATCTGCTTCGGATACGCCGCCATCATCCACGAACGCCCGTCCGGCTACTCGTTCCTGCCGGAGCTGGCGGCGTGCTCGTGCGACGCAGTCTCGATCGAGACAGCCCAGTCACAGCTCGACTGCTCCGTCCTCGCCGAGCTGCCCGGCAAGAAGATCATTCTCGGCGTCATCAACCTCGGCGACCACACCGTCGAAACGGCAGGCGTCGTCGCGGACCGGATCCGCAGAGCGCTGCCCCACGTGCCGGCCGAGGACATCATCGTGGCGCCCGACTGCGGCATGAAGTACCTCCCGCGCGAGGTTGCCTTCGACAAGATGCGTGCCATGGTCGACGGGGCCCGTGTTCTTCGCGGCGAGGTGGCTAGCTCAGCGGCGACCGGCCCCTGACGGGCTAGTGCCTCGTCAGGCAACGTTTGCGACGTGCCACGCCGGCCAGATTCGCCGCTGGCTGCGTCCTCGTCCTTGACGTAGCTACGGCTATGCCTTCGTCCTGCGTCCTTGCCACCGACGAATCTGACTCGCCGTGGCCCGCCGAACATCACCTGAGGAGGCACTAGCCCATCGCCCGCCGTGGATTCGGTGGAGTCATTGCCAATCGACGCGCACGAAGAGGTGCCAACCGAGCCAGATCCATGCGGCCAGGAGCACGAACCGAGCCGGCCGCCACCGCAGAGTGAGTGTCAGCGCGTCGCCGAGCGTCCCGGACCCGCGTCGGCGAGCCGCGACCTCGACGCCGACGGCGGCCACCACCAGGAGCGCATAGCCGAGGAGCGTCACGGCGCGGGTCATCGCCGGGCGAGCCCTGTGGCGGCGGCGATCCACACGACGAACGCGACAGCGCGGGCCAGATGGGAGTCGAGCGCTGCGTCAGCGATCGAGCTGACGGTCGGATGGTCGGCCCTCGGGTGTTGCAGGTATGCCGCCAGTTGCCACGCACCCGCCGCTACGGCGAGCGCAGCCCATGTGGCGACTCCCGCCATGTCATGGGCGCTCGGTGACCGCGCCCGGCGTCGCTGCCGCGCTCCGACGGCCATGGCCGCTGCGCCGCCGAGGACGACGGCGGCTGTCGCCCGCCCCGAGAACGGAGCGAGCCCGACGGCCCACCAGGCATAAGCGGCCAGCAACACCGCGGTCAGAAGGTGTGCACCACGTCCGCGGTCGCGAGCTCTGTCGTCGCCTGGTGCTCCGCTCATGAGATCCCGGTTTCAGCCAGGCGGGCGCAGCGAGCTGACGAGGTGCTGGAGCCCGTATTCGAACTGCTCGGACGATGCGGTGGTGCCAAGCTGTCGACGAAGGGCGTGCAGGCTCGGATAGTCGGTCGGGTCGAGCTGATCGAGCGCGTCGTTCCATGCCGCGGTGTAGGCCACCGCGGGCTGCTGGTGGACGCGGGGCAGTTCCCAGACGATGAATCCGAACACGTAGGTCAGCAACGTGTAGAACGTTCGGACGGCACCCAGGTCGGAGAAGCCGGCGGCCCGTAGGACGGCGTGGACTGCCTCGAGTTGCTCGAAGACGGGCCCGACCGTGAGCCCTCTGTCGGAAAGGATCCGAGACAACGCGGGATGGGCGAGCGCTGCGTCCCGCAAGGCTCGCAGGTAGCCGACGACCCTGCCTTCCCAGTCGTCGGCGTCTCCGTCCGGGACCGCCACACCGCTCAGCACCCGCTCGGCGACCGCGTCGACCAGATCGTCCTTGTCCGCCACGTGCCGGTACAGCGACATGGTTCCCACCTCGAGGCGCTTGGCGAGCGACGGCATCGTGACCGCCTCGAATCCGTCCTCGTCGAGCAGCGCCAGCGCGGCCTCGACGATGCGGTCGCGGGACAGCGTGTTGCGCGGCACTCGGCGCGACCGGCTGCTCGCAGCGGACCTGACCCGACGGTTGCTGGGCATCGCACCTCCCGACCTCGCGACTTGCGTATAACATACGCTAACGTAATAGCGTACCAGATACGCTAGCCGACCGGGAGGTCTCGCATGGCACCGCACATCAGACGTGTCGCCAGGTTCAGCACTGGCTCCGTCGACATCCACCCTCAGCACGCCCACCGTGGACGCTCGCCGATGTATTGGTGGATCCTCACCTCACGACGGTGGCTGACCGGCCGGCCGATCAACGTCTATGTCATCGAGCACACCGAGGGGGTCGTGCTGTTCGACACGGGCCAGGACCGAGCGTCCGTGACCGAGCCGAGTTACTTCCCCGATGGTCCCGTCGGCCTGATCTACCGCCGGCTCGCCCGATTCGAGGTCAGCGAGGACGAGACCATCACCGCCGGCCTCGCTCGCCTCGGCTACGGCCCTGCTGATGTGACCGCCGCGGTCATCTCCCATCTCCACCAAGACCACATCGGTGGCGTGCGCGAGATCCCCGGCGCGGACCTCCTGGTGTCCGCCGCCGAGTGGCGGTCCCTGCACCGGCCGCTGGCCGAAGCACGGGGCCTGCTCCGCCACCACATCGACATTCCGGGTCTCCGGTGGTCACCCGTTGAGTTCACGACACTCGAAGACCCATCGCTCGCGCCCTTCACCAGAGGATCTGACCTGTTCGGCGATGGATCACTCGTCCTTCTCCCGACCCCGGGGCACACCCATGGCTCGATGTCGCTGCTCGTTCGTCGCGGCGAGACGGTGCCGCTTCTGCTCGCCGGCGACCTCACCTATGACATCCACGCCTTCGAAAGCGGCGTGACAGGAGGCGTCGGTAGCGGACATCAACTGCGCCGGACGCGCGACAAGGTGCTCGCCCTGCGGGCGAACAACCCCGGGATGCAGATCCTCGCCGCCCACGACCCGGCTGCCGCCGGCCTCCTCGACGCCGCCCAACCGGTGGCCCAGTGACCTCGAGCACCGGACGCATCGAAGCGTCCTGGTGTCCTGCCACACGGAAGGCCGTGCCCGGCGCTCCGGCGGCCATCACGCCCGGGTCGGCCGGCGGGTCGAACCGAGCCCATGCATCGATGGCAAGCTGGCTACGTGGCCCTGCTTGCTCTCGGAGCCTCGGATTGCGAGGCGCTGCGCGACGGTTGGCTGGGACAGCCGGTCAACACGCTGTCGAGCGTCGCCTACGTCGTGGCCGGCGCGTATGTGTTGCGGCGCGGCGGCCCCCGGATTTCGGCTCTCGCGCTGGCGGCGGTTGGTGTCGGCAGCGTCCTCTACCACGGACCGATGTCCCCCGGAGCAGAGCTTGCTCACGATGGGTCGATCGTGGCGTTGGCGGCCACGGTCCCACTCGCGTGGCGACGCGGCTCGTTACGTCGGCCGCCGGCCGCTGCCGCCATCGCCGGCGCGGCAGCGATCGTCGTCAACCTGCTCACGCGGACCGGGGCGCCACTGTGTCGTCCGGAAAGCGTTCTCCAGGGCCACGGGGCGTGGCACATTCTCACGGCGATCGCGATCGCCCTGTGGTTCGCGCCGCCGGGAGGGCCACGACGCGTGCACGCCTCGCCGCACGAACAGCGTCGCCGGCATCACGAGCCGGCTTCTCCGTCCGGACGATCGCAGCCGTGAGTTACGACGGGGAGCTTGCGGCTCGCATTCGAGAGCTGGTCCGTGACGAGGCCGCCCTGACCGAACAAAAGATGTTCGGCGGGATCGCCTTCCTCGTCGGGGGCAACATGGCCGTCTCGGCGAGCGGCCAGGGAGGACTCATGGTTCGCGTCGATCCCGCGACGGCCGATCAGCTCGTTGCAACCACCCCCGCTCGCCTCGTCGAGATGCGTGGGCGGCCGATGCGGGGATGGCTGCGCGTCGGCACGCAGCACCTTCGCACCAAGCGGGAGCTCGCGAAGTGGGTCGCGTTGGGCACGACGTACGCGGGTTCACTCCCAGCGAAGCGGTAGCCCATACGACGGACCACTTTTAAGTGAGCCCCAAGGTTGCCTTCAGCGGGGCTTCAACCCGGCGGGGGACACTGCGTCCGAGCGGGCGAGCGAGGGAGTCTCACCGGTGCTTCCCGCACGCTCGATCACGGCGTGCGTCGCCGGCGGGCGATGGCTCGCCGGCGACCACCGAGGCTGGGCGGCTGTTCACACCGGCATCGACGAGTCGCACGAGTTCCACCACCAGTCGACATGTTGCCCCGGACCCGATCACCATCGACCCGCACGGCGCGGTTCGTCGCCGCGATCGGCGTCGTCGTCGTTCTCGGCGCGGCCGCCGGCGTGGTCATGTGGGAGCCGTGGCACGGTCCGGTCATCCTGTCGCTGTCGACGGGCCACGGCATCGACGCGGGCGACCTCGCCGTCGTCCCCCTCGTCGCGCTTGCCATCGCCATCGGTCGGGGCGGCTCGCAGCACGTGCGTACAGACGGGCAACCGGTCGGTAGGGCGTTGTCGGGGCGATGGGTCGGTCCCACCTCGGCCGTGGTGCTCGGCGTCGTTCTCCTCACGGCCGCCATGGTCAATCTCTCGGATCGTGGTCCGATGGTTCCCGCGGGCGGTGGGACGTTCGACGGCACGGTGCAATTCGTTGCCGGGCGGTCGGCGAGTCAGGTCGGTGCCTGGTCATACGTCGCCCTGACCTACGACGGCTCGACGTTGCGACTGTTCGTGAACGGGACCCCGGTGGCGAGCCGGGCGACGACAGGGACCATCGAGAGGACCGAGAACCCGTTGTGGCTCGGCGGCAACCACCCCTACGGCGAGTATTTCGCCGGGTTGATCGACGAGGCACGTGTCTACGATCGGGCCCTCGCCGAGGCCGAGATCCGGGCCGACATGGGAATCTCGGCAGCGGCGGGCAGCGCGGCTGGAGATCGGGCGAACGTCGCCGCCGGAGCCCGGGCCGCGCGGTCGCCCACCGCGGGCCTGGTCGGGGCGTATTCGTTCGACGAGGGTTCGGGTACATCGCTGACCGATTACGCGGGCAACGGCAACGTGGGGAGGATCACCGGAGCGACATGGACTCGGGGCCGGTACGGGAACGCCTTGAGGTTCGATGGCGACGGCGACATCGTGCGAGTCCCCGGATCCGCCTCGTTGGACGTCGGCTCGGGCCTCACCCTGTCGGCGTGGATTCGGCCCACGGTCTCGCAGAGCGGCTGGCGAACGATCGTCCAGCGGGAACGTGACGCGTTCTTCCTGCATGCCGGCAGCGATCTCGAGGGACTTGTGGGCCGGGTCGATGACCTGCTCGCGGGATCGGTGGTCGCGGCAGCCGCCTGGTTCTCGGTGGTGCTGCTGATCAGTCGGGGACGCTGGATCGGGCGGCGACGCCGAACGTGGCCGGTGGCAGCCGCGATGTTGCTGGTCGGCTGCGCCTTGGACGCTGCATTCGAGCCGTCTGCCACCCTGTTCGGCCCGGCCTTGCTGGCTCTGTGGTTCGCAGCTTCGGCGACGGAGCGCGCCGAGGCGACCATCGGCTGGCTGATCGCCATTGGGCTCACGGCGGCAACCGTCGTGTCGCTGGCCGATGTGGCCGGGATCGGGATCCGGATGCAGAGGGACGACGGGGGTCTCGCTCGTTCCGCCGCTCTCGGCGTCACGCTGTTCTTCATCGGTCTTGTCATGCTGCGGCATGACGCACGATCCCGGCCGGAGTGAGGGGCATCAACTACGTTCTCGACGGTCAGGACCACGGCGCGCCCGCCGACGTGGTCGCACCGGTGGTCGCCGAGTTCCTCAACGATCCCGACGGCGAGCCCCCGGACTGAGGACCGCCCATGGCGCATCCCCGCATGTACCGAGACGACGACCCCTTCCTGGGCGACCTGCGCTCGATCTGCCTCGACCTTCCCGAGACGGCGGAAGTCGAGGCCTGGGGTCGACCGACGTTCCGAGCGGGCAAGAAGATTTTCGCCGTGTTCACGGGAAGCACCGAGGACCGGTTCTCGGTGATCTTCAAGCCGGATGCGGACGAACGTCCTGCGCTCGTCGACGATCCGCGGTTCTACGTTCCGCCGTATTTCGGTCCGGGCGGCTGGTTGGCCCTCGACTTCTCGGTGGCGCCGGTCGATTGGGCCGAGGTCGCGGAGCTCATGGAGACGTCCTACCGGCAGGTTGCCCTCAAGCGAATGGTGAAAGCGCTGGACGAGCGGAGTTGAGCAAACAGCCGTGGTGTCGATCGGACTTCGTGGGACTATTGACGCTTCTCATCTCAGTCGCCATTCTTTGAGGGCGTTCGGCGGATTCGGGGGGAGAGGGCGGTGCCATCCACAGAGAGCACCTCCGAGATTCTTGTCCTGCTGCGGCCGGATGAGGCAGTACCCGACCATCTCGGGATCCATGGACAACTCGTCCATAGTGCTTCATCGCGCCTGTTCGTACTGGCGTTGAGACCTGGAGAGCAGGTCGCGGATTTGATGGATGAACCGGCCATCCGCTGGGCAGGCGAGCGTCCTCCGGACGACGTGGCTCAGGAGCTCGACGAGGCGGAGCGGCTGTTCGTGGACGGATGGTTGCTTCGTCGTCGAGGAAAGCCGGAGCGGCCGGGCGAAGGCTTGGACTGGGACGCCGAGGGTCGGCACCCGCCCGATGCGCCGATCCCGCCCCCAGACGAAATGCGGTAGGCGGAACCGGCACTGGAGGGAGACGGACGTGGCGGGTGATGTCGAGATCCATGAGGAGCTGGTCCTCGGGCAAGCCGCGGACGAAAGCGCTGCTGCGTCGCTGGCGTCCGCCGCCGAACAGGCGAACGCCCACGTCCTGCACTCCTACGGCCCGCGGGTCGCGGTGGCTCAGCTCGATCCAACGGACACGCCCGTGCTCGCCCACGCGCTCCCTGGCGATATGAAGGTTGCGCCTGCACGGATCACGAAGTCCGCCCGCCAGAAGTTGTCCGACTCCGAGCAGCTCGGCCTGGCGGCCTTTGAGCTACGGGTCTCCGACGAGTACGCGCAGGCCAAGGCCGAGAGGCCGTTGCCGGGGGCCGCGTGGGACGGAGCCGACGGGGCGTCGGCGCCCGGTTGCGCCGAGCTGGCGACCGCGCCGGCCCAGGCGCCCACCGATGAGGCCCTCTCGCACGTCGGGGTTCCGTTGTCGGCCCGGCTGTCCGGCAGCGTCGCCGTCGGGCTCGTACTCGTCGAGGGGCCGACGGCGGCGCTTCAGTTCGATGCGACCGATCGGACCAAGGTCGTTGCGGAGACCCAGAACGGTGCGACCTGGCTGGGAGGCCGCCATCCGGTACAGCCCGTCACATGGAGCTGGGACATCGACGTCATCCGCGTCGACGCCTCTGCGGACCCCAATGCGGCCGACCTCGAAGCACGCTGGCGCGATCCGGCGATGGCGGCGCTCGGATACGGCTCGGGGCTCGCCGGCGTCCGGGCCTACGCCGAGGATCTACGACGCCAGCTGGGGACCGACTGGGCATACATCACGTTCTTCACCAAATACCCGACCGGCTGGTTCGCGTACGCATCGATCGGCGGGCCGCGGCTGGTGATGCAGTACGACAACGACGGATGGGGCCCCGACAACATCGACCGCGTCTTCGCGCACGAGACCGGCCACATCTTCAACGCACCCGACGAGTACGCCTCGAGCAACTGCAGCTGCGGCGGCGCATGGGGCTACTACGGCAAGCCGAACACGAACTGCGCCAGTTGCGCCGCCGGCGGCGGTGTCGCGTGCATCATGAAGGCCAACACCTGGGACATGTGCCCGTCGACCCCCTACCACTTGGGGTTCCCAATCTGCCCGGGCCGGCTAGGTGTCCAGTTCCGGGGCAACGTCCCGGCCTCATCGACCCGTCGCTGGTTCACTCACTCCTGGCCGGCGGACTGTCATGTCGTGTGGTCGGTCGTTCCCACGACCGTCCGCGCCGGTGCTGCGCAGATCCGCTGGGACGTGCATGTCGAGCGGGCCTCCACTGGTTACATCACCTACTGGATCTCGGTCACCAACATCACGACGGCGCAATGCGAGGTCGAAGCACGTTATGCCGTCCTCGGTTCGACATGAACCGAAGCCCAAAGGAGGATCCGCCATGCGCGTGGGCGTGCAATATCGGGGCCAGGTGAATGCCAGCGCGACCGAACGGGTGTTCACGTACAACTGGCCGGCCGACTGGCATGTCCTGTGGTACGTCACACCGACCAATCCGAGGTCTGGCGCACCGCAGATCGACTTCGACACCGAAGTCGAGCGGGCGAGCGCTGACCGAATCACCTACTGGATCATGGTCCGCAACCTGACCAACCAACCGGTCGACTACGAGCTGCGATACGCAGTTCTGAACTAGGAGTCCCGTGCGCATTGTCATCGAGTTCGATACCGCGGACGGACGAGCCACGGTCACGACCGACCCGGACCCGCGTGGAGTGGACGTACCGCCATCCGGACCACCTGGGGTGTCCGAGGCGACCGACGCCGGACCCCCGGCGGAGGGCACGCCGCTCACCGGGCGGGCCGCACCTGCGAGCGGTAAGGCGGTCGACGCGGGCCCGGCCCCGAGCACAGGTGGTGCCGGCGCAGCCGCCGGCAGCGAGGAGGGCGGCGATGGAGATGGCGGACAAGTCGATGCTGGGGGAGCCCCAGACCTCGATTGAACGCAACGGGTATCGAAGGCGAGGACGAGGGACCCACATGAGCACCAAGCCAGACGACACGGCCGGGCATGCCGACAACAGCCGCTGGCACTGGCCAGGGGGCGGTGTCGACGGGCGGTTGGCACAGTCCATCGGTCAGCTAGGGGCCGTGTTGCGAGCCTCGGAGCCTGAGGACGAAGCCGGCCGGTTGGCGAAGCGCAACGCTCTCATGTCGCTACGCCATGCGAGGCGTGAGCTCGACCGGCGCTGGGCTCACAACGAGGAGGCGTGGGCGTGGTTCCATGCAGCTCGACGGGAGCAGTTCCGCCTGCGAACGACCGCCGATCAGGAGCTGCTCGAGATCGACGTCAAACAGGAGGCCGACGCGAAGCTGAAGGCGTCGTGGCGACTCAAGGCGGTCGAGGGGTACCGGACCGGCGATGGGGATCACCTCATCGAGCGAATCATCCAGGTCCAGCGGCATCTCGACGAGACGGCCGAGAATGACAATCGCAATCGCATGCTGCAGCGCCGCCAGGTGGTCATCTACCTCGCCGTGCTCGCGACCGTCTTCGTCGTCATCTGTGTCCTCGAGTTCCTCGGGCGCGGCCTGCTCCTCGCCGAGGGCGCGGTCGACGGCTGGTGGGTGGTGGGCGCCGCGCTCTACGGCACACTCGGCGGAGCGTTCTCCTCCGCTCAACGCGTGGCCGCAGCGAGACCGGGGGTTCGCTATCCCGAACTCCGCTGGGCGCAGCTGGCGAACACCTTCAGACCCATGGCGGGCGGGGCGGCCGCACTCATCGCCTTCGCGGCGCTCCAGGCCGACCTGCTCGGCGGAGCGGCGGGGGAGAGCGGCCCACGCGTCGCCATCTTCAGCTTCGTCGCTGGGTTCAGCGAACGCTTCATCCCCTCGCTCGCCGCCCAGCAGGAACCGCAGACCGCGTCAGCTGAGCCCGTCGGCTAGTGGACCCTCGCGCCCACTAGTCCAGTGGACCTGGCGAGCCATCGGGCTCATGACGTCGTTCTACAGGACCGGTCGGCGCTCATGGACGACTATTGCCACCCGCGGGAATGAGTCGCCGCTGCGCACACCTGGCTCAGCCGGGATCACCCGACAGCTGCTCCAACCCGCCGTTCCTGAGCTGCACGTGACGTCAGTCGCCCTGCGCAGGTGCGTCAGTCTCCGCCGTCGTTCTCCGAGTCATTGACGCCGTCGTCGTCCGACCCCTGGTTGATGACGTTGAAGTTGTCGTCGAGCTTGACTTCGATGTGACGGCCGCTGTCGACCACGATCTCGACGCTGTACGTGCCGCCGTCGTCGGCGTGCTCAGCCTCTGAAACCCTGCCGCCGCCGGTTGCGTCCAGCGCCGCAGCGACGGCCTTGTCACGGGTCGACCCGCCGAGGGGACCACCATCGTCGGATTCGCCGTTCGACCCGGCGACTGCCATGCCGGTTCCCCCGCCGACCAAGATGACCGCGAGGACCCCGCCAGCGATGAACTTCGTCCTGCCTTGCATCGAGGGCTCCTCTCGTGTGCACGCGTGACCAGTGCGCGCCACGCGCCGCCCGCTCAGCATGCACGACAACACCTGAAATCCGGCTGAACGAGCCGCCGGGTTCGCCGCCAGGCAATCGCGTGTGGTGACCCAGGGGTCGCGTTACGGTCCTCGAGCATGAAGGCCGACATCGGCGTGACCGGGCTGGCCGTCATGGGCAGCAACCTGGCCCGCAACTTCGCCCGTCACGGCTACACCGTGGCGCTCCACAACCGCACCCAGGCCCGCACCGACGCCTTGGTCGCCGCCCACGGTCACGAGGGCGAGTTCGTGCCGTCGTCCAGCGCCGAGGACTTCGTCGTTGCGCTCGAACCGCCCCGCCGCGTTCTCGTCATGGTGCAGGCGGGGCCGGCGACCGACGCGGTCGTCGACGAGCTGGCGGCCCACCTCGAGCCTGGCGACATGGTCCTCGACGGTGGCAACACCCACTTCGTCGACACCCGGCGACGGGAGTCGGCGCTGCGCGAGCGGGGCATCCACTTCGTCGGGACCGGAATCTCGGGCGGGGAGGTGGGGGCCCTGGAAGGACCGAGCATCATGCCGGGCGGTTCCGACGAGGCCTACGCATCGGTGGGGCCCCTGCTCGAGACGATCGCTGCCCAGGTAGATGGCACGCCCTGTTGCACTCACGTCGGCCCCGACGGTGCCGGGCATTTCGTGAAGATGGTGCACAACGGCATCGAGTACTCCGACATGCAGCTCATCGCCGAGAGCTACGACCTGCTGCGTCAAGCGCTCGGTGCTCCGCCGGGTGAGCTCGCGGCGGTGTTCCGCGACTGGAACACCGGCGAGCTGGAGTCGTACCTGATCGGGATCACCGCCGACGTGCTCCAGCACGTCGACGCCGTCACCGGACGCCCGTTCGTCGACGTGGTGCTCGACGAGGCCGAGCAGAAGGGCACCGGTCGCTGGGGCGTGCAATCGGCGCTCGAACTCGGTGTGCCCGTGACCGGCATTGCCGAGGCTGTCTTCGCCCGCTCGCTGTCGGCCCACACCGCACAGCGGCGCGCCGCGGCGGCGCTGCCGGGTCCGGGCACGGCGGGCCACGTGTCCGGTGCCGCCGGGGACACCCTGGTGGAGGATGTGCGCCGCGCCCTGTACGCCTCGAAGATGGTGGCCTACGCGCAGGGATTCGACCAGATCGCGGCGGGCAGCGACGAGTACGGCTGGGGCATCGACCCGGGTGCCATGGCCACCATCTGGCGGGGTGGCTGCATCATCCGGGCTCGGTTCCTCGACCGCATCCGGGCCGGGTACGACACCGATCCCGGCCTGGCGTCCCTGCTGCTCGCCCCGTCGTTCGTCGACGCACTGGCCGATGCACAGGACGCCTGGCGGCGCGTGGTGGCCACGGCCGCCTCGCTCGGCGTACCGACACCCGGCTTCTCGTCGGCCCTCGCCTACTACGACTCCCTGCGCCGGGATCGGCTGCCGGCCGCACTGATCCAGGGGCTACGCGACCTGTTCGGCGCCCACACCTATCGGCGGGTCGACAGGGCCGGGACGTTCCACACGCTGTGGTCCGAGGACCGGTCCGAGGTCCAGGTGGCGCCTTAGGAGCCGAGCGGATAGGCGCGCTCGTTCAGCCCACGCGTGGGAATTTGGCGGCCGTCCTTAGCCGCCTGGCGGATGAGGTTCCGGTGTCCTCTTCGGGCGATAGAACACTGGCAGCACGAACCAGACGACGATGAAGGTGCCGGCCAGCACACCGGTGACAATTCGAGGAATGGTGCCGGGGTAGATCAGGCCGGTAATGACGAACGTGACCGCGGCCATGGCGAACGCCAAGAGAAACAGACCGACGATTGCGAACACGTTGGCCACGTGCAGCAGCTGTTCCTTGACGCCGGAGCGGAACCGCAGTCGGTGATGAGCGGTAGGAGCGATGAGACAAATGGTCGCCGCCACGGTCGCAAGCACGGCCATGAAGTACACGCGGCGGTCGCCGGCATCCAACTGGTCGAAGCGCTGCGAGAACGGAACGGTGAGCAGGAATGCGAAGAGCACCTGAACGCCCGGGAGCGCCACCCGCAGCTCGTTGAGCAGCTCGATCAGCTCGCGGTTTGCGCGTTCGGCAGGGCTTTCCTCGTCGGCGGATCTGTCTTCCATCGACCCCTCACGGTCAGTCGGCAAGCCCCCGATGGACCAATTCCCACCGGCGCTAAACGCAGGTTCGCACACCGCGCCTGACGATTGCTCGCCTGCGTTGTACCCGGTTGCCGGCGCGACATTCCTCCAATGGCGTCGGCGCCTGTCTGAGCGTGAGGACGCCCGTCGTCGTACCGTTCGGGTCGTGGTGCCTCGCCGAGCAAAGCCCCAGCAGGTCAGGCTGCCGGCGCCGGACAGTCCTGTCCGGCTTGCCCGCCTCGGCGTTCGCCACGACATGCCGGTGCTGGCGATCTCGGGAACCACGGCTGACGTCGATGCGACGGTGGCCGAGCGGGTCCTTCCGGCGCTCAAGGTCGCGGTGGCCGTGGCCGCCGCCAAGGGTGCGGTCGTGGTGACCGGTGGGACAGACGCCGGGGTGTTCCACCTTCTCGGACTGGCATTGTCGTCGGCGTCCCAGCGGCCGCGGGTTGTGGTCGGGGTGGCGCCCGATGGCCTGGTTGCCGACGCGACGTCGCAGCCCGGGGATGGCAAGGCGCCGGTCGATCCGCAGGTCACGGCGCTGGTGCGAGTACCGGGCAGCGTGTGGGGCGACGAGACGGCCACGCTCTCGCGCTTGATGGGAGACATGGCGGGGTCCGAGTCGGCCGTGGTGTTGCTCGCCGGCGGTGGCGAGGTGACGCGCGCGGAACTGATCGAGCACCTGTCACGGGGACGTACGGTCGTGGTCCTGTCGGGCTCGGGTCGCTTCGCAGACGAGGTCGCATCCGGCGTGGTGGGCGACGCCGACTCGGACCTTCGCGCCCTCGTGTCGAGTGGCGATGTTCGGATCGTCCCGATCGACGAGGGCTCCGCCGAGTTGTACGGCGTACTCGACGAGCTCCTGAAGGAGCGGCGTCACCGGTCGCCGCGACAGCGCGTGCCCCCGCTGACCGTCATGCCCCGCTTCCGCTACCGAGCCGCGACGCCGCCTCCCTTGCTGACCGCCGGTGCCACAGTGCGCTATCCGGCCCTGCGCCAGCGGCTCGCCGACGCCGACGGCATCGTGTACCCGGCGTTCGCGTCGTGCGAGAAGGAGGCGCAGGTCGAGCAGAACCGCTACCGCTGGTTCATCGTGCTCGCCATCGTCGGGGGTCTGTTGACCACCACGTTCGGCGCCGTACAAGCGTGGCTGCAGTCGGTTGCCTGGCCCGGGGTCGTTGTCGCCACCCTGGGGGCGGCGACCTCGGCGATTACGACGGTCGCTCGCCGTCAGGGCTCGCTCCACAACTACCTCACCGCTCGCATTCGGGCCGAGCGGTTGCGTTCGCTCTACTTCGAGTACCTGGCCATCCCCCCCGAGGCGAGCGAGGCCACGCACCGACAACAGGTGCGTGACCTGCAGCTGAAGGCCGCCGAGCTCGAGTCCGGTCCGGTGACGTCGTGAGCGACGGTTGGGGTGCGGAGTTCCTCGAGGCGTATCGGTCTCACCGCATCCGGCACCAGGAGCGCTACTACGGGCACCGCTCTAACGACTACGAACGGGCCCGGCGGTGGTCGGTCACCGCGACGGCGTTACTACTGGTGACCGCAGCGCTCCTCGGTGCTCTCGGTGCGGCTGATGCCCCTCGACGGGCCATATGGGCCTTCCTTGCTGCGGCGTTGTCGGCGGTGGCCACGGCGATCACGTCGTATGAGGCCGCCTTCGGGTTCGAGCGCTACGCGCGCCAGTACCGCGACACTCGCCTGGCATTGCGACTCGTGGATGCGCGGGGGCCCATGCCGGAGGATCTCGAGGATCCCGGCAGCGATGCCCGGGTGGGTGAGTTCGTCGTCGAGGTCGAGCGGTTGCTCCGCAGCGAGGTCGACTCGTGGTCGGAGCACGTCGAGCGACCTGAGGGCGGCTTGCCGCCCGGCTGACACGCGCCGGCAGCGCGACCCCTCAGCCAAACGTGGACTTGCAGGCCCCCTCGAGTGGCACGGCGCTGATCCCGCCACAGAAGCTGCCGAACGCCTCGTCGTCCGAGCCGAGCTCGGACTCGGTGAACAGGTCGTCGCAGGCGACCATGTCGCCGGCGACGCAGGCGTCGCGCAGGGCGCCGAGATCGGGTGCCGGCTCCGTCGTCGGGGGCTCGGTCGTCGGGGGCTCGGTCGTCGGGGGCTCGGTGGGTGGTGGCTCGGTCGGTGGTGGCTCGGTCGGCGTCGGTGCGTCCGAATCGTCGGTGGTCAGCGGAGGATCGGGCGAGTCATCCGACCCACTCCCGAAGGAAGCGGCTACGCCGGCCCCGGCCAGGACGAGGCCCAGCAGCGCAGCGAGCAGCACCGCGCGAGCCTTGCGGCGCTTCACCGGAGGTGGTGGGGACACCGCTGGGCGTCGACGCGGCGGGCGCGGTCCAGGGGTCGACCCCGCGCCGTCATCGGATGCCAGTCCCGCCACGGTCCGATGCCGCGTCGACGGCGACGCCTGCGGGGGTGATGTTGCCTCTCCCGCCGAGTCCACCAGGGTGGGCGCTGGTGCGCCAACCGGCGCGGTCGCCGCGCGGGCCGCAGTGGCTGCCGCCGGATCGAGCTTGGCCAGTTCGGCGTCGGTCTCCTCGGCCACCCATGCGTTGACCTGAGGGTGGCGCCGCAGACGCCGAAGGAGTTCGAGGGCGGCCTCGCGTTCGTCGTCCTCGGTGACCAGCTGCTTGAGCGCACCGAGAAGGTTCCGCTGGTCGGCGAGCGGGAGGTCCTCGCGGTTCAGGGAATCGGCGAGCTCATCGAGGTAGGAGAGGGGCACGGGCGGCGGAGGCGGCAGCGGCTCGGGGAGGGGCGGCGGCGAGGGCAGCCCGAGCAGCGCACGCGCCAGCTGCACGAGGTCGGCGCCGTCCACCCGTTGGGTCTCCGCCAGGTAGGGGGGCAGGAGCTGATCGATCACGCGGTCGACCGACACCGGGAGCAGCGTGCGGCCGAGCCGATGCGCGTAGTCGAGCTCGGCCCGGCACGCCTTCGATCGCAGCGAGCTCTTGCTGAGCACGAACAGGAAGACGTCGCAGTTCCTGATCTGTTCGAGGATCGTGTCCCACCATTGCTGGCCGCCGCTCAGCTGCTGGTCGAGCCACACCGTCTGCCCGAGTTGCTGCAATCCCGAGGCGATGGCCTTGGTGGTATCGGCGTCGTGCCGTGCATAGCTGAAGAAAACGACATGTCCCATGTCGCCTCCAGAGGAGCAGACCGGGCCTTCTTGCCCGTCGCAGCGATGATGTGCCGCCCGCGCCGGACAGACAGCGCCAGGTGACACACGACCGCTGTGACGTGTGTCGGCGCGACCACCACCCAATCGCCCGACGCGCGGGCCCTCGATCCGACGACCTGGAGACCCCGCGATGAGTTCCGAGAGGCCGCGGACGACCGCTGACCGGTGCCGCCGCCTGCGGTTCGGATTCAGATCAGAGGCTGACGACAAAGCGGGTGTCGACGCCGCGGCCGAACTCCGGATCGCCGCCGCGCACGAGCACCGAGTGCTCGACGACCTTCGCCCGATACAACCGCAGCTCCGCGGGCGCCTGCAGCTCGTCGGGCCGGAACACGCGCAGCTCCGGGTACCGCGAGCCGTAGGTGGCGGCACACCGTTCGAGCTCGTCGTCGGGGACGATGTCGGCGCCGGCGACCATGTACACCGCCTCGGCCGCGCCGATCTGCGCCTGGGAATCGAAGATGACGATGCTCAGCTCGGGGCGCTGCGCCAGGTTGCGTGAATGCACGGAATCGGGCGACGACACCCAGTAGAAGACGTCGTGGCCCTCGGGCGTGTAGTACACGGGCGACGCCCACGGCCGGCCCGCATCGTCGGCCGTCGCCAGCGTCATGTACTTGTTGTCCTCGATCACCGCGCGGGCGATCCGCTCCAACTTGGGGTGTGAGCTGGGTGGATCGGTCATCGTGTGGCCTCCCGCGAGGAGCGCGACCCCGGAACGATACGGCACGGTCTGCGCGTCGAAGGAGACGTCGCCGTGATCGAGCGGCTCCGGACCCAGACCAGACTTTGATGACATTTCGGGCTATCACCCCACCTTTTCTTCAAAGACCCGACCTACCGCCCCTGCCCCGCGGGTTCCGGCTTGCACTGCGCGCGGTCACCACGGCGCTTCGTCGATGACTTTGGGCATGCCAACCGGTCTCATCCATGTGTCGGCGGAACGCGCCGACCCGGCCCGCGAGCGCAAGGAGAGCGCGATGAGTCTTCCCAAGGTCGCCACACGAGACGAATGGTTGGCTGCCCGCACGGAGCTGCTCGCCAAGGAGAAGGACCTGACCAGGCGGCGTGACGCACTCAACACCGCGCGGCGCAACCTACCCATGGTCGAGATCGAGAAGGACTACGTCTTCGAGGGCCCTGATGGCAAGGTGCGCCTCATCGACATGTTCGAGGGCCGTCAGCAGCTGATCATCTACCACTTCATGTTCGATCCGGAGTGGGAGGACGGCTGTCCGAGCTGCACCGCCGGCACCGACGAGCTGTCGCCGGGCTTCTTCGAGCACCTCCACACCCGCGACACGAGCTACGCAATGGTGTCGCGGGCCCCGCTGGCGAAGCTCAAGGGGTGGAAGGCCAAGAAGGGCTGGAACATCCCCTGGTACTCCTCGTTCGGGACCGACTTCAACTACGACTTCGGGGTCACGATCGACGAATCGGTCGCCCCGGCCCAGTACAACTTCCGCACCAAGGCGGAGTTCGAAGCCATGGGGTCGGACTTCTTCGAGGCCGACCAGCCCTTCGAGATGCCGGGCCGGAGCTGCTTCCTCCAGGTTGACGGCCGCGTGTTCCACACGTACTCCCAGTACGCGCGCGGGCTCGAGTCAACCGGGGGTTCCTATTACTTCCTCGACCTCACCGTCCTCGGACGGCAGGAGGAATGGGAGGAGCCCAAGGGCCGCAGCGAATCAGCCAGGTCGGCCAGGCCCGACTTTGCGTCATGAACGTCGATCCGGTGGTCGCTCCCCGCGGCCGTCGACGCGGGGGAGCGGTGGGAGGCCGGTCACGGCGCTAGCCGCGGCGGGCACGGCTGCGGCGCTTGCCCTCGTGCATGGCCTGCACCCGGGCCACCGGGATGGCGCGACCCTCCTCGACCAGGTCGGCGCCCAGCCGCTGCGGAGCGGGCATGTGGGTCGCCCAGGGGTCGCCGTCGCCGAGGTGTCGCAGTGCCGTGTGCACGGTGAAGTCGGCCGGGGCGATGTCATCGAGCTCGTCCCAGCCCACCGGGAAGGACACGGGCACGCCGGGTCGAACCCGCGGGCTATAGGCCGAGATCACCGTGGCGCCGCCGACCCGCGTCGAGTCGACGAACACCTTGCCGCCGCGGTCCTCCTTCATGAACGCCGTCGTGGCGATCTCGGGATCGAGACGCTCGGCCCGCACCGCAATGGCTCGGGTGGCGCCGGCCGAGTCCTCGGGCGGTGCCTGATCGTCGATCGGGACGAACACGTGCACGCCCTTGGCCCCGCTGGTCTTCACCGCACCCTCGAGTCCGACGTCGGCCAGCGCCTGGCGGACCAGGTGGGCCGCCCGGACCGCCATCGGGAAGGCGTCGCCATCGGGCGGGTCGAGGTCGAGCACAAGATGGGTGATGCGGTCGGGACGATCCGCGCGCGCCAGGGCAGGGTGGTACTCAACGGCGCGCTGGTTGGCGAACCACAGCAGGGTGCGGCGGTCGTTGCACAGCGCGTACGACACGTCCCGCTTCGAGGCCTCCGCCCACATCAGCACCGTCCGCACCCACGACGGGGTGTACTTCGGGACGTTCTTCTGCATGAACGCTTCCTGGCCGCGGTGAACCCGGATCACCGACAGGGGCCGGTCCTCCAGCGCCGGGATGATCCGATCGCGGACCCCGTCCAGGTACTCCACCAGGTCCCGCTTGGTCGCTCCCGCCCCGTCGAACAACGGCTGGTCGAGGTTGGTCAACGACACGCCGTCTCGGGATTCGTCGCCGCTCTTGCCGCTCATCAAGGGAGACGGTAGCGCCGCCTCTAGATCGCGTTGGAGCGGGCCGCACCATTCGGCTGCGGCCCGATGACGCCGCCGGCATCCCCGACGACGAGCTCCGCGACCTGGTGCGGGCCGCCCTGACTAGCTGACCGCAGAGCCGTCCGCCGAATCAAACCGCGGCGGGCGGGCGCGTCGAGGAACAACACTGTGGTGATCGAGGCTGCGGCGAGACTTCTGGAGCGTGAACGCGAGCTCAACGAGCTCTCGGACGCGGTGAGGGCGGCGCAACGCGGCCGCGGCCGGATCGTGCTCGTGGAAGCCCCGGCGGGGCTCGGCAAGACCAGCCTGCTCAGGGCAGCCGTCCAGTCCGCAGCCGAGGCCGGCTTCACCTGTCTGCGGGCACGAGCCAGTGAGCTCGAGCACGACTTCGCGTACGGCTGCGTGCGGCAGCTGCTCGAGCCCGCCCTCGCCAGGGTCGCCGGCGCCGAGCGTGACCGCCTGTTCCAAGGGGCCGCAGCGCTCTCGAAGCCGCTCTTCGCGCCCACCGAAGCAGCGCATCCCCTGTCGGCCGGCGACGGATCCTTCTCGATGTTGCACGGCCTCTACTGGCTGCTCGTCAACCTTGCAGACGAGCGGCCGGTGGCCCTTTCCATCGACGACCTCCACTGGTCCGATACCGAGTCCCTGCGCTTCCTCAACTATCTCGCTCCCCGCTTGGACGGCCTCCCACTCGTGGTCCTCGCCTCGGCGCGCAGCGGTGAATCGGCCGCGACGGACGTGGCTCGGCTGGCCGCCGGTCCCGAGACGACCGTGCTGCGGCCACAACCGCTGAGCATCGAGGCCGCGGCGAGGCTTTGCGAGGACGAGCTGGGGTCGGGCGTCGGGCGCGACTTCGCCGCCGCGTGCAGTGAAGCCACCGGCGGCAACCCCTTCTTCCTCGAGGCGCTGCTGCGCGAGGTGCGGGAACAGGGGCTTGCCACCGACGCTCGGGAGGCGGACCGCGTGCGGCGCATCGGACCCGTGGCTGTCGCTCAGGCGGTGCTGCTGCGCCTGTCGAGCGGCCCCGCGGCGGCGGGCGCCCTGGTGCGCGCCGCCGCTGTGCTGGGCGACGGCGCCAGCCTGGCCGAGGCGGCCGCCCTGGCCGAGCTCGGCGACGCCGAGGCGGCCCGCGCCGCGGACCGACTGGTGGCGCTCGCGATCCTGGAGCCGGGTGAGCGCCTCGAGTTCGCGCATCCGGTCGTGCGGGAGGCCGTCTATGCGGACATCGGCCCCCGCCAACGCGCCCAGGTGCACGCCCGGGCCGCCGGCATCCTCGCCGAGAAGGGTGCCTCCGAGGAACGAATCGCGGCCCAGATCGCCGAAGCGGAGCCGGTCGGTGACCCCGCGCGAGTGGAGCTGCTACGTCATGTGGCCGCGGAGGCACTGGTCCGGGGTGCTCCGGCGGCGGCAGCAGCCTCGCTCCGACGAGCGTTGGCAGAGCCGCCGCCGGCTGCGTCTCGGCCCGAGGTGCTCGTCGAGCTCGGGTCGGTGGAGTACAGCCTCGCCAGCCCGGACGCGGTCGACCACCTGGCGTCGGCGGTCGAGCTGATCACGGATCCGGGACTGCTAGCGGCTGCGGTTCGCTGGCTGGCGCTCGCGCTGACGATGGCGGGTGACTCGGATCGCGCCGTCGACGCGATCGAGCCGGTGATCGCGGTCGTCGAGCCCGACGATCGGGAGCTGGCATTGTTGCTCGAGGCCGAGCTGGCGGCCCACGCCCAGGAGGCAAGCCTCGAGCGGCGAGCGCCGGCGGCGAGGCGGCTGGCGCGCTACGCAGACCTCGCGGGAGACACTCCGGCCGAGCGCCTGGTGCTGGCGACCCTGGCCTTCGAGCGCGCGAGGACGAGCGAGTCGTCGAGCGAGGCTGCGGGGTATCTCGAGCGAGCGCTAGCAGGAGGACGGTTGGTGGGCGAGCAGGAGGTCGATGTCGCCGGCCCCCTCTATCTGCTCCTGGTGGGCCTGCTGGCCACCGATGCGCTCGATGTCGCGGACGCGTGCCTGGAGCAGGCCCTGGCCGACGCCTGTGCCCGAGCGTCGATCCCGGCACAGGCGTTCGTGATCGAGTTCCGGGGCTGGGTGTCACTGCGGCGCGGCGACGTGGCACGCGCCCAGATCGACGCACAGACGGCGCTCGAACTGCTGAGCGCTCACGACATCCACCTCGGCAGGGCGTTCGCGTTGGGCCTGCTGATCGAGGCCCTGATCGAGGACGGCGAGGTCGAGGCGGCCGAGGTGGCATTGCAGACCAGCGGGCTCGGCGACGAGATCCCGCCCGGCATGGCGATGAACGACCTGCTGGAAGCTCGCGGGCTGTTGCGCATCGCACAGGGCAGGACGCGCCAAGGGGTCGACGACCTGCTCGAGTTCGGGCGACGCGACGAGCGGTGGGGTGGCGCGAACCCGCTTGCCTCGCGCTGGCGCTCGCGCGCGGCTCTCGCCATGGCGGCACTCGGGGACGGCGACGAGGCGCGGCGCATGGCGCTCGACGACCTCGAGCGGGCGCGACGCTGGGGCGCGGCAAGTGGGATCGGAATCGCGCTCCGCGCCACTGCGTTGCTCGAGGCTGGGCCGGCATCCGTCGGTCGCCTGCGTGAGGCGGCGGAGGTGCTCGAGCGCTCGCCGGCACGGCTCGAGGAGGCCCGTGCCCTCACCGACCTGGGTGCGGCCCTGCGGCGCGCCAACCACCGGTCCGAGGCCCGCGGCCCACTGCACGAGGCGCTCGCGCTCGCGCGGCGCTGTGGTGCCCACGCGCTCGCCGAGCGCGCCAGCACGGAGCTACGCGCCGCTGGGGGCCGGTCGAGCCGACCGGAGCAGGGCGGGGTGCAACAGCTGACCGCATCGGAGCGCCGCGTCGCCGAGCTCGCGGCGGACGGGCAGAGCAATCCCGAGATCGCGCAGGCCCTGTTCGTGACGCGCAAGACCGTCGAGACCCACCTCGGCCACGTCTATCGCAAGCTCCACATCTCGGGTCGGGCGGAGCTCCGCCGGGCCTTGGGCTGACCGGTCACCCGACGACTGCCGACCTCCCGGACGCACGCCCGCCAGCCAGAGTTCAGGGACAGACATCAGGGAGTTCCCTGATGTCGCCGACCAGTCGCCGTGTTTACGGTCGGTGTGTGATCGATCGCCAGGCCCGTACCCCGGAACATCGTGCGCAAGACCGGGTCGACGTGGGTTACCGCCAGCCGATGCGCCACCTGGAGCAGTATCGGCACGAGCTGGCGGTCCATTGCTGCCGGCTGCTGGGGTCCTGGTCCGAGGCCGACGATGCCGTGCAGGAGACGCTCGTGCGGGCGTGGCGCGCCTTCGACCGCTTCGAGGGGCGATCGTCGCTGCGTTCGTGGCTCCATCGGATCGCCACCAACGTGTGCCTGGACATGCGCCGCGCGAAGCAACGACGCGCTCGCCCGACCGATCCCACGTCGTGGCCGGTGGCCGGCGGGTCCAGCCGCGACGGGCGGCGGGACGCCTCCTGGCTCGAGCCCGTTCCCGTAGGCCATGCCAGGTCGCCAGGGGACGACCCCGCCGAGCGGGCCGTCACCCGCGAGGCCGTTCGTCGCGCCCTGGGCGCGGCCCTCGTGCGCCTCCCGCCCCGCCAGCGCTCGGTGCTGATCCTGCGGGACGTCATGAGGTGGCAGGCGGCGGAGGTCGCGGAGCTCCACGGCACCAGCGTGGCCGCGGTCAACAGCTCCCTCGGACGGGCCCGCTCGAACCTCGCGGCGCGCGATGGGACCGTCGACGAGCTCGGTTCGCTGGACGACGAACAGCGGGCGCTCCTGCACCGCCACGTCGATGCGTTCGAGCGCTGTGACGTCGACTCGCTCGTCTCGCTGATGCGATGACGCACCGTCGTGCTCCCCGAGCCCCTTCCGGCCAACACAGGTCGGGGTCCGAAATCAGGGACCTCCCCGACGCTGTTGCCCCGGACACGTGCCTACGGTCGGAATCGATGGACGAGCAAGCCGGCCCCGACGAAGCGGAGGTGCTACGTGTGCAGCTCGAGCTCAACCTCGACCGCGAACCCATAAGCGGACGGCTTCGCACCGGGCGGGGGGCGGAGGAGCGGTTCGTCGGCTGGCTGGGATTCATCGACGCGCTGAAGAGGATGCAGGAGCAGGACGGCGGATCGGCAGGCCCCGCCGGCGAGCCGCCCGACTCGTGAAGGGCCGCCCTATTGCCCATCATCGAAAAGGAGCAACGATGGCAGAGAACCCACAGACGAAGCCGACCTTGGTGCTGGGTGGCACCGGCAAGACCGGCCGCCGGATCGTGGACCGGTTGACGGCACGCGGCGTGCCGGTGCGGATTGGTTCCCGTTCGGCCCTCGTCCCGTTCGACTGGGACGACCAGTCCACCTGGGCCCCGGCTCTCGAGGACGTGCGTGCGGCGTACATCTCGTACTTCCCCGACTTGGCGATCCCGGGCGCCCCCGAGGCGGTCCGCGCCTTCGCGGAGCTCGCGATGGAGCACGGGGTCCGGCGGCTCGTGCTGCTGTCCGGGCGCGGCGAAGACGAGGCCCAGCGCGCCGAGCGTGCGGTCCGGGAGACGGGCGCCGACGTCACGGTCGTGCGCTGCGCTTGGTTCATGCAGAACTTCAGCGAGGACTACCTCGTGGGCCCGATCCTCGACGGTGAGGTCGTCCTGCCTGCCCGCGACGAGCTCGAGCCGTTCGTCGATGCCGACGACATCGCCGACGTGGCCGTGGCGGCGCTGACCGACGACCGGCACATCGGCGAGGTGTACGAGCTGACCAGTCCGAGGCTGCTGACCTTCGCAGACGCGGTTGGAGAGATCGCCGCGGCCAGCGGGCGCCAGATCGACTACGTGCCGGTGTCCGTGGAGGAGTACGCCGCCGGGGCGGCCGAGCACGGCGTGCCCCAGGAGTTCGTCGGGTTCCTCACGTACCTGTTCAGCGAAGTCCTCGGTCACAACGCGTACCTGACCGACGGCGTCCAGCGGGCGCTCGGGCGCCAGCCGCGCGACTTCACCGACTACGTGCGCGACACGGCCGCCACCGGCGTCTGGGCCGCCCCCGCCAGCGACCGGGTGGGCTGACCGTGCACACCCGGTGACGACGCCGGCGGCGCGGTCACTTGGGTCGTCGGCCGGCGGTGCGGCTGCTCGCCGCGGCCTCGGCGAGCAGCCGCACGCTCCCATCCATGTCGGCCGGGGTCAGGGTCCCGTAGCCGAGGACAAAGGCCGGGGACCTGTGGGCCCCACGGTCCGTGCGGTAACGGCCGAGGGGATAGACGCGTACCCCGGCGGCTAGTGCTCGCTCGGTGACCAAGGCTTCGTCGACGTCGTCGGGGAGGGTCACGAGGAGGTGGAGCCCGGCGGCGATCCCGCTCGGGGCGGCCTCGGGGAACCAGCGTGCGAGCGCGTCGATGAGCGCGTCGCGCCTCTGGCGGTAGATGCGCCGCGTGCGACGCAGGTGCCGGTCGAGGTCGCCGTTGGCGAGGAATCTTGCGAACGTCGCCTGCGTTACCGACGACGTCGAGTGGTCGGTGGCTTCCCGGTGGGCGACCACTGGCTCGAGGAACGCCGGCGGCAGGACGAGCCAACCCAACCGCAGCCCCGGGACGAGGCTCTTGGACAGGGTGCCGCTGTAGATGACCCGATCCGGTGCGACCCCCTGCAGGGCCCCGACGGGATGGCGGTCGTAGCGGTATTCGGCGTCGTAGTCGTCCTCGACGATGTAGCCGTCGACGTCGCGCGCCCAGGCGGCGACCGCCGTCCGACGACGGGCCGCGAGGACGGCGCCGGTCGGGAACTGGTGGGCGGGTGTCAGCACGACCGCGCGGGCCTGCGATCGCCGCAGGTCATCCACGACGATGCCGTCCGCGTCGACGGGGACGCCGCGGTACCGGGCGCCCAGCCATTCGAGCTCGGCACGGGGGCCATCGTGCCCGGGGTTCTCGACGGCGAACAGGCCGCGTCCCGAGTCCTGGAGCGCACGCACGACGAGGGCCAGCCCATGGGCGAACCCGTTGCAGATCACCACCCGGTCGCTGCTCGTGCTCACGCCTCGCACCCGGCCGAGGTAGTCGGCCAATGCATCGCGCAGCTCCGGCAGGCCCCGAGGGTCGGCGTAGCCGAGCTGCTCGTCCGGCAGCGTCTGCAGCGCGGCGCGGGTGGCCCGCAACCAGGCCGCCCGGGGGAACAGTCCCAGGTCGGGGAGTCCCGGGCGGAAGTCCACGAGGACCCGCGTGTCCTCGCGTGTGGGTCGGCGGGTCGCGGCCCGGGCCTCGGACCTGGCGTTGACGACCGTGCCCGAACCGGGTCGGGATGCCAGGTAGCCCTCGGCCAGCAACTGGTCATAGGCGGCGACGATCACGCCGCGGGTGACCCCGAGGTCCGCCGCCAGGGCCCGGCTCGAGGGCAGCAGCGTGCCCGCCATCAGCCGGCCCGACCGGACGGCGTCACGGAGGCCGTCCTCGACCTGCGCACGCAGCCCCCGGGGCCGCGAGCGGTCGAGCTCGATGAGAACCTCACCAGAACTGGTACGCATACAAGGGTTGAAACTGGACCTTACCAAGGATCCACTTAGCACGTACCGTGACCCGCATGTTCGACATCTACTGCCCACGCCATCGCAGCCGGGTCCTGCTCACAGCCAGCGCCGTCGAGGGTCTCGTCAACACCGGTGACGGTGTCGTTGTCCACTGGCGTTGCCATTGCGGCGCCCGCGGCGAGCGGCGCTTCGCCCGCCGTGCTGCGTAGGCGCGAGGGTCCCTTCCCCGAGCGTCAACAGGCGCGACGGACGTAGCCGGCTGCGCCGGCGGGCTCGAGCCCCAGGTCGCGCTGGACGATGGCGAGCCGGGGGTAGGCGGCGCACGCAGCCTCGAAGTGGTCCCGGCTGTACTCGACGACGTACACGCGGTCGCCATACGTCGCGACGTAGTCGTCGCACTCGTCGTACCGGGTGCACTCCTCGACCACGGCGAAGTCGAGTCCGGTGTCTGCTCGGCGGTCGAGCAGCTCGCTGGCGTTCTTCTGGCCGACCGGCAGTCCGGCGGCGTGAGCCCGGTCGGCCAGGAGACCGATGGCCGAGACGGCGGCAGCCTGGTCGATCCGTCCGCCGGAGCGACCGTAGCTGTCGAGGTTGTCGATCTCGATGGCATCGAACCCGTCGGCGGCGCAGCCGTCGATCCAGGCGCCGACGATGGCCGCCACCTCGACCCGCTTCGCCGCGGTGGTGATGTCGAGCAGCATCTCGGCGGGCCACTCGGGGTCGATCACCGGCTCACCGGACCGGGTGCGGAGCACGAGATCGGGGTGCTCGGTCAGCCACCAAGCGGCGTCCTCGGGTTGCGTCTGGAAACCGTTGACATAGCAGATGCTGTAGGCGTTGGCGGGCGCCCCGCCGCGGTCACGAACCACGACCGTCACGCCCGGAGGCGGCGGGTAATCTCCACCGAGCTGATAGTCGAGGTCGCCGTGGGTCGGTGGCAGCGCGAGCGCAGGCGCCGATGGCGTCGAGTGGCCGCACGCGCCCACGACGCTGGCGGCGACGGCGGCCCCGGCGAGCGCGCGGAGCACTAGTGGGCGCCCGCGGAGGTTCCGCGATGGTCGACTAGCCGCGGACGTCTCCCGACAGCACGACACGCCCGGACGATTCCTGGCCTGCGCCTTCCTCCTGCAGGGTCACCGTGAGGGTCGAGTAGCGGTCGAGCGGCACGCCGGACCACAGCTCGACGTTGTCGTCGCCGCTGCGCATGTGGAACGTGCCCACGGTGACCAGCCCATCGGGCCCCTTCACCCACGCCTGGTAGTAGGTACCCGGCTCGGCGGGGGGAAGGCCGCTCACGTCGAGCTCGATGGCGACGCCCGAGCCCGCTTCCTCAACCGTGGCGACAGCGGACGCCCCGGGGGCGAGCTCGGTGCCGGCCACCGCGAAGTTCTGACCCGCACCGTCGTCGGCGGCGCGGACGAGGATGCCGACGACACCGGCCAGGACGACGATCCCGGCGGCCGCCGCCACGAGCACCAGGCGGCGGCCGCGGGCGCGGGCCGGCGCCTGGGGACGATCCATCCGGGCCGCGGCGGCCACACTGCCGCCGGATTCCGCCTCGATGCCCGCCAGCAGGTCGTCGACGCCGGTGGGCCGGGGCTCTGCCCACACCGCATCGTCCGCAAGCAGGTCCCGGAACCGGACGGCGCTGTCGCGCGTCGATTCGTCACCCTGGCCCGCGGCGAGGCGGCCGTTGTCGAGGAAGTCGGCGAGCTCGTCCTCGTTCACACCAATGGCACCTGTTGTTCGAAGTTCGAAGTCAATGCGCAGTACGACATCGAACACCATTTGGTTCGCGAAAGCATGACGCAGGTCACTCCGTCGCCCTGACGACGTGGGCCAGCATTGCGGCCAACCGGCGGTGGGCGCGGTGCGATCGGGACTTCACGGTTCCGATCGGCACACCCATGTGTTCGGCGATCTCGCCATGGGTCATGCCGACGAAGTGCGCCAGCCGAACGACCTCGCGCTCGTCGGGGGGGAGCCGGCCGAGGGCGGAGCGCACCTCCCACGCTTCCCACGTGCGCTCGAACGGCAGCGGGACCACAGCGACCTGGTCGTCGCTGAGCTCGTCGGGGGTGCCGGCGCGCCTCTCGCGGCGGTAGATGTCGATGGCGACGCGCCGGGCGATGGCGTAGAGCCACGGTGCCAGTTCACGCGACGGGTCGAACGACGCAGCCGCACGCCAGGCCTTCAGCATCGTCGTTTGCACGGCCTCGTCGGCGAGCTCGCGTTTGGCGAGCATGCTCATCGCCACGGTGAGGATGGGCCCGGCGTAGCGGGCGTAGATCGCTCGAACCGCAGTCTCGTCACCGGCCGCGAATCGCACCGCCAGGTCGCGTTCCTCGGAACCCGCCATGCCCGTCCATGTTGCCGCAGGTGCGCGCATCGCCGCGCGCGGTTTCGAGATCGGCCGGGGAATCGCGAACCGATCGTTCGGCCCGGGCGTAGAGGGCGGGCAACCGACCGACCGTGATCCAAGGAGAAGAACCATGCGAGCGACGGCGATCAGAACAAGGGCGATCATCGGCATCGGAGCTGCGGCACTGGCGCTGGCCGCCTGTGGCGGCGGCTACGGCTCCGACCAATCGTCGGCGGCCACCGACGGATCCGAGGCGGGAGCCGCCCCCGAGGCTGCCGCCGATGCTGCGCCGGTGCGCGAAGCCGACACAAGCCTCGGAACGGTGCTCGTGGACGCCGAAGGTCTCACGCTGTACGGCCTCACCGACGACACCGACGGCATCCCCACCTGCGACGGGGCTTGCGCCGACGCCTGGCCACCGCTCACGGTCGACGGCGCCGACCTTCCTGCGGGCCTGGATCCCGAGCTGTACAGCGTTGTCGAACGATCCGACGGCACCTTCCAGCTCGAGGCCGGCCAGTGGCCGCTGTACCGCTTCGCCGGTGACGCCGCCCCCGGCGACACCAACGGGCAGGGTTCAGGCGGCGTGTCGTTCGCGGTGGCCCCGGACGGAAGCCTCATCAAAGGCTCGGATGCTGCCCCGGCGGCCTCCGACAGCGCATACTGAGCCGGATCGGCCAACCCCGTCGGGAGCCCCGTGGTGGGCTCCCGACACGGCCGTCCCGCACCCCGGTTCCCATGTCCGTCGCCATTCGGCCACCTTCCACCGACGAGCTTCCGGCGCTCCGGACGATCGAACGGCTCGCAGGTGAGCGGTTTCGCGATGTGGGTTGCCCGAGGTCGCCGACGACGAACCGCTGTCTCTGGACGTCCTTGCCCGCTACGCAGGCGACGGACGCTGCTGGGTCGCGGTCGACAACGCTGCCGGACCGATCGGATACGTGCTCGTCGACTCGGTTGATGAGAACGCCCACGTCGAGCAGGTGAGCGTTCACCCGGCTCACCAGGGCGCCGGTGTGGGACGGGCGCTCATCGAGCGCGTCTCCGCCTGGGCGGGTGAATCCGGCATGCCTGCGGTGACGCTCACGACGTTCAGCGACGTCCCGTGGAACGCGCCGCTCTACCGCCGCTTGGGGTTTCGGGTCCTCGGCGACGACGAGCTGGGACCTGGGCTCCGGGCCGTTCGTGACCAGGAGACGGCGCATGGCCTCGATCCCGCGCGGCGGGTCTGCATGCGCTTGGAGCTTCCCCCCTGATGCAGGGTGCCGTTGGTCCCGTGGGAGCACGGACGAATCCCCGCGAAGACAAGCCATCGAGGCCCGCCTAGGGTGCGGCGATGCTTCCCACGGACGTGGCCAAGCCGACGTTGCGGGGCCGCCTGCATCAGGTTGCGTTCTTCCTGTCGATCCCGGCGGGGATCGCGCTCGTGGGCCTCGCCCGAGCCACTACCGCCCGGGTGGCGGCGGTGATCTTCGCGGCGACCCTCACCGGCCTCTACGGCGTGAGCGCGGCCTATCACCGGGGTCAGTGGTCGGTCGGTGCCCAGCGGCTGATGAAGCACCTGGATCACGCCATGATCTTTGTGTTCATCGCCGGCACCTACACCCCGGTCGCGCTTCTGGCGCTGCGACCGGCCTGGGGGATCACGCTCCTCGCGATGGCGTGGAGCGGCGCCGCAGTCGGAGTGCTCGTCACGGTCTTGCGCCTCGAGCGCTGGCATGGCGTGGGCTTCGTCATGTACCTGGTGCTCGGCTGGCTGGCGATCGTCGCGACTCCCCAGCTGCTGCACTCGCTCTCGAGGCCGGAGCTGGCGCTGCTCGTCATCGGCGGAGTCCTCTACACCGTCGGCGCCGTTGTCCTCGCCCGCCGGAGTCCCGACCCTCACCCGGCCGTCTTCGGCTACCACGAGGTGTGGCACACGTTCGTGGTCGGCGCCAACGCCTGCCACTTCGCGCTCGTCATGCTGCTGGTCCGCGCCTGACGCAGACCCAAGAGACGACGACGTCACGTAACGTAGGCGTTTGCTCATGCCTGAGGGAGACATCTCGTATCCGGCGATGAGCCATCAGGCTGGCGCGCTGGCCTGGGCTGAGATGCAGGTCGCGGCCGCGCGCGACGATCCGGCGGCGCGTCTTGCCTTGCTGGCGCGGACCTACCACGGGCCGACGGGCCGCGCACCGCGACATCTGCCGTTCCGGCGGGCGGCGTTGTCGTTCATGCGCTGGCAGGCTCACCGCGGTGTGCTCAATCCGCTCGACGCGGCGCCCCCCGGCAGCATGTGGTGGCGAGCGGTCAACGAGCGGCTGCTGCGGGACGGCTGCGAAGCGGTCGCGCTCGTCGGGAGGCTACCGGGAGCGCCGTCGTCGCAGGCCGTGCGGCTCTGGCTGGAGTTCATCGCGAGACCGACGGCGCGCAACTGGTACCGATCTCACAACGCGAGCATCGTGAGCGCCTACCTGGAGCACCAGCGACTCGCCGAAGCCGAGAGCGCGCCGGAGCGCTTCTTCATGAACGTCGCGCTTGCGCGTGTCCTCTACACGCACGCAGTCGTCGCGGCGCCGCGCCTGGCGCTGGGACGGCTCGGTCCGCTCGGCCGCGTGGTGGGTGATCCCAGGCTCGGGATGGCGGGAGTGTTCCTGTCACTCCGCCGTGTCCTCCCAAACCGCTATCCGCTGGCGCTCGACGTCGAGAGCTACATCGCCGACGAGCAGCGCCTTGGCCGGATGCTCGACTACGCGGTGATCGTCCCACGGTTGCAACCCCTGTACGAGTGGTCTGCCGAGGAGCTGGGCGAACCCCACCTGCTCGAGTTGGTTCGCGACGGCAACCCGATCTACGCCTGGCCCCATGCGGAGCGACACGTCTGGCGCTCTCCGCACATGCCGCTCGCGGGCCGGGTACTCGAACGCGTCACACGGGCTCGTTGAACGTCGCCCAGGGGATGCCAGCCGGCGGAGCGGTCCCGACCGTCTCGAGAACCGTGTGGCGTGCTGCAACAAGTGTTCGCCAGCCAAGAACGCGAGAATGGTCCGGTGATCGTGGAGCGGGAGGTCGACTGCGGGCTCATCTATCGGCGCCTTCGACGACGACTCATCGCAACGCTTCGTTCACTCGACAGTCGTCGGCTCGGGACCGTCGTGCCGGCGACGGCGGCGTGGTCCGTGCGCGATGCCGTGGCCCACGTCGTCGGGATCGCAAGCGATCTGAACGCCCAGCGCTTCGACGTCACTGATCCCGACGAATGGACTGCACGCCAGGTGCACGAGCGGCAACAGGCCACGCTCGACGCCCTCGACGCCGAATGGCAGCGCGAGGCGGTGATCTTCGAGGAAGGCCTGCGGCTGATGGGCTACGAGGTTGGCAGCCACTTCGTCGGTGATCTGCTGCACCACGCATCGGACATCCACCACGCCCTCGGCCTGGCGCAAATCGACGATCACGAAGCGCTCGCCGTGGGCCTCGACTTCTACCTCGACTCCTGCCACCGCGATCTCGTCGCGCAGGACGCCGGCGGTCTGGGCGTGGAGACGAGCGACCCGCCCGAGCAGCGGTGGACCCTTGGCACGGGCAGCGAAGTAGCGACGCTGAGGGCGTCGCGGTACGAACTGTTCCGAGCGCTCGGGGGCCGCCGCAGCGAACACCAACTCCGCGCGATGGACTGGATTGGCGAT
>DASSDL010000022.1:0-3398 GCA_035697145.1 Acidimicrobiales bacterium
CGGACGGCGTCCGCCTCCGCTCGCCACGTCACGCCGCCGGAAGCAAGGTCTACCTCACTGTTCTTAAGCGGAGCTGAAGCGCGCCTCGTTTCGGGAAGCCGGTCGCGGGGTCCCCACGGGGACCGGGTACCGTGATGGCCCGGTCGGGGGTAGTTCAATTGGTAGAACGCCGGCCTTTGGAGCCGGTTGTTGCAGGTTCGAGCCCTGCCCCCCGAGCGAGCGAGAACGCCTGGTGGTAGAGCGCAAGGGTACAAACGAAGTCGACGACGAACGAGGTGCTGAGAGAGGCGCCGACCCGCATGACGTCGAGCCTCGCTTTTAGTCGTCCAGGGTTCCCATGCTGAGGTTGACGGTCGTTCCGGTCATCCCGCTTGCCTTGTCGGACGCCATGAAGACCGCCATGCTTGCCACCTCCTCGAGCGTCATGAGACGCCGCGCGTGGGTCTTGCTTGCGACCAACTCTTGCCACTGTTCCCAGGTCACGCCCGGTGCCTTGGCGGCGAAGACTTCCTTGAGCGAGTCTGCCTCCGGAATGCCGGTCGGTCGCAGGCCGACGACGCGAATGCCGTGAGGCGCGAGCTCGGCGGAGAGCTCTCGGGTGAGTGCCTCCTTGGCGGCTTGTGCCGGACCGTAGCCTCCGTTCAACGGGGTGCCAGTCCGCGAGGGGAGTGCGGTGACCGTCATGATGGCGCCCGACTTGTTAGCGACCATCCGCCGGGCGGCCAGGCGTGCGGTCAGGAAGTACGCGGTCGTATAGGCCTTGATCGGCAGGGAGAACTGCTCGACATCCAGCTCGACCAACGGCGCACCGACAATGTTCGTATCCGGGATCCCGACCGCGTTGAACGAGATGTCGACGCGGCCCGCCGCGTCGATCACGGACTGCAGATGCTCGTCGATGGCCTGCTCATCGACCGCGTCGACCTTCGCCGCCTCGGCCGATCCGCCGGCGGCAACGATCTCCGTGGCGACCACTTCGACCGGTGCCAGGTTGCGTCCGGTGAGAAAGAGCCTGGCCCCCTCGGACGCGAAGGCGCGTGCTACCGCACCGCCGATCGCGCCTCCGGCGCCGTAGATGACCGCGACCTTGTCTTTCAGCAGCATCGTTGGTTCCCTTCGCGTCCCGGGCGCGCTCACACCCTTCCGATCCGTCGATGATGTAGACGCCGCGCCATCGGGAAAGTGGGCGCCGACCAACCGCCCAGTTCGCTCCTCGGCCGGTGTCTGTACCGGCATGGAAGTCCGGCATCGTGTGGGAGGAGGCTGACGCCACGACGCAGTGTCGCTCGTCAGATCGCCGTCTGCCTCGAGGTCAGCCCGGCGCAGACGTTCGCCTCCGCGCTCGACTGGCCTGGGTGGTGCCGCGCCGGCCGGGACGAGGGTGCCGCACTGGAGGCGCTGGGGAGCTACGCCGAGCGGTACGCGCCGGTGGCCGAGCGGGCCGGGGTCAGCTTCCCTTCCACGGTCGCGTTCGATGTCGTCGAGCGGGTGCCCGGCGCGTCCACGACTACGTTCGCCGCACCCGAGTGCCGGCGTCCTTTCCCGCAGGTGACGGCCGAGGCCGAGCGGGCGAAGGTGGCCCCGGCCGCGGCCCGGCGCCTGGTCGGCGTGGTCATCGCGGTCTGGGCGACCTTCGACGAGGTCGCCGCCACGTCGCCGGCCGAGCTGCGCAAGGGCCCGCGGGGTGGCGGCCGGGACCGGGACCAGCTGGTGGACCACGTGATTGGCGCCGAGACGGCCTACGCCCGCAAGCTCGGTGTGAAGCTCATGCCGCCGGCCATCGAAGACATCGCCGCGATCGAGGAGCTGCGCGACGCGATCGCCGCCGTCGTCGGCGCCCCGGCGGACGGCTCACCCGTCGTACCCAAGGGCTGGACCACGCGCTACGCGGCCCGCCGGATCGCCTGGCACGTCCTCGAACATGCCTGGGAGATGCAGGATCGAACCGACAGCCAGGAGGCAGGTCTTCATGCACCAACTGACCGCTGAGTCGTCGTGTTGGCGTCGTCGGAGTCGAGCCACGCCTCGAACGTCGGAGCGGCAAGGGTGGCGTGCGGGTTGGCCAGGAGGCTGCCGTCCTCCCACACCTTGTCGTCCGGATCGCCGGGATCGCTGACGCCCTGGATCCGCAGTGAGATGCCGCGGCGGGCCACGAGCAGCTTGGCCATGTCCACCAGGTTCTCTTCACGGGGACCAGCGATCTCCGGTAACGGTGGCTCTGACGGTGTCGGCGACGCCGCCCATGCGGGGTCGGTGGCCAGGTCGATGAGCGCTTGGGCAACGGCCCGGGACGCCACCGGCTGGATGCGCATCTTGCGCACGTAGGCCACGTCACCCCGGGTGCCCCACTCGATGAGCTGGGGAACGTACTCGTGGAACTGTGCCGCCCGCAGCACCCGCACGGGGATGGGTCCCGCGAGCATGGTCTTCTCGTGGGCGTGCTTCGCCGCGCCCTGCCCGGCGGTGAAGCGGTCGATGCCGAGGACGGACACCTCGACCATGCGCGGCACACCCGCCATCTGGCCGATCTCGTGCAGGTTGCGGGCCGAGGCGGTGAAGAACGCGCTGGCCGCTTTCGGCGTGCGTCGCTGTCGTCCCGTTGCCGTCCCGCTGGCCGCGTCGATGACACACTCCGCTCCAGTCAACGCCTCCGCCAAACCCTCGCCGGTTACCACGTCCACCCCGGTGGACCGGGACATCGGCACGACGTCGTGGCCGCTCGCCTCGAGCAGTTCGACGACGCGGCTTCCCACCCTTCCCGTGGCCCCCGCCACGGCGATCCTCATCGATGCGGGCATTGGCTGTCTCCTCGTCTTGTGTGTCGCCGAAGGCGCCACGACCAGGGCCTCGAACTCGCCGCGTCGCAGACGTACGCGTGAACCGACCTAGTCGTCCAGGCTTCCCATGGACAGGTTGACGGTGGTTCCCGTCATCCCGCTCGCCTTGTCGGATGCCATGAAGACCGCCATGTTCGCCGTCTCCGCGAGTGTCATGAGCCGTCCCGTATGGGTCCTGCTTGCGAGCAACCCTTGGAACTGTTCCCAGGTCATGTCCGAGCCCTTGGCGCGAACCTCGTAGCCGTCCTGGATCGCGCGTGTTTCCGGCATCGCGTGTGGTCGCAGACCGACCACGCGAACACCGTGCGGCGCGAGCTCGGCGGAGAGCTCTCGAGTGAGTGCCTCCTTGGCGGCCTGCGCCGGGCCGTAGCCTCCCGCCAGCGGGAAGCCCGTCCGCGAGTGGAGGGTGGTGACGGTCATGATCACCCCGGATCCGTTCGGGATCATGTGGCGTGCGGCCAGGCGTGCGGTCACGAAGTACGGCGTTACCAGGGTCGTGATCGGCCGGGAGAAATGCTCGACATCCAGCTCGGCCAGAGGGACATACAGAACGTTCGTGCT
>DASSDL010000023.1:0-2757 GCA_035697145.1 Acidimicrobiales bacterium
TCAGAACGATCATGGCGACTCCGGTAGCTCACCGTGGTGGAGATAGCTCCAGTCAACGCCGTCGCCGAACCCATGTCGATGCCGAACCCGTCAACTCCTCGCCGAACCCCCGCCCGCCAACCCACCCGCCTCGCCGCCGACATCCCCACCGCGACGGGTGGATCACGCGGGCGATGGTGCCGGCGACCGCGCTAGAGATCATCGACCGCCATCGCTGACCGGCTGGCAACCAAGCGCCACCCGCCTGCGACAGAGCGCCGGTTACGGGTGCATTTTCAAGTCGGCGCGCAGATCGAGGCCTTGGGCGATCTGTGCGGAATATCGCCGGCGAGTCCGCTGATAGGCCCATACCGCGTGGTCCAACGCCCTTACACGCTGAGGAGTGTCCCCATGCCCGGCGGAGCACTTGCCTGCGTCCTGCCGCCCCGAACGCTCCACGCCAGGCCCTCCCTCGAGGCCGGACATAGCGTACGCGGGCCTGCGTGTGCCGGTTCACACGGCGCGACCACAGGTTCCCACAAGGGTCGGGGCACGCGTCAGAACGCGACGCGGAGATGGCCCTCGCCCCTTCGGGCGACGCAGCTGAGCCTTCGATGGACCCGGCGTTCGTGGCAGGGTGAGGGCCATGCAGATCGGTGTGGTGTATCCGCAGATCAAGCTGGGCGGTGACCCCGAGGCGGTGCGCCGCATTGGTCGGGCGACCGAGGAGCTCGGCTTCGATCACCTGCTGGCCTATGACCACGTGCTTGGTGCGGTGCACGAGGACCGGATCCCGCCCCTGGTCGGTCCGTACACCGAGCGCGATCCGTTTCACGACCCGCTGGTGATGTTCGCCCACCTCGCCGCGCTGACCGAGCGCATCGGCTTCGTCACCGGCATCCTGGTCCTCCCGCAGCGCCAGACCGCCATCGTCGCCCGGCAGGCTGCTGACGTCGACCTGCTGTCGGGCGGGCGGCTGCGCCTCGGTGTCGGCATCGGCTGGAACTACGTCGAGTACCAGGCCCTGGGCGAGAACTTCGGCACCCGAGGCGCCCGCGAGGAGGAGCAGATCGCTCTGCTGCGCCGGTTGTGGACCGAGCCGGTGGTCGACTTCAGCGGGAGGTTCGACCGCATCGACCGCGCCACCATTGCTCCCAAGCCCACGCGCCCCATCCCGATCTGGTTGGGCGGTTTCGGCGACGCCGCCTACGAGCGGGCGGCTCGTGTCGGCGACGGGTTCATTTTCCGTGGCCGGACCGAGGACGTGTTCGGCGCCTGGGACCGGATACGCGAGCGGTCGTTCAGCAGGGCAGGCCCGTGGAGAGCTTCGGCGGCGAGTACGTGGTCATGAGCCGGAAGGGCCCGGAGGCGGTCGCGGCCAGGATCGCGGCGTGGCGTGACGCCGGCGGGACGCACGCTGCGGTCCTCACGATGGGATTGGGGTTCGGCTCGACCGACGCCCACATCGAATACCTCGCAGCAATCGCCGATGTCCTCGGGCGCGAACCCGCAGGTCGGTGAGTTTAGAGCGGCCGGTGGTTCGTCGTTGACACGGACGGCCACGGGGGGGTTGCGGCACGGCCCGGACTGATCGTCTGACCCGCGCCGTGCACGTGAGCGCCACGTCGGGACGCGTTGAGGCGTGACCGGAGGGCGTGGACTTGAGGGCGATCGTGCCCGTCAAGCAGGTCCCGATCTCCGGGAGGCGCCGATCGGCGTTCGCCCTGATGGCACGATCGATCGAGGGGCGGGGCACTCGGCGTAACGCGCGCCGTCCTGCTGTGCGATCGGCTATGGGCGGGCTCGGACACCTGGGCAACGTCCAAATGCGCTGGCGGCAGCGATCTGCCAGCTCGGCGGCGCCGACGTCGTCCTGTGCGGCATCTCCGCGCTCGACGGCGAGACCGGCGCGCTGGCGCACGACATGCGCGAACTGCCGATCCGGTCGGAGGACCCGCTGAAGCACGGAACCGCATTCGCTGACTGTGGCCCGTCGCCGGGCAGCCGATGTCTCGGGATCATGACCGCTTCCTCGGTCGCGGTTCTGGACCGATCGGTTGCGTCCCGACAGTCGTCCATGCTGGTGGCTCCGGTCGAGTACGGGTAGAGCGAGTCCCACCCTGGCGATCAACTGGCGAGAGCCGCTGGCGCGACGATCTAACACTGCAGTTCGAGCAGGTCGCTTCGGGCCAAACCTCGCGGTCGTTTCCTCGGCCATCAGTTGCTGCACCACGAGCATTCCCGCGAACACCTAGAGCGCGGCGGGTCTTAGGCGGGGGGCCGCCACCTCAACTCCCACAAGTCTCGGGACAACCTCGCCGGCCGGATCCATCGTCACAGCGTCAGCCTCTGCTTCCTTGGCCGTTACCTCTGCCTTGGCCGTTGCCGTTGCCGTGCCCGCTGTTGTCGTCTGGGGCTGCCTCGTGGGGCGCCTCTGCGTCGTCGTCTGCGCCGTGTAGGTCGGCGGCGGGTGGTGGCGCTGGCTGTGTGGTCGGCGTCTGCTTGACGGTGGCCTGGATCGGGACTGATGCCGTCGGGCCCCGTTCAATGGTCGTCGAGGTCGGGATCGATGGCGTCTGCGATTCGGTCAGCGGCACGCCACTCGCTCCGAACGGCCAGATGGCCAGGAACAAGGCGAGGATGGCGAGGGCTGCGGCGGTCGTCAGTGCGCCGCTACCGAACGCTAGGGCTAGGGGGCGTCGACCGGCTCCCACATTTGCTGGTGGTCTCGGGATTTGGCGATTCTCGGTCGTGTCGCTCGAGCCGGTGATGTCGTGG
>DASSDL010000024.1:0-14848 GCA_035697145.1 Acidimicrobiales bacterium
CTGGGCCCGCTCGGGGACGGGCTCAACCCCGGGCAGGTCTATGTGACGCTGACACGGTTGGAGAAGGCGGGCCTGGTGAGCTCCGACCGGTCGTCCGGGTTGGCGGACCGCCCGGACCGCAAGGTGTATGCGCTGACCCCCGACGGCCAGCAGCGGGTCGCCGAGTGGCTGGCGGAGGTGGGTTGGCCCAAGCCCGACCTGGCGGAGTTCCATCTCAAGCTGGTCGCCGCGGCGGCGGCCGGGCTGGCGGACCCGCTCACCATCGTGGATACCCAGCGCCGCGAACTGCTGCGCCGGCTGCGCGACGCGCAGCGCGCCGCGTTGGCCGAGCCCGAGGGCTCGGACGCTGGGCTGTTGTTGGAGGGCATCGTGCTGCGGCTGCAGGCGGACCTGCGCTGGCTGGAGGCATGCGAACAGAGCTGGGCCGGCCGAAGGAGTGGATCATGAACGACACCGACAACACATCGGTGCTGCGGGCCCGCGGGTTGCGGAAGCACTACGGCCACGGACAAGGACTGGTGCGGGCCGTCGACGGGGTCGACCTCGATGTCGCCTCCGGCGAGACGGTGGCGGTGATGGGGCCAAGCGGCTGCGGGAAGTCCACGCTGCTGCACCTGCTCGGCGGCCTGGACCGGCCCTCGGGTGGCGAGGTGCGGCTGGCTGGGCGCCGCATCGATGAGATCGGGGAGAGGGCCCTGGCCCGGATGCGGCGCACCGCCGTCGGGTTCGTGTTCCAGGCCTTCCACCTGATGGACGAGCTCACCGCCGTGGAGAACGTCGAGCTGCCGGCGCTGCTGGCCGGACGCTCACCCCGGGCGGCACGACGGCGGGCTGCCGGCCTGCTGGAGCGGATCGGCCTCGCCGACCGGGCAAAGTTCCTGCCCTCGGCCCTGTCGGGCGGCCAACGGCAGCGGGTCGCGATCGCCCGGGCGCTGTCCAACGAACCGCTGGTCATATTCGCCGACGAACCCACCGGCAACCTCGACAGCGCCGCCACCCTGGACGTCCTCCGCCTGTTCGACAGCCTGCACGAGGGCGGACAGACCCTGGTCGTCGTCACCCACGACGCCCGCATTGCGGCCACCGCCGACCGGCTGATCTCCATGCGCGATGGCGCCTTCGTCGACGAGACCAGACTGACCGGCGGCACCACCGGCCAGCTCGGCGCCCTCGTGGGCTTGGAGGGCTGACCCGTGGGCCGGATCCTGCTCGTGTTCCGCCTTGCCGCCCGGAACCTGCGGCGACGCCCGGCCGAGGCCGCGCTCCTCCTGCTGGCGATCACGGCGGCGACCACCGTGCTGACCCTCGGGCTCGTGCTGCGCGGGGTAACCAACGACCCCTACCAGAACACCCGGGAGGCCACGGCCGGACCCGACGTGGTCGCCAGCTTCGCCGCGGACCCCGCCACCGGCCAACCCGCCGATCTCGCCGGGATAGAGGCACTGACCGACGCTCCTGGCGTCATCGGCCACAGCGGGCCGTACCCAGTGATCGGGGCCGAGCTCGAGGCGGACGGTGTCACCGGGTCGAGGCGTACACCCAGGGGCGAGGTGATCGGCGGTGCGGCGGGGGCGTGGGCAGTGGGGCGCGACCCCGCGGCGGCCTCGGTCGACCAGCCCGAGCTGACCCAAGGCAGCTGGGTGCGCGACGGCGGCGTGGTGGTCGAGGCTGGCTTCGCCGACGCGCTCGACGTCGGCGAAGGGGACCAGATCACCCTGAGGAGCCGTCTGTGCACGTTCGACACGCCCACCGGACCGCCGGACTGTGGCGTCGTGAACGGCCGCTCGTTCCGGGTTGTCGGTGTGGCGGTCACCGCCGCCGCGAGGCCGTACCCGGATGTGTGCTTCGCTCCGGAATGCCCCTGGTTCGCCGAAGCCATGGAGGATGAGGTGCCTGAGGGCCCGCCACCGGATGAGCCGGCGGCGGATGAGTCGGTCGACGACGAACGTTTCCTGGAGACGCCGGTGGAGCCCGGCCTGGTCTGGCTCACCAAGGCGGACGCCCGCGGTCTCGCCCCCGCAGAGGAACTCCTGTCCTATGTCGTCAACCTGAAGCTGGCCGACCCGACCGACGCCCCGGCGTTCGTCAACGCGCACCACGCGTCGACGACGGGCCCGGGCCGGCAGGCACAGATCCTGGAGCCGTGGCAGGACATCCGCGAAGATCACGACCAGCTGGTGAAGGACACGGCGGAAGTCCTGCAGATCGGCAGCCGGCTACTCGCCGTGCTCGCCCTGGCCAGCGTCGCGGTCCTCGTCGGTGGCCGGATGGCCGACCAGACCCGCCGCGTCGGGCTGCTCAAAGCGGTCGGCGGCACACCCCGCCTGGTCGCCGCCGTGCTGCTCACCGAGTACCTGATCCTCGCCCTGCTCGCGGCCGCAGCCGGGCTGGCGGCCGGATGGCTGGCCGCCCCGGTGCTCACCGATCCCGGTGCCGGCCTCCTCGGCCGCGCCGGTGCGCCGTCGCTCACCCTGGCCACCGTGGGCCAGGTGACGGCCGTGGCGCTCGGTGTCGCGGCCATCGCGACCGTCGTGCCCGCCGTCCGCGCTGCCTGGACCGGCACCGTCCCCGCCCTCGCCGACGCGGCGCGCCCACCCCGGCGCACGCCCTGGCTGATCGCTATCTCGGCGCGCCTGCCCGTCCCCCTGCTCCTCGGGTTGCGGGTGGCCGCCCGCCGGCCGCGCCGCGTCCTGCTCAGCGTGGCCAGCATCGCCGTCACGGTCAGCGGGATCGTCGCCGTGCTGGCAGCCCGCGCCCAGGCCGACCAGGACGCCCGGCTCGTCGGTGGGACCGATCCTGGCACCGTCCGACTGAACCAGGTGCTGCTGGTGATCACCATCACGCTGGTCGCCCTGGCCGCCGTCAACGCCATCTTCGTCACCTGGGCCACCGCGCTCGACGCCAAGCACTCCTCGGCCCTGGCCCGGGCGCTTGGCGCCACCCCCCAGCAGGTCAGCACCGGACTCTCCATGGCGCAGGTGCTCCCCGCGCTCGTCGGCGCCGCCCTGGGCATCGCCGGAGGCCTCGCACTCTTCGCCGCCACAGGCGGCGGAGAAGACGGGGTGACCGGCCCGCCACTCTGGCAGCTGCTCGCCGTGGTACCGGTGACCGTGCTCGTGGTGGCGGCGCTCACCACCATCCCCGCCCGCCTCGGCGCCCGCCGCCCCGCCGCCGAGATCCTCCAAGCCGAACTAGCCTGATGTCCGCCAACGGACATACACCCGCTATGAGTGGATAGCCGGCGTCATGGCGTAGCTCAGGCCTCGGATCAGGGGCCCCAGAAGTCGGAACGACTGATCTTGTTCACGGCGCCCGTCAGCTTCGTCACGTGATCTCGGCGAGGTACACGGCGACGTCGTGTTGTTGGTTGTACCTGGCCCAGCCGAGCGCTGTGCTGTGGTGGTCGGGGTCGGCGATGGTGGGGTCAGCACCGAGGTCGATGAGGGCTTGGACGAGGTCGAGGTGGCCGTGGAAGGCGGCCTCGTGGAGGGGTGTGCGGCGGTCGGTGGGGTTGAGGTCGAAGCCGATGTCGATGAGGAGGCGGATGGCGTCGATGCGGTGAAGCTCGACGGCGCTGGCCGCGAGGTCGGGGCAGGCGTCGATGAGCTGGGGGGCGAGGGCGGGATCGTCGGCGAGGAGCCGTCTGGCCTCGGTGGGGTCGGGGCGCATGCACGCGGCCCGGAGCTGGTCGACGGGGCTGAGCGTTCGGGGGGAGGCGCCGGCGCGTTCGAGGAGGGTGGCGATCTCGGTGTTGCCGTGGAGGACGGCGAGCTGGTGGGCAGTGCGTCCTTCGAGGATGGGGTGGTCGCAGCCGATGCCGTCGATGTCGTCGACCCGGTCGAGCAGCACCCTGACTCGTTCGAGGCGGCCGGCCTTGGCGGCGCCGCGCAGCTCTTCCTCGACGAGCTCTTGGGGTGTGGGGTGGGTGAGGCCGATGCGGGCGTGCCAGACGGTGCCCGTCCCCCGGCCGAGGCCGTGGTCGAGGAGGAGCTGGAGGTGGGTGTCGTCGGGTCGCCAGTGGCGGTTGTAGAGGGTCTGGCTGTCGTTGGGGTCGGCGCCGGCGTCGAGCAGCAGCCGGGCCAGGGCGAGCGAGTCCCGGTGGGGTGGGGTGTTGCGGCCGCTTTCGCCGTCGCCGAAGGCGCCGGTGAGGGCGGTGAAGGGGTATTCGGATTCCCACAGGTAGCCGGCGTTGGGGTCGGCGCCGGCGTCGAGCAGGAGGCGGGCGACCTCGAGCGGGGAGTGGTCGGGGTGGGCGCTGTCGATGCGCGAGTAGGCGAGATAGAGGAGGGGTTCCCACCGGTAGGGGCCGCCCTCAGCACGAGCCTTGGCGGGACCGCCGGCCAGCAGGGCCTGGGCGGCGGCCACGTCGCCGACGGCGGCGGCGGTGTGGATCGTGGCCGACGCCAGCTCGGGGTGCTCGGCCAGCAGGGCCCGGGCCCGCTCTGGTCGGGCGGGGTCGTCTGCGCCGTAGGTGAGGCAGGCGAGGCGGAGGAACTCGTCGATCAGCTCGGCCTCGTTGCTGATGGGGTTCCCGACGGGTTGGAGGTGGGGGTTGCGGGTGAGGCGGTTCACGGTCTCGATGTGGGCGCGCAGCTTGGGCCAGGACGCGAACCCGTAGGAGCGGGCCAGGGTGAGCTGCATGTCGGCCCGGGTGAACCGGGTCGCCTCCGGGGAGCCAGCGGCGAGGTTGGCGAACCGCGGATGGAACTCCCGCACGAGGTCGCAGGCGCCGGGCTCGCCTTCGCGGACCAGACGCTGGAGGGTCTTGGCCAGGTTGCGGAGCTGCTCGATGTTGGGGTCGCGGGACAGCGAACGGACAGGCACGGTGGCCTCCTTCCGGTCACGCCTGCTGTCCGCATCGCCAGGCTCGAAAGGAGGTTCCGTAGCTGTACGAGCTGACTGACCGGTGGGCTTGGCCCTTCGCGCGGACTGCGTGCGCCCGGTGCGCTGCCCACGACGTTAGCGGGGCGGCGCGGTCGGGAGGCGATGTCGTAGAGGAGGCGGTAGAAGGCCTGGCGGCGGGCGTCGGGTCGGGCGCCGCCACCGACTGTCAGCCCAGGTTGACACTGGTTCCGCCGTCAGCCTAGGTTGACGTGCATGGAGAGCCTGCAGGATCTGGACGCGGCGGCGAACAGCCGGGATCCCGCCATCGGGTTGGCGGCGGTGGCGTCGTTGCGGCAGCTGGTGGAGGAGCTTGAGGAACTCCATGTCGACAACGCCCGCGAGCTGGGCTGGTCGTGGCAGGCGATCGCCGAAGTTTTGGGTGTGACCCGCCAGTCGGTCCACAAGAAGCATCGGGTGCGCCGAGGCCGGCGAGGGCGGTGAGCGGGGTGTTCGACCGATGTGATGCCGACACGAGGACCGTCATCGACACGGCGATCGCCGAAGCCCAGGCCTTGGGCCACAACTACGTGGGAACCGAGCACCTGCTCGTCGCTCTCGTGCAGCATCGCGACCTGCTTCCGACCCAGGTTGGGCGAGTGTTGCCCGGCGAGGCCGAGGCCGTTCGGGCGGCACTCAACGCCGAGCTGGACGGCCCGACGCCGGGTGACGAGGAGCTTCTGGCCAGCCTCGGCATCGACCTCGAGGGGGTGCGGGCTGCGGTGCAGCGGACGTTCGGCCCCGCCGCCCTCGCGCGACTCGCCCGCCGGCCGGTGCCGCAACCCTGGCAGCCGTGGCGCCGCCCCCGCCGCCAATGCATGTCGATTCTCGCCAAAGGATCCGGGCTCGCCCTCACGCCCCGCGTCAAGCGAGTGATGGAACGCGCGCTGTCCGGGGCCATGCAGCGGGGGTTGCCGGCCATCGACCCATGTGCGCTGTTGTTGGGGATGGTGGACGAGGAGTGTGCGTTGTCGAACCGGTTGCTCCACGATCTCGGGGTGCCGCCCGATGAGCTGCGTGCCGCCATCCTGCGAGCCGCGTCGTAGCCCTGTTCGTCGGTGACGGGGTCAACGGTCGGGTCGCGTTCAGGCCTGCCCGATGAGGTGGCACACGCGGCCGGGGTCGCAGTCGGCCGGGTCGAGTCCCTCGGCGCGGTCCACTAGGCGCCTCAGCTCACCGCGCAGGGATTGCAGCTCGGCGATGCGGCGGTCGAGCTCGTCGGCCCGATGCCGGAGCAGGTCGAGGACGTGTCCGCAGGGGGTCTGGCCGTCGTCGCGCAATGCGATGATGCTGCGGATCTCGCCGAGGCTGAGGCCGATGGCTTGGGCGCCCCGGATGAACGCCAGTCGTTCGAGGGCGGCCGGCTCGTAGTCGCGGTAGCCGGACGGCGTGCGCGCCGGTGGCTCGACCAAGCCGATGTCTTCGTAGTAACGGATCGTCTTCGCCGTCACCCCGGACCGGCGGGCGAGGTCGCCGATGCGCACCCGTCCTCCTTGACCTTCCCGTGCACTGGAAGGTCTAGCGTAGTGGGCATGGACATCGAGTTGCTCTACGTCCCCAACTGCCCCAACCGGGGGACCGCCCGGCGCCACCTCGATGCCGCCCTCGCCGAACAGGGCCTGGCGGCCGTCGTCCAAGAGCGCGAGGTCGCATCGCCGGAAGACGCCGATCGGTTCGGCATGCACGGCTCGCCAACGATTCGCGTCGACGGCCGCGACCCGTTCGCCGACCCCGCCGCCCGCCCGTCGCTGTCGTGCCGGCTCTACCACGGCGAGCACGGCACCTCTGGCGCGCCCACCGTGGTGCAACTCGCTGCCGTCCTCGCGTCGTGACCACCCCGCCGAACATGGAGGTCGCGGGTGCCAATCATCGTTGACCGCGACGAGGCGCAGCGCCTGGTCGAGGCCGGCGCCCAGCTTGTCGAGGTGCTCCCCGAGCACGAATACACCGAAGAGCACCTCCCCGGGGCACTGCACCTGCCACTGAAGCGCCTCGACGCCGATAGTGCGCGGGCGCTGCTGGATGTGTCCCGGCCGGTGGTCGTCTACTGCTGGGACGCCATGTGCGACATGAGCCCCCGGGCGGCGTGGCGGCTGGAACGCCTCGGGTTCGGTCCGGTGTACGACTACGGGGCCGGGAAGGTCGACTGGATGGCCGCCGGTCTGCCCACCGTGCGCGCCGACAGCTCGGAACGTCGAGCGCTCGACGCCGCCGATCGCGATCCGCCCACCTGCCGGCCCGACGACCGTGTGGCCGACATTGCTGCCCTGAACGAACACAGCGTCGTGGTCGTCGACGAGGGCGGCATCGTGCTCGGCCGGGTGAGTGCAGGTCGGGTCGATGCCGCCGACTCGAGGGCGATCGAGGAGGTTATGGAGCCGGGACCCGCGACCGTGCGAGCCCATGAGCCCCTCGCCCCGCTCCTAGAACGGATGGCCCGGCGCGGTGTCAGCGACGTCATCGTGACCACACCCCAAGGAGAACTGCTTGGCGCCGTTCAGGGTCCCGTGAAGATCCCATGACGCGCCTCCGCGTGCCTAGTTGCTGAGCGCGCGCTCTTTGGCGATGACGTCACCGAGGCCGGTCATCCCGATGCCGCCTACAGCCAACCCTTCTCGCGGGCGAGGCGCAGCGCCTCGATGCGGTTCCTGGCGCCGGTCTTGCCGATCGCAGACGAGAGGTAGTTGCGCACGGTGCCCTCCGACAGGAAGAGCCGGCGGGCGACCTCGGCGACCGGGGACCCGTCCTCGCTTGCTTCCAGCACCTCACGCTCGCGGGGTGTGAAGGGGCTCTCACTCTTCTGGAGCGCGGCGACGGCCAGCTCGGGGTCGATGATCCGTTGCCCGCTCGTGGCGCGGCGGATGGCGTCGGCGAGGCGCTCGGCGGGCGCGTCCTTTACAAGGAACCCCGACGCGCCGGCCTCCATCGCCTGGCGCAGGTAGGCGGGCCGTCCGAAGGTCGTGAGGATGAGAACCCGGCAGTCGGGAAGCTCCTCGCGCAGCCTCGCCGCCGCTTCGATGCCGTCCATCCCTGGCATCTCGATGTCGAGCAGGGCCACGTCGGGCTGGGCCTGCAGGGCGGCGGGGACGACCTTGTCGCCGGCGGCGACCTGGGCGACCACCTCGAGGTCGGGCTCGAAGGCCAGCAGCGCGGCGAGCGCACCACGCACCATGTGTTGGTCCTCGGCGAGCAGGATCCGGATCATCGGGTCGCAAGCAACCCGTTGCCGGTGTCTCCGACCTCCCGATCCGGCTGCGGGACCGGCACAGCGGCGACCAACCGGAAGCCTCCACCCGGCGCCGGGCCCGCCTGGAGCGTTCCCGCGACCTCGGCCATGCGCTCGCTCAGACCGCGCAGCCCGCTGCCGCGCTCGGGTGAGCCGGTGCCACCGATGCCGTCGTCGCGGACCTCGAGCACCGCGCGGTCACCGGCTGATCGCAGCGCGATGTCGCAACGTCGTGCCCGGCTGTGGCGCAGCACGTTCGTGGTTGCCTCCCGAACGGCGAACGCGAGGGGCGCCTCGACCGTGGCGGGGAGCGGGTCACCGGTGTGCACAGTGACCTCGATGCCCGCCGCCGTCAGGGCATCACGCCCCTGCTCGATCTCGCTGGCCAGGCTGGCTCGGCGCAGGCCCAGCACCGCGGCGCGGGCCTCCTGCAGCGACTCGCGGGCCACCGCCTCGACGTCCCGCACCTCGCGCTCGGCGGCCGCCGGGTCCCGCCCGAGCAGCTTGCGGGCGAGCTCGCTCTTCAAGGCGATCACCGACAGATTGCGGCCGAGCAGATCGTGCAGATCGCGCGCCAGCCGCAGGCGCTCCTCGCTGACGGCCAACGCGGCGACCCGATCGCGCGTCGCCTCCAGTTCCCAGACCAGCTCCATCAGCCGCCGCACCGCGATGAGCAACAGCCCGAACAGCAGCGTCTGCAAGACCAGGGGATCCAACCCACGCACTATCGCCAGCGCGGCGACGGTGGCTCCGACGACGCCGGCGAGCGCGACGCGGGTCGGCAGCGTCAGCGCGGCGGCCACGCTCAGATAGACGAGCAACCCGAGCCACTCCTGGCCGAACACCGCGCCGAGCACGACCGCGAGCACGGCCACAGCAGCGAGCAGGGCCAAGCCCTCGGCCCGCCGCTCGTCGGCCATCCGGGGCAGGACCCAGAACAGCCGCAGGTAAGCGGCGGCGAAGGCCGCTAGGCCCCCGGCCGCGAGGATCGTCGCACCAGTGGAGAGCCGGCCGCTTGCCAGGTCGGCGAGCGGGAACACCAGCAACAGGAGGGCGACGCCCATGCACAGCATCCGGCCACCGGGAGAGTTGTGGGCGCCGAACAGCGCAAACCACGTGCGGTAGGCCGCTCCCTTGGCCTCGCTCACCTGGTCACCGTATCGCTCAGCAGGTCGCGGCTGACTCCGTGCGGCGCAGCCGGGCCTCCGCGTCGTCGATCAACGACAGGGTGGGGCAGCCGATCTGGTCGTCCCGGCGCAGGATCACGTTGGGGATCACGGTGATCTCACATCCGGGCTGTCCCCGCCACGCGGCGACCAGCATCGTGGCCCCGTAGAACAGCAACGCCCCGCCGCCCGTGTAGGGGTTGGCGACCAACGCCACGATCACCGCACAGTTGAGGCAGGTCCACAAGGGTCCAGTGAGGCGCAGCGGTCCGGTCTTGCGGCGACGGGCGACCAGCCCCACGGCGAGCATGATCGCGGGCAGGACCGCCAACCCGATGACCGGCTCGTACCACTGCACGTCCCACGACAACCCGCCGGCGCCACCCGCGAGGTAGAGCAGACCGAGCCCGCCGGCCACCCGCACGGCGGTGCCCCTGGGCCCGATCCGGCGCCCGGTCGTCGTGTCGGTCGTCCTGTCGACGATGGGGGTCGATTCCATGGGATCGACGGTACGGACGTGGGCGAGCGCTCGGTACTGACGGATCTCCGGAGTTGGCGATGACATTCGTCATGCGCCGGCGTTCAGCCCTTCCCAGCCGAGGACCCGCTTGACCTTCCAGGCGACTGGAGGGTTTACGGTGCCGCGGTGGCCACGACGACGGGTTACCGGATCGCCGAGCTGGCGGATCGCAGCGGATTCTCGCCGGCGACGCGTTACCACCCAGCCCGATCGCGGCGACGAGCCCGCGATCGTGTGCACGCTCGGTCACGATCAGATGGGCCATGACTGACCCCTTCCTCGGCTGCGCGGCCCCGACCGACCTGCAGCGAGCGATCGCCACCTTCCACCGCCACGCCTTCGCCGCGCTCCTCGCCGGACAGAGGCCCCGCCTCGCCGACATCACGGAAGCCGTCAGCCGCGACACCCTCGGCGCCGCCCCCGCGGTCGCCTGGCTCGAGGACCATGGCCAGCTCGAATGCGACGGCGAAATGCTCGTCGGCGCCCACGGCCTCACCCGCCGCACCACCCCCCACACGCTCACCATTGGCCAGCGCACCCTCCACACCTGGTGCGCCTACGACGCGGTCGCCATCCCCGTGGCGCTCGGCGCGACGGCCCGGGCGACGACCACTTGCCCGGCCTGCCACGAGCCGGTCGTCGTCGATATCGGCGCTGGCCACCTTCCTGAAACGGACACCCCAGTGCTGTGGATGCCCATCGGACCATGCGAGCGCGTCATCGACGACTTCTGCCCCCACGCCAACCTGTTCTGCACTGGCGAGCACGTGGAGGACTGGCGCCGCTCCGCCGGTGACCCGGACGGCCAGGTCGTCACGTTCGCCGACGTCCCGGCGCTCGCCAACGCCGCCTGGGCCGACATCGCCATCCACGGGTGACAAGGCACGGGCCGCGCACACCCGTGCCAACGGACAGCGGTCACGACCATCAAGCGAGCACCAGGGACAGTGTTTGACCCGGACGCGATCGACCCCGGGGGCCCAGTCGACTCGGTGGTGCCGGGTCCCCAACCAGTCGACGAGGTGACCCGGCACGCGGCATTCACCCTCATGGCTTACGGCTGGTACCCACCCGAGCTCGCCATCACCCAGGCCTTAGAACGTGCGCAGATAGGCACGTCATCCTGGCTCTCGGTGGTCAGCGCTGCTGGGAGGCCCAGCTGTTGAGCTGCGACCCGGCAACAAATTCCCACGCGGGGTGCCTGCGGAACGCCCTATCCGCTGGGCCTCTCAGGCCTCGATTCACCCCCGACGGGCTCGCGGTGCTGGTCCACACCCATGACGGCTACCCCACCTGGCTGCAATCAGTTGGACGATGCCGTCGATGGTCGGCTCGTCCCAGTCGACGAGCCAGTCGAGGATGCGGCGCCCGTGCTCGGACAAGCCGCCCACATCGATGCCCGCGGCGGTGACGATTCGTCGGCGCCTGCCGGAGCGGTGGACCGTCCGCCGGGCGAGGCGGCCGGCCGGGGTGCGGTTGGGAGCTGCCCGCAGGGCGTCGGCGACGGCCACGTCGGTGTTGCGGTCCATGACCAGACCTCTCCACAAGGGGCACGATCCGGTCCGCCGCGTGGCGACCGACCACATGACGACGCTTCGCCTCTTGCCGGTCCATCAGACGGTTCCTGGTCCGGCCCGTCGCTCGATGCCGGTCGGCCGTGAGATCCCTGACCGCCACGGCCCGCGGGTGGACCTGCCGGTGATCCCGGGCTTCCGTCCTTGGGCGGCGGCCCGCCGAGTTGTGGGCTACCGGGCTCTGGAGCGCTGGCCGGCGGACGGCCCGGGGGGACGTGGTCGCCCTGCGGTCCCGCCTCGGTCTTGCTGGGGGGCCCGGCATGTGGCGGTGGCCCACTTGCGGGATCGTCGCTCTTGGGCAGTGTGGAAGGCGGGGTGGCGGGCTTCGGCCCTGGTGCAGGTGGGGCGCCCTTCGCCGGATGGGGACGGGCCCAGCTCGACGCGTCGGTCGTCGGGTTCGTCGGGGGCGGAGGATCGGTGTCGGCCCGGGCTTCGAGGTCGGGCGAACGGACGTCGATCGCGGCCGCCTCCCGGACAGTCCCGGCGGGCAGCGGGCCCGGTTGCGGCAGGGGGGCCTCGCGCTCCTCGCCCGGTGCGACGCCCGCGTTGGTCTTGGCGTGAGCGCTGCGTCCGGTGTCTTCGCTGGCATGGTTCGGAAGTTCGAACGGCGTGACGATCTCGATGGCCCGGCGCACGAAGTGCGATGCGGGCTCGGGGAGGATTCCGGAGGCCCCGCCGGCGGCGACCGTGGCGGCAAGGGCCAGGGAGACCGCCGCCTTCCCCGTCAGGCCCAACGCCGCGACGCGCAGGCGAATCCCCGCGGCGCGCGACGGGCCCGAACGCGGTCGGGTCGAGCGTGCCTGAACGCGATGGGGCTCGCGTGGCGACAAGGACGCCGCAGTCGCCGATGCCGCGTTGGCGGCGGCGGCGTGGCCCGCCAGGAGCGCGGCGAGCTCGGGCGTGGGCGTGGGTGGCGGGCCGCCGGCCATCACCCGCAGGTCGTCGACGAAGCTGGCGACGGGCGCGCCGTCGTCACCGACCGTCCCGCCATGCAGCACCTGCTCGATGGCGGCGTCGACCTGCGTGCTCGGGAACATGTCGGGGAAGCGATCGTCGCGGCGCGTCATAGGGGCACGCCCTCCCGCTCGAGGAGGCGGGCGATCGTGGCATATCCCCGCCGCTGCAGCGCCTTGACCGCGCCCCGCGACTTGCCGATGACCCCAGCAACCTGGTCGACGGTCAGGTCCCCGAACACTCGGAGGAGCACGTCACGCTGGGCCGGCGCGAGCCGGTCGCACAACGCGCGCACCCGCTCGGTGGCGAGCAGTCGTTCGACGTCGGTGTGCACGTCATCCAGAGCCACCGGCTCGGGTCGGTCGGCCAATGGGATGGTGGGTGGCTGGCGGACGCGGCGCCTTCGCTCGTCGGCCAGCCGCCGATATGCGATCGTGAACACCCACGACCGAAAGCTCTTGGCGTCGCCGTCGAACCAGGCGAGGTTGCGGAGCACGCCGACGAACACCTCGCTGGTCAGATCGTCCGGATCATCGATCCCCTGAGCGCGGAACAACCCGGCCACAGCCGGCGACAACTCCTCGTAGAGGTGCTCCAGTGCCCACGCCTCACCCGCGCGCGCGGCGGACACCACGACGCCGAAGTCGCCGTCGAAGCCGTCTCGCCCGATGGCCATCTGCTGTGCCGCCTCTCACCCGGCCGAATCCGGTGTCATCGCACGATGCGATCGTGAACAGCGCCGGACGCCGTCCTGTCCGACGCTGTGCCATCCCCACAAGCCTCGGTCATCGCCGATGGTACGACGCTCGCGACGCCCCGGGCGCGGATCCGGGGGCCGGTCGACCCGACCCCCGGATGGTCCGCTCCCGCCCGACAACGACGAGCGTCAGCTCACGGATCGGTGATCGTGCATCGGCGGATCACCAGGCGCGTCGCGCCGCCCACGACCGGATGTCTATTTCCTCAACCTTTACGGATCCTGAAACTCGACGGGATGAGTGTCACGCAATACGTAGCCGACACCACGCACCGTGTGGATGAGGTCGGCCGCGTCCTTCCCAAGGCGTCGCCGCAGGATGCTCACGTGTACCTCGACCAGGTTCTCGTCCACCGCCTCGTAGCCCCACACGAGCTCGAGGAGCCGGGACTTCGAGAGCACCTGCCCGGCGTGCCGGGCGAGGACCGCGAGAAGTGCGAAGTCGGTCGGACCGAGCTCCACAACGGTCTCGCCCACCATCACCCGGTGCGCCGGCTCGTCGACCACGAGCCGGCCAACCTGGCTGACCTGAGAGGTCAGGCGGCCGGTGCGGCGCAGCACGGCGCGCACCCGGGCCAGCAGCTCGTCGACCACGTAGGGCTTGACAACGTAGTCGTCGGCACCGGACTCGAACGCCGCCAGCCGGCCACCCACGCTCCCCTCACGGGTGACGAACATCAACAGCGGATCGCGCTCGGCCCGCAAATGCCGAGCGAGTGTGGCGCCATCGACGCGACCACAAAGGAGCATCTCGAGGATCACGAGATCCGGCCGAAACGACGCCGAGGCCCGGACTGCTTCGGCCGCGGTCGCGCACACCGCAGTCTCGTAGCCGGCCGCACGTAACGCACCGGCGAGGCGGCTCCGTTCCGCCCCTTCATGGTCCACCACCAATATCCGGGTCGCGTGATGCATCGCCTCTCCGACGCAAGAGATCGCCGGAGCGGCGTGCAGGGGTGCGCGCGGTCTGCCGACCCAGGCCAGCTGGGCAAATGGAGCGCGTCGGCCATGTCGCGGCCGTCAGCAGGCCGTTCGGCGCCATTGAGGCTGGCGGTAGGGTGCGCCGTGGCACTTCTGCGTCGTGCAGATCATCGGCACGCCGTCGTCGGAGAGCGCGGTGGCGCCTTCGGGCGAACAGCGTGCACCGGGGTGGATGTCGTTGTTCGTCGGGTCAGGGGTCGTCGGCGGAGGGGGCGCGGGGACGTCGGGGGTCGTGGTTGGAGCCGGCTCGGTCCGAGCCGGGGTTGTCGTGCTCGGCAGGGAGGCGGTGTTCGGAGCCGCAACGGTATTCGTGGCTGTCGGTGCGGGGATCTCGTCGTTGGGCGCGGTCGTGGTCGACTCTGGGTCCGTGGTGGCTCCTTCGGTCGCGGCGGTGTTCGGGTCCCCCTCGCCAAGCCCCCCGGTGGCCGCCGCTCCGAGCACGCCGATGATGAGGATCGAGGCCGCGACCGGAGCTGCGAGGCGCGCCCACCGGGGCCAACGCCGGTAGGTACCCCAGAGGTCTGTCAGCCGGCCGCCAGCGGCGAGGTGTGCGCCCCCTCCGGGTGGACCTAGCGCCATCTCCCCCGTCGTGTCGTCGGCGGGCGGATGCCAGCGGCCGTTGTGGGCCTGCCACCAACCCGGCGGTGGAAGCCCCTGGTGCCACCGGCAGCTAGCATCCATCCACCAGTTGACATCACGCATTGGCGCGCTCCCCAGCCGTTCGCACCGCGCCGGCGCGCGTACCAAACCCGCTCGCAGGGTTTCGCGTCGCCACCGTGTGCTCCTGCG
>DASSDL010000025.1:0-58239 GCA_035697145.1 Acidimicrobiales bacterium
CGGGACGCCCGGCGACGTGAGCCGCTGGGTGAGCTGCTCGGCGGTGCGGTCGACCTCACGGAAGGGATCGAAGCGCATCAACATCACTGTGCTCCTTCCTCAGATATTCCATAGAAACTACTCGTGATCAGCAACACCCGATACCAGGTCTCGCGTCGACGGCCCCACGACCGCCGCCCAGGACGGCACCAGCCCCATGATCAAGTGCCACGACAAGCAGTGCCGGCGCGACAGTTCCCGGATCGCGAGGTACTTCGAGTCCCGCACCAGCGATCGGGCCAAACGCCGGGTGACATTGCCCTCGATCTCGGGGTGGTCCTCGGTATACCGATGCCCACAGTTGGAGCACTCGAAGCGCCGCTGCAGCCACACCAGCGGCGCACGCCGGCCCAGCGACAGATCCCGGATCTCGACCCGGCGGGCCTCATGCACCTTGGAGGTCTTGTAGCCGCACGCCGGGCACCACAGCACCCGGCGCGTGTCAGCCACCTCGATGACCAACTTGTCGAACTGGTCCTCCACGACCCGCACCACCCGCATACGCTTGAGGTGCAGCCGGATCGTCATCCCGTCGGTGGCACGCGCCGCCTCCCCTCGCCGACCGTACCGCCGACGATCGCGGCGTCAGACGCTCACGCGGTGGATGGCGCGAGACCCCAGCTCAAGCCCCCAATCCCAACGATCCGCGCAGTCTCCGCTTGGCAACGACGGTCCGACAGATCGCACGAGCTAGAGCTGGCGGCCGCGCTGGAAGATGGTGGCGGCACGGGCAAGGATCGCGGCGGCGATCTCGTTGTCGAGGGGAGCTATCAAAAATCCGGAAGTACTCGGCGGCGGCGGGCTGGCCTTGGCTCGTCGACGAGGCCGAGACAACAGAGGTGGAGATGACTCATGAATGATCCTGCTGGGGGGCAAGCCGGCCACGACGCCGCCCATCCGCTACCGGGCGGCGAGGGCAGCGAACCAGCTGAGCAGGACGCATCACGCTCGTGGACCGCACTCCCGAGCTCTAAGAGGCCGCGCCCAGAACCCGCTCAGGGAATGATCCCGTCCCGAGCACGGCGTCGAACCATGCTCGAGCGGGGCTCCATGCGGGTGCTTGCCACTGGCGGCATCATCGGTCTCGCCACCATCCTCGGTGCCGTGCTCGTTAGCCAAGACGTCGCCGGCTGGATCGTGGGGCTCGCCGTCGGACTCACATCGGTGATCCTCGCTGCCCTCCTGTGGTCATCACAACAGCTGTAGTCACGCCAACACCGACGCCACGATGGAGTGGTTCGACCGCGAGTTCCAGGTCCGTGGCGGCCGACGGGGCCGCGCCCGGCGCCGCACCCGACCTAGCGACCGGGCCGAGCGCATCGCCGCCCGGGCGAGCCGGCCACCGAAGCGCCGGGCCGGCTGGAATGAACACCGAGCACGCGGTGCTGGATCTTGGACCGAATGGTCGCAAGCATCGGCGCCGCCCTTGACGATCTCCCAAAGGGCGGATCGCTTCGGGTGACCGGCGGCTCGCCGACGATCGCAGCCTTGCCGTTGGACTGTCACCACCTCTCGACGTAAGGCTGGCTCGCCGAACGGTGACGGCCGGTGCCCACCGGGCGGACGCGGAGGTGGTTAACCGTGGTCCGTGTTCAGGGCGTCTGGCCGACGTGTCGGCGGTGCGCTACGTCGTCGGGCTGGGGGTTGCGGCCGAGCAGGATGGCTCGACATGGTGAGCACAGCCACCAGTCCGGTCGGGCGGCTGGGTGCAGGGTGGGATCACCTTCGAACAGCAATCGACACCGACCGCATTGTTGGGGCGGGGGGCCGCTGTCGGCCGGTACCCAGTGGGTGTTGGGCTCGAGCAGGTGTAGGTCCGCTCCGCCAACAAGGGCGTCCGGGAACTGGGGCATGATGCCTCCTCTGGTTGGGGTACTCAGAGGAGGCATCGGGCTTTTGCGGCGGGAGGCCGGGTCCGGCGGCGCAAACGAGGCGACCCCACCGAGTCTGGATCCAGTTGAACGGGCGGGTAAGCGCGTGTTGGTGTCAGTGGGCGGTTCGTGTCCGCATATAGCGGAAGAGGCCGAAGCCCACGATGGCGACGATCGCCACGATGAGGAATTCCATGATCGTTCCTTTCTTGGCCCCGGGGGATGACCGTCGACGACAGCCACCACCCCAGCGCTGTTACCGCAGCGTACACCTGAATCTAGAAACATGCAATCTAGTTCTAGAATCTAGGATAAGGTGTGTATATGGGACGTTGGAGCTTCCTCACCAACCACGCACGAGCCCTGCTGTGCATCGCCCACGACCCCGGCGTACGGCTGCGTGACATCGCCGCCATGGTCGGCGTCACCGAGCGCAGCGCCCATGACATGGTCACCGACCTCGTCGACGCCGGCTATGTCGTCAAAGACAAACAGGGTCGCCGCAACCAGTACCGCATCCAGGAGCACGTGCCGCTGCGGGACCCGATCAGCCAGGAACCAACCATCGGCGAGATGCTCGACCTCCTCGTCGGCGTGAACGCCCACCGCACCCCGCACAACCAGGACAGGGCCCACGACGGCTGACAAGACTGCCAGACTGGGCGTGCTGGCCAGCCTCGGGTGGAACCCATCACCACACGCGATATATGCCGGTCCTAGGTCAGCCTGTCACCTGCTAAGACCGGCATGGCCCCCTGACGGCGGCCACTCTGTGGGATGAAACTCTTGGCTACGGCTTCGATTCAGCCGCTGAGCTGGTTGGGCTCGGCTCCCGAGTCCCGTGGATTCTCACAGCTGGTCCACGCCGATGGGCTGCTCGGTAGCCGACGAGCAATGCGGTGTTGGCCGCGAAGAGCCACAGCCCGAGCAGCACAACCGCCGCAAGGGCATGCCACGCGTAGCGGCGCTCGAAGTTGGCGCCGAACCGCAGGTACGCCACATACGTGACCGACAGCACCGAAATGCTGGCCGCTGCAATGAGCGCGCCGTGGATCGTCGAGCGCCAGTCGAGGGGCGTGCGGGGGAGAACCCTGTAGATGAAGCCGACCGTCACGAAGGTGGCGCCGAAGCCGTACACGAGGGCAACCGTGAGCCCAACGGCGATCTCCCCGGGCGTGTTTCCGAGCGTGGTGGCACCGGCATAGCTCGCGACGAGGCTGGCGAGCACGAGCACGGGCGCAAGGCAGACGAGGAGCAGCGCCGCGCCGCGGCGTTGTAGGCCGGTGGCGTCGCGGTCGCCGGTTAGACGGTCGAGAACTCGTACCAGCGCAGACCCGTAGGCGGTCGCTGGCCACACGGCGGCAACCACTGCCACCAGACCAAGCCTGGTCCCGAGATCGGCGACCCGCTCGAACGCCCGGTCGGCGCCGAGAGCTTCGGGGCTGAAGCGGGCGAGCTCCGCCGCAGCGTCATCGATCTGCGTCGGACCGACCACAAGGCTGGTGACCCACAGGGCGACCACGACGAGCGGGGCCACGGAGATGAGCCCGTAGAACGCGAGCGCAGCCGAGTAGAGGAAGACGTCCTCGGCGCGCGCGATCGCCAGGGCGCGGCGAACTCGGCGGACCGCGCCCGGCAGGGCAGGGGCCCATGGATTGGAAGCGATGCGTGCTCCTTGCTCGTTGGCATCTACCACTACCAGTCTCGCGGGCTGGCCCCGGCGGCCCACGGGGACGCCACCCGTGGGGAGACATCTTGGCGCGGCGCGTGTCAGCTGCGCAGCTAGCCGACACTGACCGCGAAGGCCGCCAGTCGCCTCAGCGAAACGCGTACGGGATGATGGCGATCGACACGACAGCGAGCACGCCGCCGGCCGCGACAGCCTGGCGATGCCGACGAGTGTTGGGCCTGGCATGTGCGGGCAGGGTGCCGCCCAAGACGGCGGCGCCGGCGTGGCGCGAGCGACGCATCGTCTCGGTGGACTCGTCCCGCGACAACCAGGCATCGCCACCCACGAACACCGCAGTCCCGACGAGCATCCCCACGGCCGTGACGCCGGTTCCACGTTCTGACACAACGCATTCCCCGTCCGTCCCCATCGAGCGCGCGAGATAACGGACCGTTCATCGGCCTTGTCCCGGACTAGAGCCGGACTAGAGCCGAACCTGCGGCGTTACCCGGGCGACCGGCTCGTCATCCGCCGCAAGTTCCGGATGGGACCCGCTCGAGCACCCGCAGCGAGCCGACTGCCCGGCGTTCGGCGAACCGGCCGCTGGCGACGGCCGGCAGGTAGATCTGCTCGTACGGGGGGCGCCCACCCTCGGCCGGGTCCGGGAACACGTCGTGGACGACCAGCGTGCCGCGTGGCGCCACGTGCGGCGTCCACTGCTCGTAGTCGAGACGGGCCGGCTCCTCGCCGTGCCCCCCGTCGATGAACAGCAACGCCAGCGGCGTGCTCCAGTTCCCCGCCACCGCCGGCGAATCGCCTACCACGGCCACCACCGTGCCTTCGAGGCCGGCGTCGTGGATCGTGCGGCGGAAGACCGGCAGCGTGTCCATCTTGCCGACCTCCGGATCGACCAGGTCGGGCTCGTGCCACTCCCAGCCGGCCTGGTTTTCCTCGGATCCGCGGTGGTGGTCGACCGAGAACAGCACCCGCCCCCTCTCCCGGGCGGCGGCGCCGAGGTAGACGGCGGACTTGCCGCAATAGCTGCCCACCTCCAGCAGCGGCCCATCGACGGCCACGGCCATTGCCGCGTCGTACAGCGCCTCACCCTCGTCACCGGGCATGAAGCCCCGGGCGGCCTCGGCCTTGGCCCTCAGCTCGGGATCCATGCTCACGACCGGGACCGTAGCCCGAAGCCCGCAGGCCGCTAGCCTGCCGCACCGGTGTCAACGGAGCAGGACGAGCGCCCCGGCGAATCGCAGCCGGGCCACCCGCCCGCAGATCGTGGTCACGGCCACACCCCCGACGCCCGCACCATGGGACTGGCCGTCGGCGCCCTGGGCGTGGTGTTCGGCGACATCGGCACAAACCCGCTGTTCGCCATGCGGGAGGCGTTCGAGGGGCACGGCCACCGGCTGGCGGTCATCGAGGACAACGTGCTCGGCCTGCTGTCCCTCATGTTCTGGTCGCTCGTGCTCGTGATCTGTGTCAAGTACCTCGCTTTCGTCATGCGGGCAGACAACCGCGGCGAGGGTGGCATCCTCGCCCTGACAGCGCTCGTCACGCCCAGGGAGCCACCGGTGCGTGGGACCCGCTGGGTGCTGGTCCTCATCGGCCTGTTTGGGGCGGCGCTGCTCTATGGCGACGGGGTCATCACCCCCGCCATCTCGGTGCTCGCCGCCGTCGAGGGGACGACGATCGCCGCCCCCGATCTCGACGCCTTCGTAGTACCAGCCGCGGTGGTCATCCTCGTCGGGCTGTTCCTGGTGCAGCACCGCGGCACGGCGGCGATCGGCCGGGTGTTCGGGCCGATCATGGTGGTGTGGTTCACGACGATCGGCGTGCTGGGCGCAGTGAACGTCGCCGAGCACCCGCGTGTGTTCCGGGCGGTCAACCCCGGCTACGCCGTCTCGTTCTTCGCCGACAACGGCTTTCGCGGCTTCCTGGTGCTCGGCGCTGTCATCCTCGTCGTCGTCGGGGGCGAGGCCCTCTACGCCGACATGGGCCACTTCGGGCGCCGCCCGATCATGCTCGGCTGGTACGCGCTCGTCATGCCCAGCCTGGTGCTCGTCTACTTCGGGCAGGGCGCGCTCCTGATCGACGACCCGGCGGCCATCGACAACCCCTTCTACCGCTTGGCGCCGGATTGGGCGCTCTATCCGTTGGTCGTGCTGGCGACGATCGCCACCGTCATCGCCTCCCAGGCGTTGATCTCCGGCGCCTTCTCGCTCACCCGGCAGGCCGTGCAGCTCGGCTACAGCCCGCGGGTGCGGGTCAGCCACACGTCGCCCACACAGATCGGCCAGATCTACATCGGGGCGGTCAATTGGTTGCTGATGGCCGCGTGTGTCGGCCTCGTCATCGGGTTCCGGAAATCGGCCAACCTGGCGGCCGCGTATGGCTTCGCCGTGACGGCCACGATGGTCCTGACGACCATCGTGTTCTACTTCGTGGCCCGGGAGCGGTTCCGCTGGAGGCCCTGGCGGGCCGTGACGCTCTGCCTGCTGTTCCTTACCTTCGACCTGGCGTTCTTCGGTGCCACGCTGTTCAAGATCCCCTACGGTGGGTGGTTCCCATTGGTGGCGGCCATCGTCGTGTTCACGGTCCTGAGCACGTGGAGGACCGGCCGGCGTCTCGTGCACGAACGGCTGCTGCGCGGCGGCATTCCGTTGACCGAGTTCGTCCGGGGCGTCGCCGAGGACCGCCCGGTGCGCACTAGAGGGGCCGGGGCCTACCTGGTGTCGACCCCGGGGGTCACCCCACCGGCGCTGTTCGCCAACCTGGAGTACAACGACGCGCTCCACGAGACCGTCGTCGTGATCTCGGTGGTAACCGAGGAGGTGCCACGCATCGACCCAGAGGAACGCACGGAGATGATCGACCTCGGTTCCGGCTTCCACCAGGTCACTCTGCGCCACGGCTTCATGGAGGACATCGACGTGCCGCGGGCGTTGGCCGTCGAGACCGCGCCGAAGCTGGGTGTGGACCTCGACGGCCTCCCGTACTTCCTCGGCCGGGAATCTCTGCGAGTCACCGCCCGGCCGGGGATGGTCCGATGGCGGGAGCACCTGTTCGCCCTCATGTCGCGCAACGCCACGAGCGCCGCGACCTACTTCGGCCTGCCCCCGGAACAAACCGTCGAGCTCGGCCTCGCCGTCGAGCTATGAGGCCGGCGGGAGGGCGTTGGCTCGGGCCACCGAGGCGAACCAGGCGGCGCTGGGCTTCGGTTCCCGAGCGAACGTCCGGCGGTCCACCGCCACCAGGCCGAACCGTGGCCGGTACCCGAAGGCCCACTCGAAGTTGTCGAGCAGCGACCAGTAGACGTAGCCCCGCACGTCGAGCCCGTCGGCCAAGCAGCGCAACACGCCCTCCAGCGCCTCCCGCACGAAGGTGACGCGCTGGTCGTCGTCCGTGGTACCGATCCCGTTCTCCGTCACGAGCAGCGGCACCCGGCCGCCGGTTGTCGACCACGCGCGGCGGAGGCAGGCCTCCAACGCCTGCGGCCAGTACTCGTAGCCCATGTCGAGCACCGGGACACCGTCCTCGGGTGGCAGCATCCCCTGCGGCCCGAGGCGCATGCGCGTGTAGACCTGCACGCCGAGGAAATCGTCGCCCTCGGTCGCCTCCAGGAACACGTCCTCCATGTCGCGCTCCACGCGGGCGCGCCGGGACTCAGCGCCCTCCATGGCCTGGTACTCGGTCATCGACAGGGTCAGGCCCACCGGCACGCCCGGCGCCCCTGCCCGGATGGCCTCGACGGCCTTGCGGTGGGCGTCGACGAAGACGTCGTTGACGCGCAGCCGCAGGTCGTGGTCGGACTTGCCGGGCGGGAACATGCCCAGCAGCCAGCCCATGGTGGCAACGATGTTCGGCTCGTTGATCGTGCACACCCGCCGGACGACGTCGCCCAGCTCACCGGCGAGGCGTCCGCAGAAGGCGGCGAACCGGTCGGCGCTGGCCGGGTCCTCCCAGCCTCCGCGCGCGGCCAGCCATCGGGGCGTCGTGAAGTGGTGAAAGGTGACGGTGGGCTCGATGCCCCGCGCCAGCAGCGCCTGGCACTGGCTCCGGTAGTGGGCCACCGTGGCGGTGGACCACTCGCCGTCCTCCGGCTCGACGCGGCTCCACTCAACCGAGAAGCGGTGGGTGCCCAGCCCCAGGTCGGCCACTAGGCCGACGTCGTCCTCCCAGCGGTTCCAGGAGTCGCAGGCGTCGCCCGACGGCTCGGCGCACCCGCTGGCGGGGTCGTGCTCCCAGGCCCACCAGTCGTTGTTCCAGTTGCCGCCCTCGATCTGGTGGGCGGCGGTGGCGGTGCCCCAGACGAAACCGCCGGGGAATGAGTCGGTCGTCACGGCGAGGAACCCTAAGGGACGGCGGAAGGCCGGTACCTTTCCGAGCGTGCCCCAGCAGGCCGTCGACGACTTGGTGCGACTGCTCGACCTCGAGGCCATCGAGGTCAACATCTTCCGTGGGGTCTCGCCCGAGGAGGACCGCCAGCGCATCTTCGGCGGGCAGGTGGCGGGCCAGGCGCTGGTGGCGGCGGCGCGCACGGTCGACGTCAACCGGCACGTGCACTCGCTGCACGCCTACTTCCTGCGGGCCGGCGATCCCAAGGTGCCGATCCTCTACGAGGTCGACCGCATCCGTGACGGCCGCTCGTTCACGACCCGGCGGGTGGTGGCGATCCAGCACGGCAAGGCGATCTTCAACATGGCCGCCAGTTTCCAGGTCGAAGAGGCGGGATTCGAGCATGCCTTCGATATGCCCGTCGTCAGGCCTCCCGAGGACCTGCCCGACATGCGGGAACGGGCCAAGGCCTACGGCCACGGGATCGGCGCCTGGGTCGACCGACCCCGGCCGATCGACATCCGCCACGTCGACTGGCTGCCCCCGGATCGCAAGTCCCCGTTGCCGCCCCGCCAGAACGTGTGGCTGCGGGCCGACGGGCGCCTGCCCGACGATCCGCTGATCCACACGATCGTCCTCACCTACGCCTCGGACCTGACGCTGCTGGACACCTCCATGCTGCCCCACGGTGGAAGCTGGTTCGACCCCGGCCTGTTCATGGCCAGCCTCGACCATGCCATGTGGTTCCACCGGCACTTCCGGGCGGACGACTGGCTGCTCTACGCACAGGACAGCCCCGTCGCCGCCAACGGCCGGGGGCTGTCGCGGGGTCTGGTGTTCACCCGGGACGGCACGCTGGTCGCGACGGTGATACAGGAGGGCCTGATCCGTACCGCGCGCTGACGGCGCGTACGGTGCCGGGCCATGATGCGCGCGATCGGGGTGCTGCTGGCGGCCGGCCTGGTGGGACTGGGCTCGGCGGGGTGTGGCGACGACGGGGACGGAGACGCGGCGGGCGTGACGACCACGACCGAGGGCCCTGCCACCGGGGGCGAGCCCTCGACGAGCGGATCGACGACCGCCGCCGAGGCCCCGCTCGACGAGATCGAGATCGCGGCCACACCCGTGGCCGAGGCGGACTCCCCGACCGCCCTGGTGGTCCGTCCCGGCTCGCCGACGATGTACGTCTCCGAACGCGCCGGGCGGGTCCGGCCCGTCACGGTCACCGGGGCAGGGCGCGACCGGACCTACGCCGTCGGCGATCCGGTGCTGGACATCAGCGAGGACGTCGTTGCCGACGGAGAGCGGGGGTTGCTCGACATCGAGTTCTCCGACGACGGCGGCACCCTCTACGTGCACTACAGCCTGGCTCCTAGCGGCGACACCCGCGTCGCGGCGTACACGATGGCTGGGGACGACGTCGACACTGGGTCGTACCGCGAGCTGCTGGCCGTCGAGGACCCGTACCCCAATCACAACGGCGGCGAGTTGGAGATCGGGCCCGACGGCTTCCTCTACATCGCCCTCGGCGACGGCGGCGGCGGTGGCGATCCCGAGGGCAACGGGCAGGACACCCAGGCGCTGCTAGGCAAGATCCTGCGCATCGACCCCGGCAATCCGTCGGGCAGCCAGGCCTACGGCATTCCCTCCGACAACCCGTTCGCCGACGGCGGGGGTGGGCGGCCGGAGGTGTGGCTCTACGGCGTGCGCAACCCGTGGCGCTTCAGCTTCGACCCCGCCACCGGGGATCTGTGGATCGGCGACGTCGGTCAGAGCGAGTGGGAGGAGATCGACCAGCTGCCGGCCGCGGCCGGGGGCGGGCGGGGCGCCAACCTCGGGTGGAACGAGATGGAGGCCACGCACCCCTTCGAGGGCGGCAGCAATCCCGAGGACGGCGTGCTCCCGGTGTTCGAGTATTCCCACGACGAGGGCTGCTCGGTCACCGGTGGCTTGGTGTACCGGGGCTCGGCGATCCCGGGCCTCGCGGGGGCCTACCTGTTCGGCGACTACTGCCAGGGCGACGTGCGGGCCCTCCGGGTGCGAGACGGCGAGGTGACCGAGGAGCGCACCTTCGACGCCCGCGTCGACCAGCTGGTGTCGTTCGCCGAAGACGCCGCCGGGGACGTCTACGCGTTATCGCTGCTTGGCGGGATCTACCGGCTCGACGTCGCCGGATGAGGACGCAGGAAACAGCGCCTGACCAGGCCTAGAACGTGCGCGGATAGGCACGTCATCCTGGCTCTCGGTGGTCAGCGCTGCTGGGAGGCCCAGCTGTTGAGCTGCGACCCGGCAACAAATTCCCACGCGGGGTGCCTGCGGAACGTCCTATCCGCTGGGCCTCTGGGCGCCGGTGGAGCCGGCGAACGTCGCCGCGAGCCAGCCGTCTGCGGTTTCCTCGCCCACCTGAGTCAGACCCAACCGAGAGGCGGTAGCGATCACCGGTGGGCGCTGCTCGACCAGGATGCCGCTCATCACCAATGCGCCGTCGGCCGCCAGGGCCGCCCGGAGGGCGGGGGCCACCGCGAGGAGGTCCGGCAGCAACAGGTTGGCCGTCACCAGGTCGAACGGCGCTTCGGCGTGAACCACCCGGTCGAGCGGGCTCGCGGTGACCGTGAAACGGTCGCCAACGCCATTGCGGGCCGCGTTCGCCCGTGACGCCGCCACCGCCGCCGGATCGTGGTCGATCCCGACCGCCTCGGCGGCGCCCAGCGCCAACGCGGCGATGCCGAGCACACCGCTGCCGCACCCGGCGTCGAGCACCCGCTCGCCGCCCCGGACCAGACGCTCGAGCAACGCCAGCGCCAACCTGGTCGACGCATGCGCTCCGCTGCCGAACGCGCGCTCGGGATCGATCAGCACGTCGACTGCAGCCCTGTGCGGCCCGGCTGGAAGCCACGGCGGGCGCACCAGCAGCCGCTCGCCGACGGGCACCGCCCGGGCGAAGGCGCGCCAAGCATCCAGCGCGCCGTCGACGTCGACCGCCACCACCTCGGCGGGCCAAATGCCGTCAACCGCCGCCAGCAGCGGGGCGATGTCGGCGCCGGCAGCGACGCCGGCCACCAGCACGACGCCCGTGGGCGTTTCGCGCTCTTCGATGGCGATCGCGCCCACCCGCCACAGCGCGTCGGCGGCCAGGTCCGCCTCGCCCGTGGGTACAGCCACCCTGACCACGCACGTCATCGATGTGCCTGGCCGCTGCCTGCGATCCGGCGCCGATCTATTGGGGTCCTCGCGATGGATCAACGCCGGAAGCGCTAGTCGGTCAGGGCCGGCCGCGCCAGGGTGAGCAGGTAGTCGCTCTCGGTGCCTCATGGAAGAGAGTCTGCGGCGGCCTGGGGACCCTACCCAGGAGAAACATGAGCCACACCGCGCCCCTGCGTTCGGTGTCGGCGCTGTGGCCCCGGGCGTCACCTGCCTGCTGGGACCCTGTCGGCCTGACCGGTCAGCACCCGATGCGACGGCTTGTCGGGTCGGAGCTGGGGCTCGGGGGGCCGGCGGTACAGCCTCTCCGCCGCCACCTTGCACACGACCGCCACCAGGGCTGCAGCCACCAGCACCCCCCAGGCCCAGCCGGGCAGCGACATCCGGCTGGCCAGCACCACGGCCAGCGGGAGCAGCGCCAGCGCCAGCACGCGGGCCATCCCATCGAGGCGGTCGACGGTTGGGCGGGCCCAGTCCGGATCGGTTCCCGGACGGGCAGCGCTGCTGCCGCGCTGGTCCGCGTACCAGCCGCGGTCGCGATGGACGCCCCGCATGGAACCGGCCGCCACGAACCGGTCGGCCGCCCAGCGCGGGTTGTCGGCCCGCAGCAACACGCCGTCGAGCCCGGGCGCGGGCCGACGGCGCGAGGCTCGGTAGCCGAAGGGGAGTCGCCCCCGGAGCCGGAGGGCGGGCCCCCACCGCAGCGGGGGGACCGCCTGCGGTGCGGCGAACAGCAGCAGAGTCGTCGGCGCCCGCCGCGGCGAGGCCGTGGGCAGGTGAGCGATCGCTCGGCCCGGGAACTGCGCCCGGATGTCGGCCGGGTCGCGGGGCGAGCCCGGGGTGGTCAGGTCGACCACGGCGATCCAGGCGGTCGGCACCGACAGCTCGTCCCGGCCGAAGTAGCGCGGCAACTGGAGGTGGGCGGAGTACGCCGCGAACTCCACCCGTGCCTTGCGCATCCGGTAGCCGTAGTCGCGAAGCTCGACCTGGCGCCCGGGCCCCAACGAATGACGGCCGCCCGGCATTCCGCACAGCTTGGCACCTGCCGTCGGGCCCTGGCGCGGATCGGTCGGTGGGTTTTCGGGACACCGCCAGAGGCGGTCGACCGTCGGTCCGATCCCGCACCTCGGGCCCGAGTAGAACATCGTGGTGTCAGGCGCAGATGCTCATGTCCGCCTGCCTCGGCCTCGTGGTCCGCCCCACCGCCCAACGGAGGTACACCCATGCGATCACGGTTCGGGTGGCTGCTCCTGGTAGCCACACTCCTGGCCGCCGCCCTCGGCGCGACGGCGGTCGTCGCGCCGGCGGCCATGGCGTCGGACGCCCGGACCCTGGCGGCCGAGCGCGAGTTGCGGGTGGCGTCGTTCAACATCCACCACGGGGTCGGGCTCGATGGTGTGCTGGATCTCATGCGCATCGCAGCGGTCGTCGAACAGACGGGCGCGGAGGTCGTCGGCCTCCAGGAGGTCGACAGGCACTGGAGTGCGCGCAGCAACTTCGTCGACCAGGCCACGTGGCTGGCAGAGCGGCTGGACATGCACCTGGCCTTCGGCGCGAACCTGAACCTCGACCCACCGGCACCCGGGGCGCCGCGTCGCCAGTTCGGCACGGCGATCCTGTCGGCCCACAGGATCCGGGCCACGACCAACACCCTGCTCCCCCGGCCCCTGGGCGGCGAACAGCGGGGACTGCTGGAGGTCCAGATCAAGGTCCGGGGCATCCCCGTCCGGGTGTTCAACACCCACCTGCAGCACGACTCCCAGGTCGAGCGGCTGGCCCAGGTCGAGCGGATCCGCCAGGTGCTCGCCACCGCCAACGAGTCGGTGGTGCTGCTCGGCGACCTCAACGCCACCCCGGACACGCCCGAGATCGCAGGGCTCACCGACCTGCTCGTCGACGCCTGGTTGACCGCGGGTGTCGGCGACGGCTTCACCTTCGACGCCGCCACGCCCCACGCCCGCATCGACTATGTCATGTCCTCGGGCAACGTGGTGGCCCGCACGGCGGCGGTGCTGACCACCGACGCCGCGGACCACCTGCCGGTGGTCGCCGACCTGGCCCTGCCCGGCAAGCGGCTGAGTCGCTAGCCAGCAGCCACCGGCACGGTCGACCGGACGGTGCGCGCGCTCACGTTCAACATCCGCCACGGGGTCGGGCTCGACGGCGTCCACAACCTCGATCGGGTGGCCCAGGTGATCGAGGGGGCCGAGGCCGACCTGGCGGCGTTGCAGGAGGTGGACCGCCATCTGAGCCCCCGCAGCGGCTATCTCGATCAGGCCGATTGGCTGGCCCGTCGCCTGGACATGGACATGGCGTACGGCCCGGTCGTCGACCTCGGGCCGTCAACGTTGCCTCCCGCTCCCACTGACGCTCGAGCCGGCCGCCCCGACGGCGCGCGGCGGCAGTACGGGATCGCCCTGTTGTCCCGCGCGCCGCTGCACGACGCCCGCAACCTGCTTCTGACGCGGCCCCGGGGCGGCGAGCAGCGCGGCCTGTTGGGCGCCGTCGTCGATGTGGACGGCCGAGCGGTGCGGGTCTTCTGCACCCATCTCCAGCACCGGTCCCGTAGCGAACGGCTGGCCCAGGCCACGCAGATCGCCGGGTCGCTGTCGGGGGGTGGCGGGCCGGTCGTGCTCATGGGGGACCTCAATGCCAGGCCGGGCGACCCGGAGATCGCACCGCTCACCAAGGTTCTCGACGACGCCTGGGTGGTCGCCGGGGACGGCGCCGGGTTCACCTTCGACGCCGCCACCCCCCACGCCCGCATCGACTACATCCTCACGTCGGCGGACCTTGCGGCCCGGAGCGCCGCCGTGCTCCCGACGGACGCCTCAGACCACCTGGCCGTGGTCGCCGAGCTGGAGCTCGACGCCGTAGGACCGGGCGGCTGAGAGGCCCAACGGATAGGGCGTTCCGCAGGCACCGCGCGTGGGGATTTGCTGCCGGGTCACAGCTCAACAGCTGGGCCTCCCAGCAGCGCTGACCACCGAGAGCCAGGATGACGTGCCTATCCGCGCACGTTCAGAACGGCGGAATCCGTTCGCCCGCCGACCACGGGCCGCGCCATCCTCGGGACATGCACCTCACCGTGTCCCGCCTGGAGGAGGGTCTCGACCACGTCCGCCGGTCGCCCACGGACGTCGGGCGAGTCGAGCTGATCGTGCGGCGACCCGCCGTCGACGAGCGCGAGGTCCTCGAGGAGGGCATCCTCGACCTCGCCGCCGGGCTGGTAGGCGACAGCTGGCGGATCCGGGGCAGCAGCCGGACGGCCGATGGCTCGGCCCACCCCGACATGCAGCTCAACGTCATCAATGCCCGCCTGTCGTCGCTGGTCGCCGTCGATCCCGACCGGCGGGTCCTTGCTGGCGATCAGCTCCACCTCGACCTCGACCTCAGCCACGACAATCTGCCGGCCGGCACCCGCCTCGCGCTGGGGAGCGCGGTGATAGAGGTCACCGAGATCCCCCACGCCGGCTGTGCCAAGTTCCGCGACCGCTTCGGGGCCGACGCCCTGCGGTTCGTCAACTCCCCGACCGGGCGGAAGCTGCGCCTCCGTGGCCTCAACGCCAAGGTCGTGGTCGCCGGAACGGTGCGCGAGGGCGACGACGTCCGGAAGCTGCTGCCGTGAAGCGTCCTGGGGTCGGTGCTACGTAGTCGCGGCTCGGAAGCGACCCGGTGACAGGGCCACCGGGTCGAGGTCGGGTGCGACGGACGCCGGCGGGGGGTCGCCCCTGAGGACTCCCGCCGCGAGTCGCGCCAGCGCTGGCGCGGTCTGTATCCCGTAGCCGCCCTGCCCCGCGAGCCAGAACAGACCCGGGACTTCGGGGTCGTAGCCCATCACGGGGACACGGTCGACCGCGAAGGTCCTGAGTCCCGCCCACGCAGTGACCACGGACCGGATTGCCAGGGTGGTCGCCAGGTTCACCCGTTCGATGGCCCGTGCGATGTCGGCCTCCTCGGGGCGGGCGTCGCACGGTTCGCTCGGCGTCTCGTCAGCGGGAGACACGAGCACGTGGGGGCCGTCGGGCCGGAAGTAGAACGTGTCATCCACATCCGCGACCAGCGGCCACGAGGCCGGAACGGGTTGCCCGGTGCGGGCGATGACGACCGTGCGCCTGAGGGGCCGGAGGCCGCACGGCCGGGCACCGAACAGCCTGGCCACGCGGTCGGCCCAGGCCCCGGCGGCATTCACGACCACGCCGGCTGCAACCGTGCCGCTCGCGTGACGGAGCCGCCAGGTACGTCCGTCGTGGACCACCTGCGACACCCGGCTGTCCCTCGAGACCGCCACGCCATTGCGCCGAGCGTCGCGCACGTAGGCCTGGTGGAGGGCGGCCACATCGATGTCCTGGGCATCGGGTTCCACCACCGCCGCGGTGATCCAGTCGGTGCGCACGGCGGAGCACATGCCCAGGGCTTCGTCTGGGCTCAGCGCGCGCAGCCCGGGCTGCTGTCGCCGCATCTCGGCGATCGCTGGCTCGCGCCCGCGCCCGGCGATCCACAACAACGGGCGGGGCGTCAACAGCGGCGCATCGACGGCCGCTGCCTCGAGCAGCGGCCGGCTCGCACGCGTCAGGGCGCGCACCGCGGGGGCGCCATAGCTCTCGAGGAATGCCGCCGCCGAGCGACCGGTCGCGTGGTGAGCGAGCTGACTCTCCTGCTCGAGGACGATCACCGAGTGCGTTGGCGCCAGCTCACTCGCGATCGACATGCCGGCCATGCCGCCGCCGATGACGGCAACGTCGGCGAGGGTGACGTCCAGCTCAGCCGTCGTCCCGCAGGTCGAATCTGTAGACGTTCGAGTCCCGCCGGACGAATCCGGCGCGCTGGTAGAGGCGATTGGCGGCGTCGCGCGACGGGCGCGAGGTCAGGTCGACGGTGACGGCGCCGAACTCGCGGGAGCGCTCGACCATGGCGCGGGTCAGCGCGTCGCCCACACCCTGGCCGCGGGCCGCCTCGTCGACCACCACGTCTTCGATCCAAGCCCGCCGCCCGGTGGGGATGCGAAAGGTCACCAGCGTGGCCATCCCGACGATGGTCCCGGCATCGTCCAGCGCGATGAACAGGTCGGTCGCCGGCGACGCCACCAGCTCACCGAGCTCCGCGGTGCTCGGGGGCGGGTTGGAGCGCGACAGCTGCGGCACGAGCCCCTTGACGGCGTCGACGATGGCGGGGGTCAGCGAGGTGGCGATCTCGACCTTCACCGGCTGCACGCTACGCGGTCGGAGCGGTCGGAGCGGTCGGAGCGGGCGGGCCAGCGGGGTGGCTCGTTACGAGCCACCCACTAGGCCTCGGCTTCGGGAACGGGCTGCGGCGGCGGCCGCCCCACGTAGCGGGCCGACGGGCGGATGATGCGGTTGTCGGCCGCCTGCTCGAGGATGTTGGCGCACCAGCCGATCACCCGGCTCGACGCGAAGGTGGGGCTGAACAAGTCGCGTGGCAGCCCGCAGTGCTCCATGACCACGCCGGCGTAGAACTCGACGTTGGCGTACAGGTTGCGGCCCGGCTTGAGCTCGGCGAGCACGTCGACCACCGTCTGCTCGACCTGCTTGGCGAAGTCGACCTTGGCGGCACCGATCCGCTCGGCAACACCCCGCAGGAACACGGAGCGGGGGTCGTCGGTCTTGTAGACCCGATGACCGAAACCCATGATCTTCTCGCCCCGGGTGACGGCGTCGACAAGGTAGGGCCGGGCGTTGTCGGGCGTGCCGATGGCGTCGAGCAGATCCAGCGCCCGAGACGGTGCACCGCCGTGCAACGGGCCCGACAGCGCGGCGATGCCACCGGTGACGGCGCCCGCCAGGTCTGCACCGGTGGAGGTGATGACCCGGGCCGTGAACGTCGAGGCGTTGAAGCCGTGGTCGATGGTGAGCATCTGGTACTGCTCCACCGCCCGCGCCACCTCGGCATCGGGCGGTTCGCCGCCGAGCATCCACAGGTAGTTGGCGCCGTAGCCCAGTCCGGGGTCGGGATCGATGGGGTCGCGCCCCTCGCCCAGGCGGTGCAGGGCCATGATGAGGGTCGGAACCGCCGCACACACGCTCAGCGCGTTGGACCGCAGCTCCTCGGGCGGCACGTCCAGCCACGGGCGGAAGCCCTGGCTGTGGCCGATGAGCGAGACCGCACTGCGGAGCTGGTCCATCAGCGGGCCACCCGACGTCGCGATCTCGGGCAGCAGGCCCATCACCGCCTCGGGGACGGCACGGCGGGCCCGCACCTCGTCGGCGAACACCCTGCTCTCGGTCGCCGACGGCAGGTGACCCTCGAACAGCAGATACCACACGTCCTCCAGCGAACGCTTGCCGGCCAACTCGACCGCCGAGTACTGCCGGTAGTGGTAGAAGCCCTCCAGCCCGCGGACGTCACCCACCTCGGTCTCGGCGACGATCACGCCCTCGAGTCCCGGTGGCGCCTCGATCTCCCCGGGGTGCACCACCGGCTGGATGGCGGCGACGTGCATCAGGTCGCGCATCGACACGATGCCCGCCAGCTCGCCCGCATCGACCACGGGCACGTGGCGGTAGCCGTGCTCGTCGAGGGTGACGAGCGCCTCCTGGACGGATAGTCCGGGCGCGACGACGTCGGGGTCGGGAGTCATCCACTCGGCGACCTTGGTGGCCTGGGTCGGCGGGCCGGACGCGGCCAGTCGGACCATGTCGCGCTCGGTGAGGATGCCGATCGGCCGCTTGCCGTCGACGATGACGACCGAACCGACGCCTTGCTCGCTCATGCGGGATGCGGCCACCGCGATGGTCTCGTCGGGCAGTGCGGTCACCACCGGTGAGCTCATCACGTCGGCGACCGTGCGAACAGTGTGGGGAGTCACGAGCCCACGTTAGAACTGGCGTGGCCAGGGCCGATAGGGCACCGGGGCGGCTCCCATCGCCCGTGGCCCTACGATGAACCGGTGGATCAGCTCCACTGGCGCTCACGACCCGTGCTGCAGCGGCCCGTCCTGCTCGTCGCCTTCGAAGGTTGGAACGACGCCGGGGACGCCGCCAGCGGCGCGGTCCGATACCTGATCGACCGCTACGACGCCGAACTGGTGGCCGAGATCGACCCCGAGGACTTCTTCGACTTCACGTCGACGCGGCCGCAGGCCGAGCTCGGCGACGACGGGGTGCGCCGGATCAGCTGGCCATCCACTGAGGTCTACGCCGCGACCCTACCGGGCGACGCCGGCGACGCCCTGCTGGTCGTCGGCACCGAGCCCCAGCTCCGCTGGCGGACGTTCTGTGCCCAGATCACGGGCCTGGCCCAGGAGGCCGGATGCCGCCTGGCGGTGCTGCTCGGCGCCCTGGTGGCAGAGGTGCCGCACAGCCGACCGGTGCCGGTGGTCGGCACCGTGAGCGACCCGACGTTGCAGCCCGAGCTTGGCCTGCAACCATCGAGCTACGAGGGCCCCACCGGTGTGGTGGGCGTGCTGTCCGCGGCGTGCCGCGAGGCCGGCCTGCCGGCGGCGTCGCTGTGGGCGGCGGTGCCCACCTACGTGCCGACGGCGCCGTCACCCAAGGCCGCCCTGGCGCTGCTCGAGCGGACCTCCGAGGTGCTGGGCATGTGGGTTCCCACCACCGACCTCGAGATCGCCGCCGCGGCCTATGAGCGCCAGGTCAGCGAGCTGGTGCAGGAGGACGAGGAGACGTCCGACTACGTGACCCAACTCGAGGAACGGGTCGACTCCGACGAGGGCAACGACGCCAGCGGCGCCGCCCGGTCGCTGGTCGAAGAGGTCGAGCGCTACCTGCGGGACCGCAAGAACTGACTGCTCCCGCCCGGGGTGAGGGTCGACGCCGCGGAAGACGATCAGCCACGGCCGGTGAGCTCGGCGGCCGTTGACCCATCGGCGGCATCGATCCTCAGAGGCCATGGCCGGGTCTGTTCCCAGACACGGGCCAGCCGCAGCGGGATCTCGTCGTGGTGGCGGCGGGCGACGATCTGGAGGCCGACGGGCAGGCCGTCGGCGGTGAGCCCCGCCGGCACCGACACGGCGGGGTTCCAGCACAGGTTGGCCAGCATGGTGAACGGCGTGGCCGAGGCGCCGATCGGGTGGGCGGCTTCGCCGTCGATCACCTCGGGCGGCGGTCCCTCGGCCGGGAACGCCGGCACCGCGGTCGTGGGCGTCAGCAGCACGTCGACGTCGTCGAACAAGCGGGCGGCGTCGGCCACCAGCGCCTCCCTGCGGCGCACCGCGCCTGCGTAGCGCGGGATCGGGTAGTCCTCCGTCTGCTCGAGCACCGTGCGGACGTAGCGGGTCAGGTCCTCGCGCACCGCCGGCCACATGCCGTCCTCGAGGCTGAACCACAGGTCCATGGCGCCGGCCCCCAGCCAGGCGCGTACCGGGTCGGTGAGGTGGATCGGCTCGCCGTCGACAACCAGATCCGCGGCCGCCGCCAGCCGCTGGGCGGCCAGCTCTGCGATGGTCCGCACCTCCGGATCGCAGCGGGCGAAGCCGAGATCCGGCGACCAGCGGGCCCGCAGCCCGGCCACCGGCAGCGACTCGATAGTCGACTCGTACCCGACGACGGGCGGCGGCAGCGAGAAGCGGTCGCGCTCATCCGGTCCGGCGGTCACGTCGAGATGCCGAGCGCTGTCGGCAACGGTGGTCGTGAGCAGCCCGTACACCGCCGTCTCCGATCCGGTCGGCCCGGGGTGCGGGATGCGGCCGTGGCTGGGCTTGAACCCGACCAGCCCGCAGAACGACGCCGGGATGCGCGTCGATCCGCCACCGTCGCTGGCGGTCGCGACCGGCACCAGCCCAGCCGCCACTGCTGCGGCGCTGCCGCCACTGGACCCGCCGGGCGTGCGTTCGGGGTTCCACGGGTTGCGGGCGACCCCGAACACCTTGGACTTGGTGAAGTTGAGGGTGCCGAACTCGGGCGCGGCGGTCTTGCCGACCGGCACCGCACCGGCGGCACGCAGGCGAGCGACGTGGATCGAGTCGGCGGCCACCGGACCCCGGGTGGCATAGGCCAGCGATCCGTTCGACGTGGGCATCCCGGCGCAGTCCTCGAGGTCCTTGACGCCGATGGGCACGCCGGCGAACGGGCCCGGGTCCCGCCCGGCGGCCACGGCGGCGTCGACCGCCTCAGCAGCGGCCCGAGCGGCGCCCTCGTCGACGTGGACGAAGGCCCCGAGCTGCTCGTTGCCGGCCTCGATGGCCGCCAGCGCCTGGTCGAGCACGTCGGTGGCCCGGAGCTGGCCGGTCCTGACGGCCTCGGCGATCTCGATCGCCCCGATGTCGAACCGCGATCCCATGGTCCCCCCTTATTTGGCGCCGCGAGCGGCAGCGAAGGCTGCACGATCAGTGCAAGTGTTCTAACAGGCGGTTTGGCCACCAGGACCAACGCCCTCAAGTTCACTCGAAGTAGAGTCTTGTCGTGGAACCCGAGCTGCTGACGATCGGGGCGATGAGCGAGCGGACCGGTGTGGCGCCGTCGGCGTTGCGCTACTACGAGGCCGAGGGTCTCATCCACGCCACTCGGTCCACGGGTGGTCAGCGCCGCTATGCCCGCGAGATCGTGCGGCGCGTGTCGTTCATCAAGGTCGCCCAGGAGCTGGGCCTGAGCCTGGACGAGATCGGGGAAGCGCTGGCCTCGCTGCCCGACAGCCGTACGCCGACCGCCAGGGACTGGGAGCGGCTCGCCACGTCGTGGCGGCCCCGCATCGACAGCCAGATCGCCATGCTCGAGCGGCTGCGCGACCGGCTGGCCCGCTGCATCGGCTGCGGCTGCCTGTCACTGGGCTACTGCAAGATCCTCAACCCCGACGACAAGGCCGGCCTGCGAGGTCCCGGTCCCCGCTACATCCTCGATGACGATTAGGCCCGGGACTAGCCGGCTTCGGGGTCGTCGCCCCGTGGCTCGCCGGTCGAGCCGTCCACCGCCAGCTCCTCGGGCACAACCCGCGACTCGGCGAGGATGTTGATCAGCACTGCGCTCACCGGCACGGCCAGGAACGCCCCGAAGGCGCCGAACAGGGTCCCGCCGGCCGTGATGGCGACCAGCACCACCAACGGGTGGAGCTCCAGGTTCCTGCCGAACACCAAGGGGGCGAGGAGGTCGTTGTCCAGTTGCTGCACCACCAGCGCGACGATCGCTACCACCACGGCCCCGCTGAATCCCGCAGTCACCAGCGTCACCAGGATGGCGATGACGCCGGCGATGAGGGCCCCAGCGAACGGGATGAACGCGGCGAAGAACGTGATGACGGCCACCGGTATGGCCAGGCTGCCCCCCACCAGCCACACCGTCGTGCCGATGATGAAGCCCTCGATCAGGCCCAGCGTTGCCGAGCCCCGCAGGTAGCCGCCCAACGTGCGCCACGCCCGGGCACCCAGGCGGCTAACCAGGTTGCGGCGCTGGCGTGGGAACCGCGCCACGAACCAGTCGCCGAAGCGGTCACCGTCCTTGAGGATGAAGAACGTCGTGACCAGCGCCAACACGATGCCCGCGAATGCCTCGAACACCAGGATGGTGCCGCTGATCAGCGTGCCGCTCTGCGACTGGAGAAGGTCGCCGATCCGCTCGTTGGCCTGGTCGCGGAAGTCCTGGACGTCCTTGCGGGAGACGTCGAACGGGCTGTCTTCGACCAGCCAGTTCTCGACGTCGTCGATCGCGTCCTCGATGGTGGGGCCGAGGTCGTCGAACTCGTTGGCGATCGACGGCACCAGCAGCGCCGCGATCCCGGCCAGCACAACGATGAAGCCGAGCAGGACGCTGGCAGCCACCAGGGCCCGGGGCAGGCCCCTAGCCCGCAGGTACCGGGCCGGCGCGTCGAGGGCCCGCGACAGCAATGCCGCTACCGCCGCCGCCAACACCAGCACCCACAGGCGGGACATCAGCCACAGGACGGCGAGGACGACGATGCCACTGCCGATGAGCCACCAGCTGTAGGCGCCGAGGCGGGCGACGACCGGATAGATCCCGTCCTCTCGGTTGGCCTGCGACGTGTGGTCGGGCTGCGCCACTCGGTCCTCCTGGGCAGTGGGCCGCATCGTACGACCGGCGGCAGAGCCGCCAAGGCATGCTCCGGCCGTGCCTACGGCCGGACGTGTGGTACCCCGGCCCGTGAGCGCCCACTAGCACTCGCGGGCGGCGGGGTTGGTCGTCGACGTGGTCGAGCCGCTCGACCGGCTCGGCGTCGATGTGTCTGCTGTGCCACCGGCCGCCGACGTGGCGGTGGTGTTGTCGGCCCCTGTGCCCGAGGGTGCCCTGGGCGTGTCGCGCACGCCGTTCCAATCGGACCCCGTGATCAGCACGATGCCGGTCGCCCCCTCGACCTCCTCGAGCTCGGCGCCTCCCTCGAGCCAGCGCGCCACCACGTCGGCCGCAGCCTGCTGACCGGGCGGGTACTCCACTTGGGTGCGGTCGTTGCCTAGAACGGGATCGTCGCCGACGCCGTCGACGCCGAAGCCGACGGCCTCGAGGGCGGCTTGGGCGTCCGTCGCCTCCTGGGGCTGCCCCGTGCCGTTGAGCACGCGGAGGCGGACGGATGCCGGGTCGACGTCGCCCTCGGCCGCGCCCGCCGACGGGCTCGGATCCCGGAACAGGTCGAAGATCGGTGCCGCCGTGCGCTCGTCGAGTCGCAGGATGTCGGCGTCGCCGACCACGTCGGGCGTCACCGCGGCATCGAGCGAATACGTCTCCAGGCTCTCGGGGTCGAACGACCGGAAGCGCCGGCCGAGGTCGAACAGGTCACCGGCGGTCAGCTCCTGGTCGACCGTGATGCCGTCGAGCCCGACGTCGATGAGCCGGTCGAGCGTGCCCGGGTTACGGGCGCCCCGCTCGCTGGCCCGGCTGAGCGCCTTGCGGATGAATGCCTGCTGACGACCGATGCGACCGATGTCGGGGAGGCGCAGGTCGACCTCCCATTCGCCGTCGATCAGCTGCTCGTACGTGCGGGAGCGCACGAAGGCTAGTGCCTGGACGGGGTCGAGGGTGACGCAGCCGGTTCGGCGGATGTCGAGACCGATCTCCCGGTCGCGGGCGCGATAGGGGAAGTAGACGGGCACGCCGTCGATCGCCTCGACCAGTCCCCGGAACGCGGCGAAGTCGACCTGGACGTAGTGGTGGATGTCGATGTCGAAGTTCGCGTCGATCGTGCGGATGAGCAACGGCGCGCCGCCGATCTCCACGGCGGCGTTTATCTTGCGGCTGTGGCCTGTACCGGCGATCGGCACCCACAGGTCACGGGGCAGCGAGAGCAGCTTGGCGCCCCGCTCCCGCGGGTCGATCCGCAGGATCATGATCGTGTCGGACTTGCCGGCTCCGGCGCGTCCGATGCGCACTGGATCGTCGGGGTCGAGGTTCGCGGCACTCTCGATGCCGACGACCAGGTAGTTCTCCGGCCCACCCGACTCGGAGGCCTCGTCGAGCACGCCGCTCAGCTCGACGCGGGGCAGGCGCTCGTACTTGCGGTAGACGTAGCCGAGCCCGGCGGCGCTCGCCCCCAGGCCCAGGGCACAGACGCACCCCAGCGTGATGGCGAGGCGCTGGCCCCACGTCCGACGGCGCCGGCGACGCGCATCGCGGGTCACCTGCCCACGGCGATGCCGACCACCGGCCTCACCGGATCCCGCGCCCGGCATCTCCACGCACGGATCCTACGTTCGGAGGGCGCTGCCGGGGACCGCAGCCCCGGCGCCGCGGGACCCCACCGCCCCCGTACGTCCCAGAACGTACGCGGATAAGCACATCATCCTGGCTCTCGGAGGTCAGCGCTGCTGGGAGGCCCAGCTGTTGAGCTGCGACCCGGCAACAAATTCCCACGCGGGGTGCCTGCGGAACGCCCTATCCGCTGGGCCTCTCTTAGTCGGGCCGGAGCTCGCGGGCCCCGAGGAGCACCACGATGGGCAAGACCAAGGCGAGGACCAGCGTGGTCACGTTGGCCACCTTGTCGCCCGTGTCGTACAGGTCGAGGTGGCGCAGGTGGTAGACGAGGTGGGGCGTTTGGTAGACGATCCACCCGAGTGCGGCGGCCAGCGCAACCAGCCGCGTCGACGCCACCAGCGCCACGAGGGTGACCACTGCCAGAGCCAGGTTGAGGTCGCCGAAGTCACGCACCAGGTGCTCGTTGTACGGACCGTCGGCCGCCACCCAGGCCCGCCCGCCTCCCGGGAAGTCGTCGTAGAACGAGCGCGGCCAAGCCGCCGCCCAGGCACCGACGATCAATCCCTGAACGAACAGAAGCGCCAGCGCTATGCGGGCGGCCCGTCGAGCCATCGACCCGAGGATTGACCGTCGGCGCAGGCAGTGACGGCCGTCGGGACGCTAGCCCTGACCCATCTCCGCGGCGCGGCGCCCCACCTCCTCAGGAGAGACGTCCTCGACGTGGGTGTTGACGGTCCAGCGGTGACCGAAGGGGTCGTCGAACGTCGCCGACCGGTCGCCGTAGAACTGGTTCTCCGGCGGGCGCACGGCCGTGGCGCCGGCTTCCGTCGCCTTGCCGAACGTGGCGTCGACGTCTTCGACGTAAACCATGATGCTGACGGGCGAACCGCCGTAGGCACTCGGCGCTTTGGCGCCCATGTCGGGAAACTCGTCGGCCAGCATGACCACGGAGTCACCGAACTGCAGCTCGGCGTGGCCGATGCGCCCGTCGGGCCCGGGCATCCTCATGCGCTCGGTGGCGCCGAGGACACTCGTATAGAAGTCGATCGCCTTCTGCGCACCGTCGACAACCAGGTAGGGCGACACCCGCGGATAACCATCGGGGATTGGCTTCACTGCCATGGAACACCTCCCGAATCAGGAACCTCCGAACCCTACGGCCGAAGGCGAACGTGCGTTCGTGGACGCTACTCCTCTCGCGCGCTTCCCCGCAAGGCGAGGCGTGAACAACAAATTGACCCAGGACGGCCGGGTGTTGTTTCCTCAGGCGGGCCCGACGCGTTCGAGCTCGGACCCGTCGAACAACGGCTGCATGCCGTGCGCCACGACGTCACCCTGGAGCTCGTCGCCCGTGGGCGCCGGCGCGACGCCGACCCGAGCGGCGGCCGCCAGGGTGGGTCGCAGGAGGCGGGCGTCGCTCGAGCTTATGAGGAACAGCCCAGGGCGGCCCAGGACGTAGCGGACGGCCCGGTCGATCGCGCCGTCGTCGGCCAGGGGCTCGTACCAGGAGAAATGGCGCTCCCTGTCCGTCCACCGGCGCCGCGCCACCGACTTGATGGTCTGCGTCGCCACGTTCCGTCCTTCGCACAGCGCCAGCAGGTGCTCCACGTCGGCGCGGTACGCCTCGTGTTGCAGCAGCAGGTAGCTGTATGGGAACAGCACCGAGTCGAAGTCGAACCGCTCGAGACTGCGCGCATGCATCCGCGCGATGCGCAGGCCGTGACCGGTCACGCCCACGAAGCGGGTCAAGCCTTCGTCGCGGGCCTGCGCCAGCGCCTCGACGGCGCCTCCGGGCCCGAAGGCGACGTCCCACTCGTCGGGCTCGACCAGGTCGTGCAACTGGATCAGGTCGACGTGGTCGACCCCCAGCCGCTCCAGCGACCGCTCGAGGCTCGCCCGCGCCGCGTCGCCGCTGCGATCGCCGGTCTTGGTGGCGAGGAAGAACTCGTCGGGGTGCGCCGCCAACCACGGCGCCAGGCGCAGTTCGGCATCTCCGTACGACGCCGCCACGTCGAGGTGGTTGACGCCCGCATCCAGTAGGACCGGCAACAGTTCGTCGGCTGCCTCCTGGCGCATCGTTGCGAGCGCCGCGGCACCGAAGATGACCCGGCTGCTCTCGTGGCCCGTGCTTCCGAAGGCGGCGCGGTCGACCATGCAGCCAAGGCTAGGTGACGGACGACGGGGTGCCGTTCCTGCGTCCGGATGCGCCGGAATTCGGCGCATTGGAACGCCGGTTGGGCTGGGCCCCGTCGGGCCTCGGACCTCAGGCCGACGGCCAGCCCGAGGGCCGGCAGCGCGTAGGGTCGCCGGCTATGGAACGCACGGATCCCGACACCACCGGCGACGAGCTTACGCTCCTGTCCCAGTTCCTCGACTATCACCGGGCGACGCTGGTCCAGAAGGTCAGCGGCCTCGATCGGCACCAGCTCGGGACCAAGCTGGGACCGTCGGGGCTCACATTGGCCGGCCTGGTCAAGCACATGGCTCTCGTCGAGGACAGCTGGTTCGGCAAGGTGCTACTCGGTCGGGAGGAGGGCGAGCCGTGGGCCAGCGTCGATTGGGACGCCGACCCCGACTGGGAGTTCCACACCGCGGTCGACGACGAGCCCGAGGAACTCCTGGCGCTCTACGCCGACGCCTGTGAACGCAGCCGGGCGGCGATCGCCGAGGCCGGGGACCTCGACCGTGTGGCCGCGAACCCGTCGCGCAGGGGCGAGCCGTTCAACCTTCGCTGGATCATGCTGCACATGATCGAGGAGACCGCCCGCCACAACGGCCACGCCGACCTGCTCCGCGAGAACATCGACGGCGCCACCGGCGAGTGAAGCCGGTCAGCGCTGGCCCGTTTCGGAACAGCTCGACGGGGTTGCCCGACGGGTCGCCCGACGGGTCGCCGATGAGGACCTGCTTGCCGCCGACGCCGCCTCCTTGGGTCTCTATTCAGGCCAACTCTGCCCGGGAGGTACGGGCTTCACGCACGGCGTCCTCGGCTTCCTGCGCCTCGGCTGCTGCCCGGCGGGCATCGCGGCGCGCCCCGTCCAGGCGCTCGCGTGCCGCCTCGACCTGCCGCTGGGCGCTCCGGCGCCGGTCCTCGGCGGCCGCCAGCTCGGCGGCCGCTGTTTCGGCGGCATCGGCGGCGTCGCTGGCTCGGCTGCGGGCGGCGTCGTACCGGGATTCAGCCTGTTCGACCGCCCGCTCAGCCGCCTTGACCTCCCTGGCGCTCGCCCGGCCACGGCCGGCGGCTGACGGGTGCGACTCCTCCCGAGGTGGCGATTCCGGCGAGGCGGACGTGTCGGAGTCGGCCTCGACGTCCCGCTTGGCCCGCGCAGTCTTTGCGGCCGGGCGACCGGGGCCCGGGGCGAACGCACCGAACGCGCCTGCGGACGGCACGTCCACCAGCCTGCCCGCACGCAGGGCCGCCAGCGCTTCGGGATCGGCGGCGACCGCGAGCACGGCGGGGACGAGCTCGGACTGGTCCAGCGCCGCGCCCCCCGAAGCCTCGGCGCGCTCGGACGCCACGTCCGCCAGCGACCGGGCTGCGCCCCGGAGCGCATTCGTCGCCTCGCGCACGTCGGTGCCGGTGCGAGCGTCCGCCAGCGCTTCCGCAGCCGCGCCCACGCCCTCGAACTCCGCCCGCTCGGCCAGCACGGCGGCGTCCAGCGCCCACGCGAGGCGCTTGGGCTTCGTCAGCTTGCGAACTTCGGCCGCCTCGTCGCGGCGCCCCGCGGCCCGCAGCGACCGGGCCAGGCGGTCGCGCGCCGTCACGAACTCATCGAGCGGGCCGCCGTATACGGCGCCGATGGCGGCATCCAGATCGTCGGGCGGCTCGGTGTCGGTGCCATCGGTGGTGGCCACGGGACGATCCTTGCCCAGCGGCCCCGATTTGTCAGGATGGCGAGCATGGTCGATGCCAACACCGTCCCGGCGCTGGTCGAGCGGGCGGCGGAGCGCTTCGGGTCTCGGGAGGCACTGGTCGACAGTGTCGGCGCCCGACGGTTGAGCTTCGCCGAGCTGGCCGTCGCCAGCGACGAGGCCGCCCGGGCCTACGTCGCGTACGGCCTCGAACCCGGTGATCGGGTCGCGATCTGGGCACCCAACAGCGCCGGATGGGTCGTCGCCGCGCTGGGCACCTACCGGGCCGGCGGCGTGCTCACGACCGTGAACACCCGGTTCAAGGGGCAGGAGGCCGCGCACGTCATCCGCACCGCCGGCGCCCGCCTGCTGGTCACCGTGACCGACTTCCTGGACACCGACTACGTCGCCCTGCTGGAGCGGACCGAATCGCCGGACTGCCTCGACCTGACCGTCGTGCTGCACGGTCCGGTTCCCGGGGGATGCGTCGGTTGGGACGACTTCCTTGCCCGCGCCGCCGACGTCGATCCCGCGGCGGTGTCGGCGCGCGCCCAAGCGATCGCACCGGACGATGTCGGCACCGTGATCTTCACGTCCGGCACCACCGGCGCTCCCAAGGGCGCCATGCTGCGACACGGGGCATCGGTGCGGGCCTTCACCGCCTGGTCGGACATCGTCGGGCTGCAGGAGGGCGACCGCTACCTGGTGATCAACCCCTTCTTCCACACGTTCGGGCTCAAGGCGGGCATCCTCGCCTGCCTCGTGAAGGGGGCGACGATCGTGCCCCACCCCACCTTCGACGTGCCCAGCGTGATGCGCCGGGTCGACGAGGAGCTGATCACGATGCTGCCGGGCGCGCCCGCCATCTACCAGACGATCCTCGACCACCCCGACCGCGACCGGTTCGACCTGTCGTCGCTGCGACTGGCGGTGACCGGCGCCGCCACGGTGCCCGTCGAGATGATCCGGCGCATGGCCTCGGAGCTGACGTTCACCAAGATCGTCACCGGCTACGGGCTCACCGAGTCCACCGGCGTCGTCACCATGTGCCGGCACACCGACGACCCGGTGACGATCGCCAACACCGCCGGTCGGCCCATACCCGACATCGAGGTCCGGACGGTGGACGACGCCGGCAACGACGTCCCGGTGGGCCACCCCGGCGAGGTCGTCGTGCGGGGCTACAACGTGATGGCGGGGTACATCGGGGATCCGGAGGCAACCGCGTCGGCAATCGACGACGACGGCTGGCTGCACACGGGCGACATCGGCGTCTTCGACCGGAGCGGGAACCTCAAGATCACCGACCGGCTGAAGGACATGTTCATCATCGGCGGCTTCAACGCCTACCCGGCCGAGATCGAGAACATGATGCTGGAGCATCCCGCCATCAGCCAGGCAGCGGTGGTCGGCGTGTCCGACAGGCGGATGGGCGAGGTGGCAATGGCGTTCGTGGTGACGCGCGCGGGTGCCACGATCGACGAGGCGGTCCTGATCGCCTGGTGCCGTGAGCGGATGGCCAACTACAAGGTGCCGCGCTCGATCCGGGTGGTCGACGCCCTGCCGCTGAACGCCAGCGGCAAGGTCCTCAAGTACGTCCTGCGCGACCAGGCGGGTACTTCGCCGCCAGCCGCTGGACCGTGTTGAGGTTGCGGACGGTGGCTGGCACCGAGCCCAGCGCCTTCTCGAAGACCGGGGCGCCGAGCGTCGAATCGGCCATGCGGCCGCGGATGTGCCAGTAGAGCTCGCGGTCGTGCACCACGACGTGGTCGGTCTCGTTGGACATCGCCACCACCTTCTTCGCCGCCGCCGCGCTCGGGCGCCTGTAGAGGAACGCGACATACGACGAGCCACCGCCCGCGGCGTCGAGATCGGGAAACGGGTCATGGTCGGCGATCCGAGACAGCTCGGCGTCGGTGCGCAGGAACGTCGGCACCTCGTAGCCGAAGCCGTCGCGGAGTGCTCGCTCGATCCGCGCCGTCAGGGTGGCGGGCTTGGTCTTCCCGGCCTCGAAGACCACGTTTCCGCTGGCGATGAAGGTGGCGACGTTGTCGAGGTCAAGCGCCTCGAACGACTTGCGCAGGTCGCCCATCTTGACCTGGTGACCGCCGACGTTGATCCCCCGCAGGAAGGCGATGTACCGAGCCACCGGCGCCAACCCTACGCGCCGGCCTCGCCACCCGTTCCGGCTCGAGCTCTTGCGGCGTCGCCGGTCGCTGGGACCGGGCCCAGCCGTCCTTGCGGGGGTGGGGAGGGGCGTAGATACTCGCCCGGATGGAAAACGACACGAGCGTTCCCGACACGATCGTCCTCGTCCACGGCTTCTGGGTGACGCCGCGCAGCTGGGAGCACTGGATCACGCACTACAAGGGCCGCGGCTACCGGGTGATCGCCCCGGCATATCCCGGGTTCGAGGTGGAGGTCGAGGCGCTCAACGAGGACCCGTCTCCGATCGAGACGGTGACCGTCCCGGCGATCATCGAGCACCTCGAGGCCGTCGTGGGCGAGCTGGACTCGCCGCCCATCATCATGGGCCACTCCGCCGGCGGCGTCTTCACGCAGATCCTGCTCGACCACGGCTTCGGGGCCGTGGGTGTGGCGCTCAACTCGGCCCCGACCGAGGGGGTCAAGGTCGTGCCCCTGTCACAGATCCGCTCGTCCTTCCCGGTGCTGAAGAACCCGGCCAACCGGCACAGGGCCGTGGGCTTAACGCCCGAGCAGTGGCACTACGCGTTCACCAACACCTTCAGCGAGGACGAGTCGCGGCGCTTGTACGAGCGCTATCACATCCCGGCATCCGGTCGGATCTTCTGGGGCAGCGCCCTGGCGAACATCCATCCCGGCCGCGACGACAACTGGGTCGACTACCGGAACGCCGCCCGCGCACCGCTGCTCTTCATCTCCGGCAGTGAGGACCACCTCATGCCACCGAAGATTCAGCGCTCGAACGCCAAGCATTACGAGGCCCCGGGCACGATCACGGAGGTCAAGGAGTTCGTCGGCCCGCACCTGCTTCCCGCCCGGGACGGCTGGGAGGAGATCGCGGACTACGCCCTGTCGTGGGCGACCAGCCACGCGACGCCCGGCGCGGCCAGCGAACCACCGGCGTGACCGGCATTCGCCTCACCCACATCGGGGGGCCGACGACACTGATCGAGGTCGAGGGCTGGCGGCTGCTCACCGACCCGACGTTCGATGCCCCCGGCGGGAAGTACCGCTTCGGCTGGGGCACGGGGTCGCGCAAGCTGACCGGGCCTGCCATCGCGGTCGCGGACCTCGGACCGGTCGATGCCGTACTCCTGACGCACGACCACCACGCAGACAACCTCGATGACGCCGGGAGGGCAATGCTGCCGGCCGTGGGCACCGTGCTCACCACCGTGTCCGGTGCGAAGCGTCTGGGCGGCAACGCTCGCGGGCTCGCCGCGTGGGACGCGACCCGACTCGAGCTGCCGAGCCGGCCGCCGATCGACGTCACGGCCACGCCGTGCCGCCACGGCCCACGCGGCAGCCACATCATCGTCGGCGATGTGATCGGCTTCGCGCTCCGGTGGGACGGCCAGGACCACGGCGTGTTGTGGATCAGCGGCGACACCGTGCTCTACGACGGCGTGCGCCAGGTGGCCGATCGGCTACAGGTGGGCACCGCGCTCGTGCACCTGGGCGGCGTGCGGTTCCCGGTGTCGGGGCCGGTGCGCTACACCATGACCGCCCGGGACGCAGTCGAGCTGTGCGGCCTCGTGCGCCCACGCACGGCCGTCCCGATCCACTACGAGGGGTGGTCCCACTTCCAGCAGGACCGCTCCACCATCGAGCGCGAGCTGGCGAACGCGCCAGCCGACATCCGCGGAAGCTTTCGCTTCGCCCCGATCGGCAGCGGCGTCGAGATCGCGATGTGAGCACGCCCCCGGGGCGGCCGACCGCCGATGGCGACCGTCACTCGATCTCGTCGACGAGGCCCCACGCCAGGGCGGTGGGGGCGTCGATCGCGCGGCCGGTCAGCGCCAACCAGGCCGTGCGATGGCGGCCGATGCGGCGGGGCAGGCTGACCGTCCCGCCGGCGCCAGGGATGAGCCCCAGCGACACCTCGGGAAGCCCGATCACGGTGTCGGATCGGGCCACCACCCTCGCCGCGAACGCCGGCAGCTCGATGCCCGAACCGAAGCAGGCCCCATGCAACTGGGCGACCACCCTGTCGGCCACGCCCGCCATGGCCCGGGCGGGGCTGCGGGTCATGCGCACCACATGCGCCGTGGCGACGTCGGGGCGGGAACCGAACTCGTCGAGGTCCCCGCCCGCGCAGAACGCCGGCCCCTCGCCCCGGAGCCGCACCTCGGCCACGGCGGGATCGCCGGCGGCGATGGCAAGCCCTGCCACCAGCTCGTCGCGCATGCGCGCGTCGAGGGCGTTGCGCACCGACGGGCGATTGAGCACCAGCTCGAGGCGGTCGCCATCCCGATGCACGGCCACCGCCGGACCGACCTCGGGCCGCGGCGGGTGCACGGGGTGCGTGGCCCGCCAGGCAGCGAACTCCGGTCCCGCCTGCAGAGTGCCGTAGACGGCGGACTCCAGGTGGAGGCCCTCGGCGACCGAGCGGGCCTCGCTGCCGCGCAGCACGAGCGCCAGCGCCGCGGCCGCCAACGGGTTGGCGGCGACGGCATCGATCGTCGCGTCGAGCTGGTCGCCGTGCGGTGGCACCACGACGTCGACGAGGTCGGCTTCGGCGGGGGCGACGGACTCCGACGTTCCGACGACCACTGCAGGCAGCGTCGCAAGGGCGAACGGCGGAAAGGCGACATCCGGTGCCGACCGATCGTCCAGCGCGACCACGACCACCGATCCCTTGGGGTCGCTCAGTGCATCCGCCGGCTCGGGGCCGGCCAGTGTGGCGGCGAACTCGGTCGCGGTGGCTCGGTGGATGCGCATCGGAGGGGCCATCATGCTCGCGCATGTCCTCACCGAGCCGTCGGCCCGTGGCAGCGGATGACGACCGCCGGGCGCTGGCGGAGTGGGCCGCGAGCGGGGCCATGGCGATCAGTGGCCGATCCGACGGCCCTGCGTTGGGGCCGCCTGACCGGCTGATGGCCGGGCTGCATCGCTCGGCCACGGTGATCCGGGAACGGTCGGCCTCGCTCGGCCGACGCCTGTCGCTCGACGCCGTCGCGCTGTTGGGAGAGCGCGCCGCCATCGGCGGGCTGCGCCGGCAGGGCCAGACGAGCTGCGGCGGCGCCACCCGCCTGCTCCGCGCCGCCGACGGCTGGCTGGCGGTCGCGCTCCCCCGTGCCGAGGACCGTGAGCTGGTCCCCGCGTGGCTCGGCATCGACACCGGCCATGCCGAGCCCCCATGGGCGGCGGTTGCCGCCGCCCTCGGCGACCGGCAGGCCGGGGAGGCGGCCGAACGAGCCTGGCTGCTGGGCCTGCCCGTGTCGCAGCTGCCCGAGGAGCCGGTCCCGCCGCCCGTGGCCCCACCGCCGCTGGCGCCGCTGCCGGTCCACGCGATCCGGGTCCCGGCGCCTACCCCCGACCCGCAGCGGCTGACGGACCTGACGGTGGTCGACCTGTCGTCGCTGTGGGCGGGGCCGTTGTGCGGGAACCTCCTGAGCCTGGCGGGGGCCCGGGTCGTGAAGATCGAGTCGGCCTCTCGGCCGGACGGCAGCCGGGCCGGTCCGCGGAGCTTCTTCGACGTGCTGAACAGCGGCAAGCGAAGCGTCGCCTTGGACCTCTCGGCGGAGCATGGTTGGAAGGTTCTGCGCCGCCTCCTCAGCGTCGCCGACGTGGTCATCGAGGGCTCGCGGCCACGGGCGCTCGAGCAGCGCGGCATCGTGGCCGCCGAGCTCGTGGCAGCCGAGCGCCCTCGGGTCTGGGTGTCCATCACCGGCCACGGGCGGACGGGCGCGGGGCGCGACCGGGTGGCGTTCGGCGACGACGCGGCTGTGGCGGGCGGGCTGGTGGTGGCAGACGAGGTGGGACCATGCTTCTGCGCTGACGCCGCCGCCGATCCCGCCGCCGGCCTGGCCGCGGCGGCCGCCTGCCTCGACGCCCTCGCGGTCGGGGGACGCTGGGTACTCGACGTCGCGATGGCCGACGTCGCCGCGGCACTGGCCGGGCCGACGCTCGTCTCGGACGCGGGCGCCAACGACGACGCTGCGGCGCACGACGTCGCGCCACCCCGGGCGCGCACCGTCACATCCCCGGGCCCAGCGCTCGGCGAGCACACGGTCGAGGTGCTGAACGGCCTCGGCGTCACGCCGTGAGGCACCGTAGGCTTTCCCACTCATGACCGAGCTGTTGTTGCGCGAGGTCACCGTCGAAGGGCGCCTGGTCGACGTCCGAGCCAGTGACGGGACGATCACCTCCGTCGGTCCCCGTCTCAAGGCGCGCCCCGGCGAGACCATCGTCGACGGGCGCCGTGGTGCACTGGTCCCCGGGCTGCACGACCACCACATCCACCTGCTGGCGCTGGCCGCCGCCGAGCGATCCGTTCCCGTGGGCCCGGCGGTGACGCCCGATGCCGCCGCGTTCGCCGGCGCGTTGGCCGCCGCCGACCGCTCGCTGGCCCGGGGCGCGTGGCTGCGCGCCGTCGGCTACCACGAGTCGATCGCCGGCCCGCTCGACCGCTGGCGGCTGGACGACATCGTCCGGGATCGGCCGGTGCGCGTACAGCACCGCACCGGGATCGAGTGGGTTCTCAACTCGCGAGGCGTGGAGCTGACCAGGCTCGACGTGGACGTTCCCGGGCCGAGCGGCGCCGCCGACTGGACCGGCGACATCCCGGCGATCACCGATCCCGTCGTGGGTGTCGAGCGTGACGGCCAGGGACGGCCCACGGGCCGGCTGCGCGGCCTCGATCGCTGGCTGCGGGACCGCCTCCCCCGCGAGCGGCCGCCCGACCTGGCGGCCGTGGGCGAGCGGCTGTCGCGGCTCGGGGTCACCGGCGTGACCGACGCGACGCCGATCGATCGGCTCGAGGACCTGGCGCCGCTGGCCGAAGCCGCGGCGACGGGCCTCCTGCCACAGCGGACGGTCGTGACAGGTGGGCCGAGCCTGGCCGCCGCCGAGATGCCGTCGCCGCTGGCGCGGGGCCCGGTGAAGCTCGTGATCGCCGACCACGCACTGCCGAGCCTCGAGGAGCTGGTGGGCTGGGTCCGGACCGCTCACGAGCAGGATCGCCCGGTGGCGGTGCACTGCGTGACCCGCACGGCGCTGGCGTTGACGCTGGCCGCCCTCGACGCCGTCGGGGCGTTCATCGGTGACCGGATCGAGCACGGTTCCGTGGTGCCGCCGCAGCTGCGCCGGCTGGTGGCATCGCTCGGATTGGTGGTGGTGACGCAGCCGAACTTCGTGGCCGAGCGGGGCGATCGCTACCTCGCCGAAGTCGACCCCGACGACCAACCGCACCTGTATCCCTGTCGCAGCCTGCTCGATGCCGGGATCGGCGTGGGTGGCGGGACCGATGCCCCCTTCGGCGACCCCGACCCCTGGCTCGCCATCCGGGCGGCGGTCGAGCGCCGTACCGCCGCGGGCGCTCCCCTGGGACTCCGGGAGGCCGTGTCTCCGGAGCGGGCGCTGGCGCTGTTCCTCACGCCCCCCGACGACCCGGGCGGCGAGGTGAGACGCGTGCGGCCCGGCAGTCCCGCGGACCTGTGCCTGCTCGACGCCTCGCTGTCGCAGGTGCTCGAGGAGCCGTCGTCAGACCGCGTCGTGCTGACGGTCCATGCCGGCGTGCCCCACGCCCCGCGCTAATTCACCATTCGGTCGGCGTCCTGCCAGTACTGGGCGCGCAGGGCCTTCTTGTCGGGCTTGCCGAGGGGGCTGAGGGGGATCGACTCGGCGACGTCGACCGACTTGGGTGCGTGTACCGACCCCTTGGCCTGCTTGACCAGCTCGATCAGGTCGTCGGCCACGATCTCGGCCCCGGGCCGGGGCACCACCACGGCCTTGACGGCCTCGCCCCAGCGCTCGTCGGGCACGCCGATGACCGCCACGGTCGCCACCGACGGGTGAGACGAGATCACGTCCTCGACCTCGCGCGGGAACACGTTGAAGCCGCCGCTGACGATCATGTCCTTCTTGCGGTCGACGATCGTGTAATAGCCCTCGTGGTCCTCCCGGGCGATGTCACCCGTGTGGAGCCAGCCACCGGCCAACGCCTCGGCCGTCTGCTCGGGCTTGTTCCAGTAGCCCTGCATCACCAGAGGGCCCTGCACGCAGATCTCGCCCGCCTCGCCTCGTGGCACCTCGTTGCCGGAGTCGTCCAGCAGCGCGACGTGTACCCACGGCACGGGACGCCCACATGTGGCCAGCCGCTCGGGTCGGCCGACGTCGTGCTCGTCCTTGCGCAGCACGCAGACCGTCATCGGCGCCTCGGCCTGGCCGTAGTACTGGAAGAAGATCGGCCCCAGCTTGTCGATGGCCTCGGCCAGTCGGGTGGGCGACATGGCGGCGGCCCCGTAGTAGACGGTCTCGAGGCTCGACAGGTCCCGCGTGGCGAAGTCGGGGTGGTCCATGAGCATGTAGAGCATCGTGGGCACGAGCATGGTGGCCGTGATGCGCTCCCGCTCGATGGTCTCCAGCACCAGCCCGGGCTCGAAGTAGGGCACCACCACGAGCGACCCGCCCAACAGCAGCACCGGGATGAAGAACGCCGCCCCGGCATGGCTCAGCGGCGTGCACATGAGGAAGCGGGGTTCGCGCGGCCACTCCCACTCGGTCAGCATGATCTGGGACATCGCCGCGCCGGACCGGTAGCTGCCCATCACCCCCTTGGGCTTGCCGGTGGTGCCCCCCGTGTACGCCAGGCCGGGGATGTCGGTCCCGTCCGCCCGCGGCGCCAGCAGCGGCCGCGGCTCGAAGGTCGACGCCAGTGCGATGTAGTCGTCGCCAACCTCGCTCGGGCCGAGGGCCAGCAGGTTCTTGAGCCCCGGCACCCGGTCCGCCAGGTCGGCGGCCCGCTCGCCGAAGAACTGCGGGTCGAACACGAGGGTCTCGACGCCGGCGTCCTCGAGGACGTAGGCGTGGTCGTCGAGCGAGCCCAGCGGGTGCAGCGGCGTGGTCCGGCAGCCCACCAGCATGGACGCACCCATGTTGAAGAGGACCTCGGGCCGGTTGAGCGCCAGCACCGCCGCTGGGCTGCCCCGTCCGAGGCCCTTGGCCTCGAGCGCCTGGACGTAGCGGCTGATCTCGTCGGCGACCTCCGCCGCGGTCAGCACCTGCTCACCGAGGTAGACGGCCGGCTTGTCCGGGTTGCGGCTGAGCGCGGTGACGAGCAGGTCGGGGAGGTGGACACCCCGATACAGGTCGGCTGCCTCACCCCCCGCCTTCTTCGCGGGAATGGTCACTGGGGCGACCGATCCCGCGGAGAGGACGCGTCCGAGGGGGCGTCACCGTCGGCCGTGCCCCTGTTGCCGAGCGTGCTCACCAGCCGATCCATGTGCGCCTGCCCCTCGTAGAGCTGCCGGAGCAGCCAGAAGCGCAGGAACCGGGCCAGCGAGTAGCGCAGGAACACCGCGGCGCCGACGACGGACAGGCCCAGCATCGAAACCGCCAGGATTATGAGGGACTGGATGTCGCGGTCGTCGGACTTGTCCAGCGAAAGCTGGTAGGCGACGAATGCGACGACGACGCCCGCCACCATGACCAGCGCGCCGGCGGCCTGGAGGATGCCATCCCGCTTGGCCGACGTGCTCACCTTCAGGTTGGCCGCCTCCTGCTCGAGGCGGGCAATGCGCTCGCTCATTGCTTTCCGCTCTTGCTGCTTCGCAGCGGGCCGCTCGGGCCACGCTCACTCTCGCGCCCTTCGGGACGTTCGCTCATGGTCTCTCCCCCAAGTAGGCCGCCGACAGCTCCGACTGCAGCTCCGCCGGGGTGCCGGCGTGGGCCACCACACCGTTGACCATGATGGCCGCGCGGTCGGCGATGCCGAGCACGGCCCGGGCGAACTGCTCGACCACCAGGATCGAGATGCCCTCCCGCGCCACCTGCGCCACGGTCTCGTACAGCTGCTGCACGACGATCGGTGCCAGTCCCATCGACAGCTCGTCGAGCACCAGCACCGCCGGGTCGGTGACGAGCGCGCGCGACAGCGCCAGCATCTGCTGCTCGCCGCCCGACAGCGATCCCGCCAGCTGGGTGCGGCGCTCCCCCAGCAGAGGGAACCGGGCGTAGGCACCCTCCTCGAGGCTGTCCAGGCGACCCGACACCTGGGTGGCCATCCACAGGTTCTCCCGCACGGTCAGGTTGGGGAAGACGCCGCGGCCCTCGGGGATGGTGCACACGCCGATGCGGGCGAGGTCGTGGCACGAGGTCCCGGTCACGTCGTGGCCGGCGACACGGACCTTGCCTGCGGTCGGGGTCAGCAACCCCGCCGCTACCTTGACGGTGGTCGACTTTCCCGCCCCGTTGGCGCCCAGCAGAGCGACCACCGCGCCCGGCGGGACCGCCAGGTCGACACCGTGCAGCACCTCGATCCCGCCGTACGCGGCCCGGATCCCGACCAGCTCCAGCAGCCCCGTCTCCACCGGCGCCAGCCCGTTCCCCACCGGGCTCATGCCAGCGCCTCCCGGCAGGCGAGGCAATGACGAACGGTACCCAAGGCCCGAGGCAATGACGAACGAAGACCGTGCGCTATTGCCTCGCCCGCCCACGACCGTTCGTGATTGCCTCGGGTGACGGGCGGGGCCGGCATTACCCGACGCCCTCCGGGGTGCCGAGGTAGGCCTCGATCACGGCCGGGTCATTGCGCACCTGGTCGGGGGGACCGGAGGCGATGGTGCGGCCGTAGTCGAGCACGTTGATGGTCTGGCAGACGTCCATCACGAGCGTCATGTCGTGCTCGACCAGGCAGACGGCCAGGCCGTCCGCCGCCAGGCGCCGCAGCAGACCGCCGAACTCCTCGGTCTCGCGCTCGGTCTGGCCGGCCGCCGGCTCGTCGAGCAGCAGCACCGACGGACGGGTCATCAGGGCCCGCGCCAGCTCCACCACCCGGGCTCGGCCGGTCGGTATCTCGGACACCTCGCGGTCAGCGATCGCGCCCAGACGCGTCATCTCGATGATCCGCTCGGCGTCGCTCCCGGAATCGGCGCGCCCTCTGGTCCAACGGTTGCGGATGTCGCCGCCCACGCGGACGTTGTCCCGCACCGTCAACGACGTGAACAGCTCCAGTCGCTGGAACGTCCGCGCCAGCCCCAGGCGCGCCCGGCGGTGCGGCGGGGCCGACGTGATGTCGGTGCCGTCGAGCACCACACGCCCGGCCTGTGGCGCCAGCAACCCGCACACCACGTTGAACAGCGTGGTCTTGCCGGCGCCGTTGGGCCCGATGAGCCCTGTGATCACGCCGCGCTCCACCCCGATCGACGTGCGGTCGAGCGCAGCCGTACCTCCGAAGCGGACGGTGACGTCCTGTGCCTCGAGCAAGGGCACGGTCAGCGACCCCCCACCGGCAGGCCCAGTTCGCGATCGAGCATGTCCCGGTCGGCGGGCTCGAACGGCCGCGCCACGCCCACCAGCTCCAAGGGGACGGCCGCGTGCCCGTCGGTGGTGGCGACCGCTGTCGGGGGCGGCGCCAGGCGCTTGGCCGCCAGCGGCATGGCGACGATCACCAGTCCGACGAGCACGACGAACCACCAGTTGCTGATGCTGTCGTTGCGGGCCAACAGGTAACCCACCGCCACGGCTGCACACCCAGCTACCACCACCGGTTTGGCCCGACGCAGTTTGCCGAACTCCACGACGATCTGTTCGACCGCGCCGGTGGGGTTGCGGCCGATGCTCACCCCCATGAGCGCCGGCAGCACGGTCGTGAACCGCGCCAGGAAGTCGAACAGCCCCTCGGCGTCGGGATAGTCGACGCCCAGCTTGTCGAAGGTGTTCTGCAGCGCGACGAACGCCACGCCAAAGAGGATCCCGCCGAACAGCGCCCCGCTCACGTAGCCGATGCCTCCTACGACCGTCAGCACGAGCAGCGACAGGCTGAGGAAGATGTCGTAGCGGTCGATGTTGGCCGATCCCAGCTGCGCCGTCATGAGCGCGCCCCCGACGCCGGCGATGGCGGCCGACAGCATGAACACCGACAGCTTCAGCGCCACCGGGCTCTGCCCGAGGGTGGCCGAGGCCGCAGGGCTGTCCTTGAGGGCGGTGAGCCGGCGGCCGTAGCTGCTCTGGCGCAGCGCCACCAGCCCCACGCCGACCACGGCGAACAGCACGGTCACCGCCATCAGGAACGTCGGCATCGCAACCAGGTCGACCGGCCCGATCTTGGGACGCGGCACCGTGAGGTTGCCGCTGGGGAAGATGCTGAACTCGGTGTGCAGCAGTGGCAGCTTCCGTTCGGTGATCTCGCGCAACACCATGTTCGACACGAACACGCCGAACGCCAATGTGGACAGCGCGAGGAAGAGCCCGCGCAGCCGCAGCGAGGGCAGAGCCACCAGCGCCCCGACCACGGCGCACACGACGGCCGCCAGCACGTAACCCCACAGCGTGGTGCGGGCATCGCCACCGCTGCCCGACACGCCGTAGTGATGGACGACGATGGCCCCGATCGCCCCGAACGAGAGGACCGCCAGGTTGATCTCGCCGGCGTAGCCGGTGAGCAGCACCAGCGACAGGGCGACGACCGCCGCTGTCATCGAGAAGGCCATGGAGTTGATCGCCGTCGGGGCCAGGATCTCCCGCAGCAGGAACATGACGCCCACCAGCGCGAGCCCGGCCACGACCGCGCTGCGCACGCTCGGCAGGCGGAACCGCTCGCGGGTCCGGAGGATTGTGGTGCCCCGCAGGCGGTCCTGCGGCAAGAACAGCAGCACGACGAACAGGGCGATCATCGGCAGCGAGACCCGGAAGTTGCCGGTCCACGTCCAGCGGTCGGCGGGGAAGTAGCCGATGACGTAGCTGCCGGCGAGGCCCAGCACCAGCGCACCGAGGAACGTCCGGGGCAGGCTGCGGAGGCGGCCGAACATGGCGGCCGCGAAGGCGTCGATCACGAGGAGCGTGAGGGCGGTGGCGCTCATCGCCGTTCCCTGGATCGGCGTTATGAGGATCCCGGCAAGCGCCGCGAGGAAGGCCCCCAGCGCCCACGACAGCATGGCCAGCCGCTCGGGGCGCCCGGCGTTGAGCTCGAGCAGGTCGGGGTCGTCGACCACCGCCCGCATGGCCACGCCGTTGCGGGTGCGGAAGAAGAAAAACCGGAGCGCCAGTGCGATGACGGCCGCCATCACCAGGGCCAGGAGCTCGTGCCAGGTGAGGTTGACCCCGGCGATGCTCACGGTCTTGTCGGCGCCGAAGAACAGCAGGAACAGCCGGGGCGTCCGGGGCGTCGGGTCCCAGATCCAGGTGGCCAGTGCGAGGAAGCCGAGCATCACGCTGACCGGCACGACGATCCGGGTGACCTCCGACGTCCCCCGCAACCCCCGCATCACCACGCCGTAGATCAGTGCCCCCAGGACCGGCGCCGCGACGCCGAGCACGGCGAGCAGGGCCAGCGGGGCCGGCCAACCCCAGTCGAACCGCACCTGCCAATAGGCGAAGGCGGCCAGCATGGCGACCGCGCCGTGGGCGAAGTTGAAGATGCCCGACGTGGTGTAGGTGACGACGAGCCCGGACGCCGCGATGCCGTACACGCCACCGGTCACCAACCCGAGGATCGTGTACTGCAGGAACGTCTCCATCGGCCTCCGACCGCTCCTACTGCTGCGGCTGGTACTTGGTGGAGACGCGGTTCTCGTCGAGCTCGGCCTGGTCCACCACGCGACCCGTCAGCTCGATGGCCCCGTCGGGATTGCAGGCGAACTCGCCTTGCTCCTCGGGGAAGACCTGCACCCACGTCGTGCCGTCGAGCTTGAGCAGCATCGCGCACTCCGGTGGCATGTTCCCCCCGGGGTTCGACTCGGCGTGCAGCCCACCACCGGTCCAGCTGGTGACCTGTGACAGCTGGTCGAGCACGCATTCTCGGGTCAGCTCCGCACCGCACTCCCTGGCCGCCGTCGCCCACAGCAGGAAGGACGACGTGGCCTGCTCGCCCAGCTGGCTGACGTCGCCGCCGTGCTCGCTCACGACGTCGAGGTACTGCTGGGTGGCCGGGTTCGTGTCGGCCTGCTCGAACGGCGTGAACGCGGTGCGGACGTAAACGCGGTCGCCGTTGCCGGTGGCGTTCCAGTCGGCGAACGACTGGAGGTAGGCGTTGGAGTCGGTGAGCCAGATGGGGTCGAAGCCGACCTGCGCGGCGTCGTCGAGCAGGTTCTGCATGTTGGGATACGGCTGACCCGCGTAGTAGACGACCTCTGCCCCGCAGTCCGCCATCCGTTGGGCGAAGGGCTTCCAGTCCGGCTCGCCGGCGATGTTGTACTCGATGGGGCAGTCGAGGAACTCGAAACCGAAGTCGTCGAACGTCTGCAGCACCTTGTCCTTGGTGTCGATGGTGGCGGCGAAGTTGCCGAACATCACCGTGGAGCTCTTGATCTCGTCGGGGAACAGCTCGGCCACCTGTTCGGCCCAGCCGGCCGGGTAGACGTCGGCCGGGTTGGGCACCGACTGGTACATGAGCGGCGCGTTGGCGAAATCGGGGCTCACCGAGTAGGTGGGCACCGACGGCAGCCCGCAGCCCAGCCGGGTCTCCTCCTGTGCGACGTCGAGGGCCCAGGCATTGCCCACCAGCATGAAGACCTCGCCGCACGCCTGGGTCATGGCGTTGACGACGTCGGTGATGGCGGCGTCGTAGTAGTTGCCGACGATCTGGCGCCCGTTGATGCCGCCCTGCTCGTTGCACCAGTCGATCATCGCCTCGATGGCGTCGGAGGTCTCGTGGCTCAGCCCGGGCGACACCTGGTATCCGGCGTCGTCGCCGTAGCCGATGACGATCTGCGAGTCGGTCACGCCCTGCTCGGTGGCACCGGCGGCTCCGGCGCCCTCCTCGGCCTCGCCGCAGGGCGACTCGAGGTCGCCGAACATCACGGTGTCGCCGCCGTTCTCGGCGGCGGTGGTGTCGCTGCCGCCCGCATCGTCGCCGTCGGCCGTCGCGGTCGGGTCGTCGCCGCGGTCGGAGCTGCATGCTGCGGCCACGACGGCCAGCACGGCCACTGCGGCGAAGGCCCGCAACCAGGTGTGACGCACGGCGTGTCCCCCCTTGTGTCGACGCTCGACATTCGCCCTTCGACGGGGCACGAGCGGCGATTGAGAACGTGTTTCAGTTATGACGCGGCGTCAGACTAGCTGCAGGTCAACGGGCGTGCCGGTCGGCTCCGAGTCCTACATTCGCTGCCTGGCGATCTGTACAGTGGTGCACCGTATGTCAGCCCCCGACCACGGTGCGTGTTCAATCGCGGTCCGCACCGCCGCCGTCATCCCCGCCTGGAACGAGGCCGCGACCGTGGGCGCGGTGGTCTATGCGGCGCTGGACGCCCAGCTCACGGACGAGGTGATCGTCGTCGACAACGCCTCCTCCGACACCACCGCCAACGTCGCCACCGCCCACGGCGCCCGCGTCGTCCACGAGCCCACGGCGGGCAAGGGTGAGGCGATGCGGGCGGGGGTCGCCGCCTCCGACGCCGACGTCATCGTGTTCCTCGACGCCGACCTGGTCGGCCTCCGGCCCAACCACGTCGACGGGCTGGTGGCCAGCGTGATCGGGGGCGACACCGACATGGCCTGCGGCCTGTTCGATCGTGGTCCCGTCGCCAATCCGATCTTCCTCGAGGGCCTGCCGGTGCTGACGGGCCAGCGGGCGCTGCACCGCGAGCTGTTCGAGCAGCTCGACCTGCGCGACGTCCGTGGCTACCGGGTGGAGGCCGCGCTCAACAGCCTGGTTGCGCAGCGCGGCCTGCGCCGCTGCGACCAGGTCCTCCCGGGGCTGTGGCACCGGACCAAGGAAGAGAAGCTGGCCAACCCGGTGGTCGGCTTCGTGACCAAGCTGGGCATGCTCGCCAGCGCCTGCTGGAGCTACACCCGCTTCGCCGTGGCGCGGCGGTGGCAACCGGCGTCGTAGGTCACCCGCTGCCGGCGTAGGCCTCCCACGCGGCGGCACACCGCGCCTGGTCCCACACCCCGTCGTGGACGGCGATGCGATAGCGGAACCGCAGCGCGTCATCGGCGGCCAGGCTGATGGGACCGTCCCACAGGAACGCCGGATACAGGGTGTTGGCCCAGCCCTCGCCGTAGCCGGCACTGCGTTCCCGTGATGTGGCGTAGAACGGCACCGGGTGCGCCGGGTTGCGCGGATGGTCGAGCACGCACATCCCGCCCCCCGGGAGGCCGCCGACCCCCGGGCCGGACAAGTCGCACCACCGCGATCGCTGGGGGGCGACCCGGTCCCGCGACTGGCCGTCGTCGAGCAACAGGCGCGTGTCGCGCCAGTCGCTGCGCCCGCGAAACGCCAGGCCCGAGTAGCCGCCCCATTGCCCGTTGTACGGCGAGCGGTCGAGGACCGCGTCGCGCGGCGCCCGGAGGGTGACGTCCCAGTCGATGGCGTAGGCGTCGTCGCCCAGGGCGACGTGCCGGAGCCGGCGCTGCTCGTGGATGGCCACGGTGCTGCGGTCGGGACGGATCCACGCCAGCTCGCCGTCGACGACGCCGTCAACGAGCTGCGGCCGGCGCTCGTGACGCTGGACTCCCCAGCCGCCGGTGCCTCCCTCCTCCCAGAAGTTGTCGCCGTCCACGAACTTGACCACGAACCACACACCCCGCTGCCACGGATGGTCGGGAGGCTCCACCCTAGTGAGCACGAGCCCCGACGGGGTAGCGACGGGATGCAGATGGGGCTTGCGGCGGTGATCCCAGACGTAGGTCCATCCGCCGCGGCCGGCGGCGATGTGCAGCGCCTGCGGTCGGGTGGCGTCGTCCGCGACGGTCACGTGGTGGCTGCCTCGGTCTCGTCGATGACGGCGTCGAGCCGGTCGAGCAGCGCCGCGAGCAGCTGCGCCTCCCCGGCGGGCCGGGTGGGGCTGGCGCGGTGCACCCGCGCCGACGGCGCCCAGCCGCGGCGGTGCCAGACGAGGGCGGCATCGTGGCGGTATGCAGGCACGGGAGCGCGGAACGCCAGCGCCCCCAGGGCCTGGAGGGCGTCGTCGACCTCGAGGGCACGGAGATCACCCGCCGCCCACAACCGGTCGCGGCGGGCGAACGCGGCCGGGGCGAACGTCGACAGCCCGAGCAGGTAGTCGCTGCCCCAGCGCACCATGTCGATCGCCAGGTCGTTACCGGTCAGCACCAGGAAGTCGGGCCGGCGCGCGTCGCGCAGCGCCAAGCGCGCCCACTCCGGCGCCCGTCGCAGCGACGAGTGCTTGGCGCCCACCACCTGGACGATCTGGAGCACCTCGCCGTAGGTCTCCAGCGTCCAGATGCGCCCGTGGGGGTGGAACTGCTGGCCCAGCTCGAACCCGAGGATCCGGTCGACCGCGCCGGCGATCTCGGCGTGGGCGGGTGCCACCTCCCCGTCGGCCAGGGCGGCGAGGCCGGCCGACGGGAACACGATGGGAACGCCGCCCGCATCGGCCACCTCCACGCACGCCGCCTTGTAGCCGGCCAGGGCGAGGCGCGGTCGCCCGTCGGGGCCGGCGGCGCCAACGGCTCCGCCGTCGACGTGAGCACCGTCGACGTGAGCACCGCTGACGAAGCGCCAGCCGGGAACGGGCTCCCGATCGCCGATCGCCTCGGCGGTGACCGCGAGCACGCGCCGGCGGGTGGCCGGATCGAGGTTCGGTCCGTACGACGTGTCCATGTTGACCGCCGGGACGAGGCCCGCCTCCGCCGTCCGGGCGATCCCCGCGGCGAAGGCGTCCCACGCAATCGATCCATCGGCGTGGAAGGGCAGCAACACGGCGGACATCCCGGTGGCACGACGCCGCGGGCGCAACGGCGGCGGGCCGTCGATCGTCAGGCCGCCCGGCTCGTCGTTCGCCAGAACGCCGGTCATGCCACGCGCTCCATGTCGTCGGCCCCGACGGGGTGGAGGGGTGGCTGCCCGGCGGCGAAGCGGCGGATCTCCTCGATGACGAGATCGGCCAAGCGCCCCAGCTCGGTCCCCTGCGAGCCGGCCAGGTGGGGCGTCACCACGCAGTTGGCCAGGGCCAGCAGGGGATGGCCGGCGGGCAGGGGTTCCGGATCGGTGACGTCCAGCACGGCCGAGAGTCGGCCGGTGCGCAGCTCGGCGGTCAGCGCTTCATGGTCGACGAGCACGCCGCGCGCGGTGTTGATGAGCGTCGCCCCGTTCATCATGCGACCGAGCTCCGGCGCGCCGATCATCCGCTCCGTCGCAGGCAGCGCCGGGGCATGCAGGCTCACCACGTCGCTGGTGGCCAGGAGGGAGTCGAGATCGACCCGCCGAACCCCGAGTCGCTCGGCCTCGTCGTCGGCCAGGTAGGGGTCGGCCACCACGACCTCGCAGCGGTAGGGCCGGAGCAGCGACACCACGGCCCGCCCGACGTGTGAGGCGCCCACCAGGCCGACGCGCTTGCCCCAGTTCCCCACCGGGTGGCGCCGGCCGACGGGCGGGACCTCGACGCCGCGCAGCCGCTCGCGCTCCACGAACGCGCCCTTGTTGGCCCACACGATGGCGGCGACGGTGAATTCGGCGACCGGCACTGCGTTGGCCGCCGCCCCCGACGTGATGCGGGGCACCCGCGCGAACGTCGCGGGCGTGACGACGCCGCGCATCGTCCCGGCCGCGTAGGCGAACATCCCCAGCCTGGGGGCGCGATCGAGGAACGCCTTGTCGAGGCGACTGCAGCCCCAGTGGCCGAGCAGCACGTCGGCCGCCGCCAACACCTCGTCGGCACGCTCCGGAGCCATGCCCTCGATCGCCGCCGCGTCGAGCAGATCGCCGATCCCGGCCAGGGCGTCGATGTGCTCGGGCCGGAGCGCATGGGGCTCGAGGCCCGGATACATCGACAGCGCGATCGACGGCCGCTCGCTCATGTTGGTCACGACCGTCGTCGACGCGGCGCGCGGACGGACTGCTTCGCCGCCACCAGGAGCTGGCGCTCGGGGAGGCCCTTGTAGAAGGGGTCGTAGGGGTAGCAACCCGAGACGAGGCCGTTGCGCGGCGCCGTGGTGCAATCGCTGAGGGTGCGGCAGATGCGTCTCGTGTCCAGCGGGCGACCGGCGAGCACGTCCGCGGCCAGATCGGGGTAGCTCAGCGCCATGCGGCCGTAGCCGACGAATGCGGCACCACCCGAGCGCACGAGGGCCTGGCCGGCGTGGGCCAGCCACTGCTGCAGGTAGCTCAGCCCCGAGGCCACGACCGCGACCCCAGGGTGGGCAGCGGCCAGCTCGGCCGTGACCGCGGCGAGGCGAGCAACCTCGAACAGCGGGTCGCGCGGCGGCTGGTAGCCGTCGGACGGCGGGAAGTAGGCCGGCCGTTGGATGTGTGGCGTGTAGTAGGGGCTGCCGGCGGTGACCGAGACGAGCGACACCCCCCAGGCGGCGCACCGACGGATCAGCTCGTGCGCCTCCCGGAGGTCGACGGCCAGCCCCGACCCGTCACCGCCGAAGGCGTAGGGATAGGTGTCGTCGGAGGCCGGGCGGGCGGGCGCGCCTCGGCCGTCGGCTCCGGTGACATGCGGCATGAGGTCGAAGGCCGACAGGCGAACGGCCAACCCCAGCGCCGGAACGTCGGCCCGCACGCCCTCCACGACCGCACGCAGGAACCGGGTGCGGCCGTCGAGATCCCCGCCATAGCGCCCGGGCCGGTCGACGGCCGACAGGAGCTCGTGAGCCAGGTAGCCGTGGCAGTGCTTGACATCGACGAAGTCGAAGCCGGCCCGGTGCGCCAGTGCGGCCGCGTGCACGAAAGCCGCCACCAGGGCGTCGAGGTCGTCGTCGGACAGGACGTCGGCGGCGCCGGCGCCGACCCGGTCGTCCAGCAGTGGATGCCGGTAGGCGACCCGGGGACGGGGCTCGCCGTCGGGTCTGCTCCAGCGGCCGGAGTGTGTGAGCTGCAGCCCGACGACGGGGCCACCGGCCCGCCCGCCCGCCTGCTCATGGGCCGCCACCAGCTCGGCTCGCAGTGCGGCCAGGTCGTCGACCGTGGTGGCGTCGACGACGAGCTGGCGGGGGTTGGCCCGTCCGTCGGGGCTCACGGCGGTGGCCTCGGCCCACACCAGCCCGGCGCCCGACGCACCGAACCGCCGCCAGCGCCGGCGCACGAGGTCGGACGGTCGTCCGTCGGCCTCGGCGTCCCAGCCCTCCATCGGCAGCACGCAGAAGCGGTTCGCCGCCTCCCGGTCCGCCGCCTCGAGCGGCTGGGCCAGCGGGCCGCGGGGGTCGACCTCCGGGTCGACGACCAGCCCGAGGCCCAGGTCGTGGAGCCGGGCCTGGATGGCGTCCCACGTCCGCAGCGTGCGGACCTGCACGATGTCGTCCACCCCGTCGGCGCCGACCGTGCTCAGCATGATCCAGCGACATTAGAGCCCGCGACGAGGACGCCTATCGTCCGCGGGCGTGGAACACGTCCTCCGCATCGCCGACGACCTCGTCGCCGGCGCGATGCGGGTTCTGGAGGGGCTGGCGGGCGGCGTCGCTCCGGGACTGGTGCTACCCGACACCCTGGCGGGTCACAGGGTCGACGCCGACGCCCACGCCGACCTGTGCTTCACGCTGGGCCTGCTCCACGAGGCCGGGGTCGACGACGTGGCCGGGCTGTCGGTCGTGCCCACCCTGCTGGGGCGGCTGGCGGCGACCGACGGCCGGCGCACCCACACGTTCTTCTCGTACCGGATCGCCGAGACCGTGGGTCGGATCGGGGGGCTCGACGCCCTCGACGGCTCGACCCGGCGGGTCGTGGCCGAGGCTGTCGACAGCACCGAGTGGATCCCGCTGCTCGACCAAGCGGTCCTCCCCCGCAACTACGCCGTCGTGCTCGCCCGCTGCGAGGCGGCGCGGGCCCGGCTCGGGCTCGACGTGGACGCCCGCGTGCTGGACGACCTGCTCGAGCGGGTTCGAGCGTTGCTGGGCGAGCACCCGGAGGGCTGGCTCGACGACTCGCAGGGCCGCCAGGGGCAGGTGGACATGTACACCGTCGACGCCTACCTGTTCGCCGAGCCCTTCGCCGACCGGCTCGGCGACGTCTGGGAGCGGGGCGTGCGCTCGGCCGCCCGCCTCGTCGAGGCGGTGGCGTCACCGGACGGCGCCGCCCTCCCCTGGGGCCGGTCGATCGGAGCACTGGCCGTGTGCCACACCGCCGAGCTGGCCGGCGTGCTGCTGCGCCGCGGCATCGACGTCGACGCCGGGCGGTGGCTCGGCCTGGCGCGCAGCGCCGCAGACGCCGCCCCGGGGTGGTTCTCCGGGGGACTGGTCGTAGCGCACAAGCGGCGGGCTCCCTTTCGCTACCGCGGCCCGCAGCGGCGCCTGCAGATGTCCCTCGACTGTGCGGGCAAGCTCGTAGCCGCCGCCCTCGACCTACGGGCGGCGGGCGGGATCACCGACGGGGCGGGGCCAGCAGCGGCGCCACCGCCCGAGGTCTTCGCGACCCGGGACGAGTGGATCGGCTTCGGCACCGGCCTGGGTGTGTGGGCGCGCCGGGGTCCCCGGTTGGGCTTCGCCCTCCCGGTCGTCGGCGGGCCCGGCGCGGACTACGCACCGGCGCCTCGCCGCCCGGGCTGCTTCGACGTCCCCACCGACCAGCCACTCGTGTGCTTCGTCCCGGTGGCGTGGCGCGGCGAGGCGCGCTTCGCTCCCGGTGGCGCCGCCGCTGGGGCCGAGCACCGGCCCGGCGCCCTCGACCTCGTGCATGACCGGTTCGTCGGGTCGGCACATGAGCTGGGTGCCGAGCCCGAGTTCCTGGCCGCCCACAGGCGCGCCAGGTACCGCGTCCACGGGCGCACGCTCGCCGTCGAGGAAGACCTGACCTTCGAGCGCCCGCCCGGCGCGCTGGCCGTCCTAGTCCCTGAGACGTCGTCCCAGCCGCTGCATGTCGACGCCGAGGGCGAGGGGGTCCGGCGCGTGGCGACCGTCGACGTCGACGGCCTGGCCGAGTGGCGCAGCGTCAACGGGGAGCTGCGGGCGGTCCACCAGGTCGAGCTGACACCGGGCCCGCAGGTGAGATTCCGCTGGTCGGTCACCCCCAAGCTCCGGGTCATGTCGAGCGCCGCCCATCACTGGTACCACGAGTGCCTCTACCGCTCGCTCGGCGACCGCGTCGACACCCGCCCCGTTCCCCACCACCTGCTCGACCGAGCCGACCGGCTCGCGGCGGCCCTGGCCGACGTCGACCTCGTCCACATCCACTGGCCCGAGTGGCTCGTGGGCCTCGACGCCGGCAGGTCGGGCCGGGTGGCCGCGACGCTGGCCGATGTCGGCCTGCCGGTCGTCTGGACCCAACACAACCTGGCGCCCCATGCCGCTCCGGACGACAGCACCCTGTACCAGCCGTGGGCGGAGCTGGCCGCGGGCGTCATCCACCACAGCGAGTGGGGCCGCGGCGCCATCACCACCCGGTACCGCTTCCGACAGGACGCGGTCCATCGCGTCATCCCCCACGGCCACTGGGGGCCGCTCATGGACGCCGGCGGCGTCGACCGCCGCGACCTACGGCGGAGCGCCGAGGCCGACCTCGGGCTTTCGCCCTGTGCCCTACGGATAGGCCTGGTGGGCGCGCCCCGGCCCGGCAAGGACACGCAGCTCCTGCTCGACGGGTTCGCGGCCTGCCGTCGCGACGACCTGCAGCTGCTGGTGCTGTGCCACGACGGTGAGCGCCTGCCCGACGACCCCCGCATCACCGCGCGGCCCTACGAGGAGGTGCCTCGACCCGTGTACGACCGGCGCCTGGCGGCCATCGACGTGCTGGCAATGCCCCTCGACGGCCGCACCTACCTCACCACGGGACAGGTCGCCGATGCCGTCGGCCGCGGCATCCCGGCGCTGGTGTCGCCGTGGCCCTATCTGCGGGAGGTGCTCGGCGATGCCGCCATCCCCTACGGGCGCACGGCCGCCGACCTGGCCGCCACGCTCGACGCCCTCGACGAGGACGTGCTGGCGCCGGCCCGGGTGGCGGTGGAGCGGCGGCGCGATGCCCTGGACTGGGCGGCGCTGGCGGAGCCGACGTGGGAGCTGCTCGACGAGGTGGCGGCCGAGGGCAGGCGCCGCCGACCCCGCTGAGCGACGCTGGCGTGGCCTATGGTCGTCGTCGTCCGTGGACCTGGGGAGGGAACCCGGTGCGACGAGCCGGTGCGGCGCTGTTGGTGGTGGTGCTGATGGCGGGGATGGCGTGCAGCCGCCCACTCCGGCCCGGCGGGGGCGGCGGGGGTGGCGGCGCCGGTCGGCTGGGATCGGGAAACGGCTACGTCGACCAGCGCGAGTGGCGGTCGCGCCAGGACGACTACCTCGGCTTCGCCACCGAGCGGCTCGAGCCCTCCTCGCTGCCGAACGTGCTCGCCCACTTCACCCGTGCCGAGCGTGACCGACGGTTCGACTTCGACCCCGATGCCATCGGGCCCGATGCCTTCGCGACCACGTTCGCCAAGATCGACACCCACACCGACACCAGCGACTTCGACATGATGCGCCTGATGGCCCTCTGGTACGGGCACCGGCGCGACCTGCGCGCCGACCTGCGGGCCGCGATCGAGCAGCGCCTCGCCGGCTTCCGCTACTGGTACACGGACCCGCGGCCCGCCGGTGTCGTGGACAACAAGTGGTTCTGGTCGGAGAACCACCGCATCATCTTCCACGCCCTCGAGTACCTGGCCGGCCGGGCACTCCCGCGCGAGACGTTCGCCATCACCGGCGAGTCCGGTAGGGCCCACGCCGAGCGGGGGCGCCGGCGCATCGAGGCGTGGCTCGACGAGAAGGCGAGCTGGGGCTTCTCCGAGTGGCACTCGGACGTCTACTACGGCGAAGACGTCGAGGCCTTGTTGCTGCTGACCGAAAACGCGCAGCCTGACCTGGCCCGACGCGCGGCGGCGATGCTCGACGTGTTCCTGTACGACCTCGCGATCCATCAGGTGCAGGGCAACGTCGGCGTCACCCACGGCCGGTCGTACATGAAGGACAAGAGCCGGGCCGCCGACCAGGACGTCTTCGGTGCCGTCAAGCTGGCGTTCGGCACGTCGGACCAGCCCTACCCGTCCCGCTCGGATGCCGTCGCGACCGCACTGGCGGCGGCCGAGCGCTACCGCCTGCCGGCGGTCGTGGAGCGGGTAGCCCGGAGCCCCGAGCCCGTGCTCGACCGCGAGCACATGGGTGCGCCGCTCGACGTCGACCAGCCCTTCACCGCCGACCCGGTGTCCGCCGTTCCCGGCGTGTCCTTCACCGACCCCGAGGCGATCCCGTTCTGGTGGGAGCGGGGTGCCCTTACCGCCTGGCAGGTCGTGCCGCTCACGCTCGCCGCCATCGAGGAGCACGACCTGTGGGAGACGACGCTGTTCCAGCCGTTCCGGGCCCTGGCCGACGCGGCCGGCGGCGATCCCCAGGTGGCGGCCCAGCTCGCCCATGCCCTGCGCTGCCAGATCAACATCGGGCTGCTCGCCGAGGTGGACACGATCACGTGGCGCTCGCCGCACGCGATGCTGTCCAGCGCGCAGGACTACCGGCCCGGCTGCTTCGGCTGGCAGTTCCACGCCTGGCAGGCCACGCTCGACGAGGACGCCGTGGTCTTCACCACGAACCCGGGGAACGAGCCCCGGCCCGGCGACCGCTGGGTCGACGCCGATCTGTACTGGAGCGGCGCCGCCACCATGCCCCGCAGCGCCCAGCACGGCGCCGCGGTGATCAACCTCTACGCCCCGCAGTACCCCGCGCCGACGGGACCGCCGCTCGACGCGTTCGGCTACCTGCCCTACACCCACGCCTACTTCCCCACCGAGCGGTTCGACGAGGTTCGGCGGGTGGGCGGGTGGACCTTCGGGCGCAAGGGCGACGGCTACGTCGGGCTGTGGTCGTGGCGGCCGACCGAATGGCGCACCCACGACCCAGCCGTGACGTTCACCAACGGGCTCACCGAACCGTTCGATCTGGTGGCGCGCGGCGGGGCCGCCAACGTGTGGATCTCCGAGGTTGGCGACGCCGGGCGCTGGGGTTCGTTCGACGCGTTCGTGACCGCGCTGTCGGCGGCGGCGATCGACGTGACGGACCTCGGTTCCACCGGCGGCGTGTCCCGGGGCTTCGACGTCAGCTACGCCTCGCCCAGTGAGGGGGCGCTGACGTTCTCCTGGACCGGTCCGTTGTCCGTCGACGGCACCGAGGTGCCGCTGCACGGCGCCAACCGGTTCGACAACGCCTTCGGGACCACGGCCTTCGGCGACGGCGGCATCGAGATCGACGACGGCCGCGCCAGCCTGACGCTCGACCTCGCCACCGGCGACCGCCGGGCAGAGCTGCGCCGCCGGCGTTGATCAGGGCGCGGCGAGCCACCCCACTAGGCACCACTGGCCCACGGTCGGTCGCGGGGTTCGTCGTAGAGGACGCCGACGTTCTCGCCCTGGATCGCCCGGAAGGCGTGCTCCCGCCACTGACTCGCTCCGGCCAGCGGCTCGGGTAGCTCGGCGTCGGCGAACCAGCCGACGGCCCGGGTCTCGAGCGGGTGCGCCGTCAGCTCGCCCCCGACCGCCCGGCACAGGAACACCAGGCTGTACAGCGGCACGCGGGTGAACCCCAGCCGCAGGCCGTCGAGCAGCGCGATGAGCCGCACGGGGACGCAGTCGATGCCTGTCTCCTCGCGCACCTCCTTGACCGCGATCTCGCTCGGTGAGTAGCCGACGTCGGCCCAGCCCGTGGGGTACAGCCAGATGCCACTGTCCGCCCGCTGGACCAGCAGGATCTCGCCGTCGTCGTTGTGGACCACCGCGCCCACTGCCACCTTGGGCGTTATGTAGCCGGCCACGCCCTCGCCCACGCCCTTCATCCACTCCTCGACGAAGTGCTCGGCGTCGAAGCCCTCCTCGGCCTCGGCGGACGCCCGGATGTCGCCCGCCACCGCCAGCACCTCCTCGAAACGCTCGCGCTCGTACAGGCTCTGCGTGAAGCCGAGCCCGGTGCGGGCGATGCCCGAGAGCGCCTCGGACCAGCGGATCAGGTCCTGACGGGTGGGCGGCAGCCGGCGGCTCACGCCGCCGACGTTATCCGGCGAGCCTTGTGTCACAGCCCGAGGCAATAGCGAACGCTGTGGCGGCCCAGAGGCAATGACGAACGGTCTCCGTGCGCCATTGCCTCGCGCTCGACGGATCGTTCGCTATTGCCTCGCCGCAACAGCCGCCCCTCGACCTCAGCCCGACTCGAGCGCGTGGAGCAGGGCCCGCTCGATCTCCGCGAGCACGCCGGGGTCGGTCACCTTGGCCCCCTGCCCGTCGCGCACGTAGAACGAGTCGACCACGCGGGGACCGAGCGTCTGCACCTTGGCGCTGGTGATGTCGAGGTCGAGGTCGGCCAGGGCGCTGGTGATCCGGTAGAGAACCCCCAAGGCGTCGGCTGCCTCCACCTCGACCACGGTGGCATCGGGCGTCGCACCCAGGTCGAAGCGGATCTCGGGCTCGACCGCCTCGTGGCCGCGGCTGAGGGCCCGCCGGGATCCGTACGTCCGGATGCGGTCGGCCAGCCGGGCCCGTATCGCCAGTTGCCCGGCCAGAGCCCGCTCCACGTCGGCGACCACCTTGGTCCACGAGAATGTGGGCCCGAAGCTCGACTGGACCCGGAAGACCTCGAGCGCCCAGCCTCGCTCCGTCGTCGCGGCCGCATCGAGCACGTCGAGACCGTGCAGCGCCAGCACGCCGGCCACCCGTGCGAACAAGCCGTGGCGGTCGGCGGTGACCACCGTGAGCCGGTCAGCCTCGCTGACGATCGCCTGCTCACCGGCCCGCAACCGCGCCCGCTGCCTCTCGTCAGGGAACTCGCGGGCCACGTCCGCGGCTCGGCCGCCCCGCATCACGTGATCGGCCCGCGCCACCAGCGCCCGCACCAGGTCGGCCTTCCACTCGCTCCACGCCGCCGGACCGGTCGCCAGCGAGTCCGCCTCCGTGAGGGCCGCGAGTAGCTCCAGCGCCTCCCGGCTGCCGCCCAGCCCCCCCACCACCGACTCGATCGTGGCGGGGTCGTCGATGTCGCGGCGGGTGGCCACGTCCGGCAGCAGCAGATGGTGGCGGCACAAGAGGACCAGCACCGCGGCGTCGTGGTCGTCGAGGCCCACGCGGTCGGCGATGTCGCCGACCAGGCGGACACCGTTGGCGACGTGGTCGCCGGGCTCGCCCTTGCCGATGTCGTGGAGCAGGCCGGCGAGCACGAGCAGGTCGGGGCGGGTGACGCGCCCGGCGAGCTGCGCCGACTGCGCCGCCGCCTCCCACAGGTGCCGGTCGACCGTGAAGCGGTGGTACGCGTTGCGCTGCGGCTTGCTCCGGACCGACGGCCACTCGGGGAAGTAGCGCTCCCAGACGCCCCGCTGGTCGAGGGCCTCGAGCAACAGGATGGCGGGCGGCCCGGCTAGGAGCAGCTCCACCAGCGCGTCGCGGGTCGCGGCCGCCCACGGCGTCGTCGGCTGGGGGGACTCGGCGCGCAGCCGCGCCAGCGTCTGGCGGTCGAGCTGGGTGCCGTGGCGGGCGGCGGCTGCCGCAGCCCGGAACGCCATCGCCGGGTCGCCGGCCACGTCGGCGCCCTCGGCGATGTGTACCTCGCCGTCGCGCAGCACCAGGCCGCCGCCCAGCGGCCGCTCGCGGCGCAGGCGTCCCAACGGACCGGCCAGCGAGCTCTCGATGCGGGCCCAGGAGTCGTCGCTGGTCCAGGCGATCGTGCGGGCGGCATGGGCCACCGCTCGCATCAGGGCGTCGGCATCTTCGTACCCGAGGGAGTCGGCGACGGCGTCCTGCTCCTGGAGCAGCAGCCGGTCGCCGGGCCGACCCGTGCGCCGGTGCAGCTCGACCCGCACCGCCAGCAACAGGTCGTAGGCCGCGTCGAGGCTGGCGCCGTCCGTGTCCCAGAGGATGGTCCGCGCCGCCTGCGCCCAGCGGAGGGCCTGCACGTCGCGCAGGCCGCCCCGTCCCTCCTTGAGGTCGGGCTCGAGCAGGAATGCGACCTCGCCCGCCTGGGCCTGGCGATCGCGCACGCGCTGGGCCATCGCCCCCAGCCAGCGCTTGGCCCGCTTGCGCCACTGGAGCGTGGCCTTGTCGGCCAGCTGCTCGGTGAGGGATCGGTCGCCCGCGAGGTGACGGGCGTCGAGCAGCGAGGTGGCCGTGTCCAGGTCGTCGGCCGCGAGGGCCAGCGCCTCCTTGACCGTGCGCACCGAGTGACCGAGCTTCAGGCCCTCGTCCCAGATCGGGTACCAGATGCGGTCGGCGACAGCACCGACGTCGTCGTGTCGCCCCGAGTGCAGCAGCACCACGTCGATGTCGGACTGCAGGGAAAGCTCCCGCCGCCCGTAGCCACCGCACGCCACCAGGGCCATGCCGCTCGAGGGACGGTGTTCGACTGCCGCGTCGAGGAGCTCGGCCAGCCAGCCGTCGACCTCGTCGGACCAGACGCGGCACAGCTCGCCACCCACGAGCGAGTCGTCGGCGGCGAGCTGTGCCCTGGAGTCGGTGATCGTCACGTGCGGTCCGCGAGTAGGTCCGGTCTGAGTGCCGGCGGGGGGCATGGGGGGCAGAGGCTCCTGCCGGAGCCCCCCATAGTCGCTCGATCCGGCTCCGCCGGTCGAGCGACCGGAGATCGACGCCGCCGACAGGCGGCGACCAAAGTCTCGGTTCGCAACCTCCGGTTGCGAACCGAACCCCTACAGGGCGTCCGCGTCGACCTCGCCGGTGCGGATGCGCATGACCCGGTCGACATCGGTGATCCAGATCTTGCCGTCGCCGATCTTGCCGGTGCGGGCCGCATCGGCGATGACCTCGGACACGCGCTCGGCGTCGGTGACGTCGGCCAGCACCTCGATGCGCACCTTGGGGACGAAGTCGATGGTGTACTCGGCGCCCCGGTAGACCTCGGTGTGACCGGACTGCCGGCCGAAGCCCTGCACCTCGGTGACGGTCATGCCGGTCACGCCCGCGTCTTTCAGGGCGGTCTTCACGTCGTCGAGCTTGAACGGCTTGACGATGGCGGTGATGAGCTTCAACGGAGAGTCCTCTCTCTGAGCGTCAGTCGGCGTAGGCGACTTCGGCGTGCTGGGAAAGGTCGAGTCCCTCGTCCTCGGCGGCGTCGTCGACCCGCAGGCCCATCGTGGCATCGATGGCCAGGCCGATGGCGAGGCTGACGACGAACGAGTAGGAGAGCGTGACGACCGAGGCGACGATCTGGTCCCAGAGCAACGAGCCACCGCCACCCAGGAACACGCCCTCGTTGGTGACCGCCGGGTTGATGGCGGCGTCGGCGAAGAAGCCGAGCAGCAGCGATCCCACCAGGCCCCCCACCAGGTGGACGGCCACCACGTCGAGGCTGTCGTCGAACCCGAACGACTTCTTGAGCCCCAGCGCCAGGTAGCACACCGCTCCGGCGAACAGGCCGATGTAGACGGGCGCCATGCCACCTACGAAGCCGGCGCACGGCGTGATGGCCACCAGGCCGGCGACGGCGCCCGAGGCCCCGCCCAGGGTGGTGGCGTGGCCGTCCTTGAGGCGCTCGACGACCAGCCAGCCGAGCATCGCGGCCGAGGCGGCGAGGAACGTGTTCATGATCGCCTGCCCGGCGATGCCGTCTGCCGCCAGCGCCGAGCCGGCGTTGAACCCCGCCCAGCCGAACCACAGGATGCCGGTGCCCAGCACGGTCAGCGGCAGGTTGTGCGGCTGCATCGGCGTGTCGGGGTAGCCCTTGCGCTTGCCGATCAGCAGGACCAGCGCCAGCGCCGCAGCGCCGGCGTTCATGTGGACCACGGCGCCGCCGGCGAAGTCGAGCGCCCCCATGTCGGCCAGCCACCCGCCCGCGAACACCATGTGTGCGATCGGCCCGTAGACGAGGATGAGCCAGGCGCCGATGAACACGGCATAGGCACCGAACTTGAGGCGGTCGGCCGTGGCCCCGGTGATCAGCGCCGGCGTGATGATCGCGAACGTCATCTGGTAGGCGCAGAACAGGACGAACGGGATGGTCAGGAAGCTCAGGAACTCTTGGTCGGTGAGCGCCGGGCCGACGTCCTTGAGCCACGCGTAGTCGAAGTTGCCGATGAACCCGGCGTTGCCGGCATCGCCGAACGCCAGGCTGAACGCGACCGCCGCCCACAGCACGGCCAGCAGGCCCATGGCGAAGATGTTCTGCATGAGCATGCCCAGGACGTTCTTGCCCCGGACCATGCCCCCGTAGAAGAGGGCCAGCCCCGGGGTCATGAACAGCACCAGCGCAGTCGCGGCCAGCATCCAAGCGGTGTTGCCCGGATCCATAGTGATCCTTTCGTCGCCCAGCTGAGACGAGCGAAAGAATGACGACAGAAGTTTGCGGCAGCGATTCGTGACTGTTTCCCGCCGGTTAACTGGTCCTTCCCGGCGCGTTGGAACGTGCGCGGATTGGCACGCCATCCTGGCTCCCGGTGGTCAGCGCTGCTGGGAGGCCCAGCTGTTGAGCTGCGACCCGGCAACAAATTCCCACGCGGGGTGCCTGCGGAAACGCCCTATCCGCTGGGCCTCCAAGAACGTGGGCGGATAAGCACGCCATCCTGGCTCTCGGTGGTCAACGCTGCTCGGAGGCCCAGCTGTTGAGCTGCGACCCGGCAACAAATTCCCACGCGGCGTGCCTGTGGAACGCCCTATCGGCTGGGCCTCTACGAACG
>DASSDL010000026.1:0-5375 GCA_035697145.1 Acidimicrobiales bacterium
GAGCGGTTCCGCCGGCGCGGTGTGCCGACCATGCAGCTCGAGTTGCTCGTCCCCCGGGAGTGGACCCATCCGACCAAGGAGTTCCTCGACGGCTGGTACACCCGCATCGGCTATCGGCCGATGCGGACCGGTCGGATCGACGAGGACTACCCCCACCTAGCGCCACTCCTGGCCACCCCGTGCGACTTCGTCATCTACCACAAGGCCCTCGGCCACTAGTGGGCGCTCGGCCGTCAACCGGCACCGGCGACCCTGACCACCACCCCGTCCAGCCGCCGATGATGGTCCACCGGATCGGCGGACCTCGCCGCAGGTCACGACCGCCACGGAGCGGAGCGTCTCGACTCATGACGCGAGGATGCGACGGGGCGTTCAACCGCGCGTTCACCTCTGCCGCTGAGTCCACGGGTTGCGCTGGACTATCGCACCTGCTCTTGCACCTGAGGGTCAAGGTCGAGCGTTGATTCCGCGATCAGCTCATCGGCGCTATGGACGTCGACGTCATCGTGGGCAGCAGCGGCAACACTTCAAGGTTGAGTGTTGCCGCTGACGCTGACGCTGGCAGCGGGAGGGCCCCTCCCTCACCGCCTCGTGTGGTCACCTCGCACACTCGTCCAGCGCGTCGATCGATCCCAACTCGCGCCCAAATCGCCGGTTGTGTGCTCGCCGGCAGCGAATAGGGCGCCGCCGTTCTGTGCGCCCTCGGGCCGGTCTCCGTGGGGTCGAAGAGATCCCGGTGATGAGCGGTACGAGGCAACACGTGGGTGTCACCGAGGCCGGTAGCAAAGGTGCGACCGACGGCCGGTGTGAGACGTTCCAGCCAAGGTGCGTCGGAACACGACCGGCCGTGCCACTACGTCAGGCCGAACTGGAGGCTGCCCGCGCCCAGGCGGCGTCGTAGCGCCGAGGCCGGCGCGGACCTGACGACGGTCAAGCGTTTCGGGGTGCTCTCGCCTACCTGGTGGCCATCGAGGTCGAGAGTGGATGACCAAACGACCCGCTGACTCCTGACCCCGAAGGTCGGAGCTTCAGATCCTCAGCCGTCACCCCGGTCGGCGAGGAGTTTGCGGACGCGGGGAATCACCTCGCGGCCGTAGAGGTCGATCGTCGCCAACTTCTGCTCGTGGGGAACTCCTCCGAGGCCGTAGACGAAGTCGAAGCGGCGGAGGCCGAGCGTTCGGATGGTGGCGGTCAGTTTGGCGGCGACGGTGTCGGGCGAGCCGACGTAGAGCGATCCGGTGGCGACCTCGGCCTGGAAGCGGTCGAACGTCGGGGGTGCCCAGCCGCGCTCGCGTGACGAGGCCTCGAGGATGTCCCTCCAGTGGGGCCACTGGATGTCGACCGCCTCTTCGTCGGCCGGCGCCACGTACCCGTGGGAGTGCACGCCGATGGGCAGCGGTGGGTACCCGCGCTCCCGGAGGGTGCGCTGGTAGAGGTCGACGTAGGGCTCGAACCGACGGGGGTTGCCGCCGATGATGGCCAGCATCAGGGGCAGGCCGTAGCGGGCGGCCCGGATGACCGACTCGGGGCTGCCGCCGACCCCGACCCAGGTGGGGACGTGTCCCTTGGGGAGGGGCGGGCTCACGTACTGGTCGGTGAGCGGCGAGCGGACGGTGCCGGACCAGGTGACGGGTTGCTCGCGGAGCAGCCGGGTGAGCAGGTCGAGCTTCTCCTCGAAGAGGGTCTCGTAGTCGGCGAGGTCCAGCCCGAACAGCGGGAACGACTCCGTGAGCGAGCCCCGGCCGACGATGAGCTGGGCGCGGCCCTTCGACACCGCGTCGAGGGTCGCGAACTCGGTGTACACCCGCACCGGGTCCTGGGTGCTCAGCACCGTCACAGCCGTGCCGAGCCGGATGCGCTCGGTGCGACCGGCGATCGCCGCGAGTATCACGTGCCCCGCGGAGTCCATGAACTCGGGCCGGTAGTGCTCGCCAATGTTGAACGAGTCGACCCCGACCGAGTCGGCGAGGACGGCCTCCTCGACGGTGTTGCGGATGACCTCGTCGCCGTCGAGCTGTCGCCCGGACTCGTCGACGGTGATCTGAGCAGCTGTGTCCAGCCCGAACTCGAAGTCGTCGTGTGCAGCCATGGCCGTCGATGCCCTAGAAGGAGTGGATCTCGTCGCCGGGGGCGGGGGCGGGCACGTCGGCCGCGCCCCCGGGGAGCAGCGCCTGCGCGGCGGCCAGGACGTTCAGCGCCTCCCGGAGCAGCGTGATCTGGCCGTCCTCGACGACGGCCCGCCCCATGAAGAGGTGGTGGACCTTCCGCCCAGTCTTGGCGGCCGTCGGGTGGGCGATGTACTCCGCGAACGCCTGGTCAGGGGTGTCGATGAGGACGATCACGTCCTCGGGCCTGAACTCCCAATCGGGGTAGGCAGACAGCACCCACGCCAGGCTCCCCGCGATCTGCTCCCGTCCGACGTACCGCGGCTCGACCCCGAGCGACGAGAGGTACGGCAGCTCGAGAACACCGTCCTCAGCGAACAGGCTGGCGGCCTTTTCCGGGTCGCGGAACGAGGACAGGTAGTCGAGGAGGGTTCCCTTGGCGTCGTTCATGATCTTCTCCTGTGTTGTTGTGGTCGTCGGGCGGGGCGAAGCGGCCGGCGAAGGCCGGCAGCAGGGCGGTGAGGTCGCGGCGGGCGATGCAGCCGGCCCAGACCCCGGTGCCGTAGGCGAGGTCGTCGGCGAGCCGAAGCACGGCCGAACTGGGCGGCACCGGTGTGACGGCAAACGCCGTGAGCCCCGGATCCACCGATACGGCGAGGCAACCGCCACGAACCGCCCGCTGCGCGGCTCCGGGCGCCGCAGCAGCGCCGGGATCGCGGCCCGGGCCAGGGCCAGGACGCCGCCGAGGTCGACGTCGAGTACCGCCTGCTGCTGGGCGACCGGCATCTCCCACAGGGTCCAGCGCCACCACGGACCAGCCCTGCGTCGCCAGGCCGCGGACGGTTGCCGTGCCGATGCCGCGGGCCGCTCCGGTGACAAGCGCTACTCGATTCGAGAGATCCGTCATGGCCACAGCGGACCTCAAGGGAGGCGATCGGGTCCTCAGTAGCCCCTACTAGGAATCCCGTAGGCACTACTGAGGACCAGGTCAGGCCCGTCGTGGTCGGCTGCGCCCATGAACGCAGCGCCCCCCACCTCCACCACGACCAGCTCCGTCGCGTTATCACCCATCGCTCGTCCCGACGGGCCACAGCGGGCAGAGCGCGACGAGTCCGAGGCCGAGATGCTCGTCGAGGAGCTCCTCGTCGAGGAGGTGTCGATCGACGGGATGTGCGGTGTCTACTGACGCCCGCCCGCGGCTGTTCGACCTGGACGCCCGGTGGCAGCTGCATCCGCAGGTGTCGGTCCGGCCCGAGCGCTTCGGGGCCCTGCTGTACCACTTCGGCACCCGCCAGCTGTCGTTCCTGAAGAGCCCGAAGCTGCTCGCCGTGGTGAACCACCTGGCGACCTCGCCCAGCGCCCGCGGCGCGTGCGTCGCCTCAGGAGTCATCCCCGCCGAGCTGCTGAGCTACCGGAGCGCTCTGGCCACGCTCGCGGTGTCGCAGATGATCCGTGAGAGGACCTACCCATGAGCGCGACGGCCACGCTGCCCCTCGTCGACCAGTTCGAGCTCGGCCTCGACGCGCCGATCTGCCTGACGTGGGAGCTGACCTACGCCTGCAACCTGGCCTGCGTCCACTGCCTGTCCAGCTCGGGGCGGCGTGACCCCCGCGAGCTCACGACCGCCGAGTGCAAGGCGGTGATCGACGAGCTCGAGCGCATGCAGGTCTTCTACGTGAACATCGGCGGGGGTGAGCCGACGGTGCGGCGGGACTTCTGGGAGATCGTCGACTACGCCACCAGCCACCACGTCGGCGTGAAGTTCTCCACCAACGGCAGCAGGATCGACGCGGCGGCCGCCCGCCGGCTCGCCGCCGACGACTACGTCGACGTCCAGATCTCCATCGACGGTGCCACCGCCGAGGTCAACGACGCTGTCCGCGGCGAGGGCTCCTGCGCCACCGCCGTGGGGGCCATGCGTCATCTCGCCGACGCCGGCATGCGCGGCTTCAAGCTTTCCGTCGTCGTGACCCGGCACAACGTCGGCCAGCTCGACGACTTCAAAGGCCTTGCCGACCGCTACGGCGCCCAGCTCCGGCTGACGCGGCTGCGGCCGTCCGGGCGGGGCGCCGACGTGTGGGACGAGCTGCATCCCACCGCCGAGCAGCAGCGCATCCTCTACGACTGGCTGCTCGCCCACGGCGACCAGGTGCTGACCGGCGACTCGTTCTTCCACCTGTCCGCCTACGGCGATCCCCTGCCCGGACTCAACCTGTGCGGCGCCGGGCGCGTCGTCTGCCTGATCGACCCGATCGGCGACGTGTACGCCTGCCCGTTCGCCATCCACGAATCGTTCCTCGCCGGCAACGTGCGAGACGGCGGCGGCTTCGCCCGGGTCTGGGGCGCCTCCGAGCTCTTCACCCGCCTGCGCGAGCCCCAGACCGGCGGCGCCTGCCGCGCCTGTGCCCACTACGACACCTGCCGGGGCGGCTGCATGGCGGCCAAGTTCTTCACCGGGCTCCCGCTCGACGGACCCGACCCTGAGTGCGTCGAGGGCTACGGCGAGGCGGCGCTGGCCGGGGTCCATCACACGGCGACGCCGAGGCCGGGCATGGACCACTCCCGCCAGTCCCGCCGCGGCCCGGTGCCGGTGACCATCGGCCGCCGGCCCGACCGGGCCTGCGAGACCAGTCCGCTGGCCGCTTCGACGGCTGGCCAAGGAGGAAACTGATGGAACTTGCGCTCCTGGCCTTGCGTCTGGTCGTCGGGCTCACGTTCGCCGCCCACGGTGCCCAGAAGGTGTTCGGGCTCTTCGGCGGCGGTGGCATCTCCGGCACGGCGGCGGCCTTCGACCAGATCGGCCTGCACCCCACCAAGGTCCAGGCGTGGGTGGCCGGGGTGGCCGAGCTGGCCGGCGGCCTGCTGCTCGCCGTCGGCCTGCTGACGCCGTTCCCCGCCGCGGTGCTGATCGGGACCATGGTCGCCGCGGTGCTCACCGTGCACCTGCGCAGCGGGTTCTTCAACACCAGCAACGGCTACGAGTACAACCTGGTGCTGGCGACTGCGGCGTTCGCCCTGGCCGGAACCGGCCCGGGGGACTGGTCGCTCGACCACGCGCTCGACATCGAGCTGGCAGGCACCGGCTGGGCGCTCGCCGCCCTCGGCGCCGGCGTGCTCGGGGGCGTGGGCGCCGTACAGATTGGCCGCCTCCTGTCGGAGCGCGCCGCTGGTCACACCCAGCCGGAATCGTCGCCGGCCGCGTGAACCGATCCCGACAAGCAGAGGAGAGCGCAATGGCACGTCTGGACGGAAAGGTCGCCTTCATCACCG
>DASSDL010000027.1:0-16671 GCA_035697145.1 Acidimicrobiales bacterium
CGACTCGACGACGCCGTCGCCGCCCTGGCCGCCGACCCGTCGCTCACGGTGCTGGCGGGCGGCACCGACCTGATGGTGGCCGTGAACTACGGGCAGCGCCGCCCGGCCGGCGTGCTCAGCCTGCGGCGGGTGCCCGAGCTGCACGACTGGCACGTCGACGGCGAGGGACACGACGCGCAGGTGGTCCTGGGCGCCACCACCAGCTACACGACCCTCTTGGATCCGGAGCTCGCCGCCCTGTTGCCGGCGCTGGCCCAGGCGTCGCGCACGGTGGGCAGCCCGCAGATCCGCAACACGGGCACCGTCGGCGGCAACCTGGGTACCGCGTCGCCGGCCGGCGACACGCTCCCGGTCCTGGTGGCACTCGACGCCACCGTCGAGCTGGCCTCGGCCTCGGGGCGGCGGACCCTGCGGGTCTCCGAGTTCGTCACCGGGCCCAAGCAGACGGCCCTGGCCCCCGGGGAGCTGGTGACGGCGGTCCGCGTCCCCGCGGCCCGGGGCCTCCAGGAGTTCCTCAAGATTGGCGTGCGCAACGCCATGGTCATCGCCGTCGCCAACTGCGCCCTCGTGCTCGACCTCGACCGCCGGCACCTGGCATGCGCGCTGGGGGCGGTGGGGCCGGTCCCCATCCGCGACCACGACGCCGAGCGTTGGGCCACGGCTCGCCTCGACTGGGACGCCCGCCCGGACCTCGACCCGGAGCTGGTCGAGGGCTTCGGGCGCCGCATGGCCGCCGCCAGCCGGCCGATCGACGACCACCGCGCCACGGCCGCCTATCGCCGGCACGCGGTCGAAGTGCTGGCGCGCCGGGCGTTGGCGCGGGCCTGGGCGGCCTCGTGACCACCACCCCGCCCACCCCTCCGACGCCGGCGCCCGACGGCGGTGCTTCCCCTGCCGTCTACCAGCTGACGGTCAACGGCATCGCCCACACGGTCGAGGGGACCCGGCCCACCGACAGCCTGCTGCACGTGCTCCGCGACCGGCTCGGGCTGCCCGGCGCCAAGAACGCCTGTGAGCAGGGCGAGTGCGGCTCGTGCTCCGTGCTGGTCGATGGGGTGCTCGTGTGTGCCTGCCTCGAGCTGGCCGAGGCGGCGGTGGGTTGCGAGATCACCAGCGTCGAGGGGCTGACCGCCGTGGGGGCCGAGCCCGGCGACGCGGCGCTGACCCCCGCCGTCCTCACCGACGTCCAGCAGGCGATGATCGAGGCGGGAGGCGTCCAGTGCGGCTTCTGCACACCCGGCTTCGTGGTGGCCATCCACGACCTGCTCGACCGGGTGCCCCACCCCGGCCCGCTCGAGGTCCGCGAGGCGCTGGCGGGCAACCTCTGTCGCTGCACCGGCTACGGCCGCATCCTGGCCGCCGTCGAGCAGGTGGTCTCGGTGCGAGGGAACGGGCGATGACGCCCACCTCTGCGTCGATCGACGTCAAGGCGCCCCCGGCCCGGGGCGGAGCCGCGTCGGGTGCCCGTGTCGGTGACAGCCCGATCCGCCCGGATGGCACCCCCAAGGTCCAGGGCCGGTTCGCCTTCGCCTCCGACCTGGAGGCCGACGGCATGCTGTGGGGCCGCACACTGCGGTCGCCCCACCCCTACGCCCGGGTTCGCTCGATCGACGTCGGCCCGGCGCTGGCGATCGCCGGTGTGTCGTGCGTGATCACCGCGGACGACGTCCCCGGCGCCTCCACGTACGGGTTGATCTCGCCGGACCAGCCCGTGTTCGCCCGCGGCGTGGTCCGGTACATGGGCGAACCGGTGGCGGCGCTGGCCGCCGACCACCCGGACACCGCACGGCGGGCACTGGCGGCGATCGTCGTCGACTACGAGCCGCTCGATCCGCTGGTCGACCCGGCCCGGGCGACCTCGACGGAGACACCGCCGATACACCCCGACGGCAACGTGATCCGCCACATCCGCGTCGAGCACGGCGACACGGCGGCCACCGGGGACGTGGTCGTCGAGGGCGTCTACGAGGTCGGTACGCAGGACCAGGCATTCCTGGGTCCCGAGTCGGGCCTGGCCGTTCCCGACGGCGAGGGTGGCGTCGACCTGTGGGTCGCCACCCAGTGGCTCCACGAGGACCGAGACCAGGTCGCCGCCTGCCTCGGTCTCCCCCACGACCAGGTGCGTCTGCACCTCGGCGGGGTGGGCGGCGCCTTCGGCGGCCGAGAGGACTTGAGCATGCAGGTGCACGCCTGCCTGCTGGCCCTGAACAGCGGTCATCCCGTGAAGATGAGCTACCTACGGGATGAGTCGTTCGTCGGCCACGTGCACCGCCACCCGGCCCGGATGCGCTACCGGCACCACGCGACCGCCGCCGGCGACCTGGTCAAGGTCGAGGCCGACGTGCTGCTCGACGGCGGCGCCTACGCGTCGTCGTCATCGGCGGTCGTCAGCAACGCCGCCCGCTTCGCCTGCGGGCCCTACCGCGTGCCCAACGCGCTCGTCGACGCCACCGTGGTGCGCACCAACAACCCGCCCTGTGGCGCCATGCGCGGCTTCGGCGCCGTGCAGGTGTGCTTCGGCCACGAGTCGCAGATGGACAAGCTGGCGGCCCGCCTCGGCATGGATCCCGTCGAGCTGCGGCTGCGCAACGCTCTGGCCACGGGCGACGTGCTCCCCACCGGACAGAGGCTCACGGGCGCGGCGCCGGTGGCCGAATGCATCCGGGCCGCGGTCGCGCACCCGCTGCCGCCGCCGACCGGCGATGGCTGGCTCGAGCGTCCGGGAGGCGCGGGCCGCACCGCCGACGCATCGCGGGTCCGCCGGGGTGTGGGCGTGGCCGCGGGCTTCAAGAACGTCATGTACTCCGAGGGCTTCGAGGACGACTCCGAGGCCCGCGTCCGCCTGACGGGCACGGGCGTCGCGTCGGTCACTTGCGCGGCGGCGGAGGTGGGACAGGGATTCGTGACCATCGCCTCGCAGATCGCCCGCACGGTGCTGGGCTGCGACGCAGTCGTCGAGCCGGCCGACACCGTGGGCATCGACTCGGCGGGATCGTCGTCGGCATCGCGCCAGACGTGGATGTCGGGCGGGGCGGTGCTGCGCGCGGCCCGCCTGGTGGCCGACCAGGTCCGTTCGGCGCTGGCCGGGCGCCTCGGCGTGACGCCGGAGTCGCTCACGCTGACCGACGACGGGCGGATCGTGGCCGCCGTGGCCGGCGTCGGCGTCGATGAGCTCGACATGACCGTGGCCGAGGCGGCCGGCGGCCAGGTCTTCGAGTCGACGGCGGTGCACCGGCACCGGCGCACGTATCCGCTCGACGAGCGGGGACAGGGTGACGCCGACGTGAGCTTCGTCTTCGCCGCCCATCGGGCGGTGGTCGACGTCGACAGCGACCTCGGGCTGGTACGGGTCGTGCAGGTCGCCACGGGCCAGGACGTGGGGAGGGTGCTGAACCCGACGCAGGTCATCGGCCAGATCGAGGGCGGGATCGCCCAGGGCGTGGGCCTGGCGGTGATGGAGGAGATGGTCATCGAGGACGGCCTGGTGCGGAACCCGAGCTTCACGGACTACCTCATTCCCACCGTGGCCGACACGCCCGAGGTCCTGGCCACCTGCATCGAAGAGCCCGAGCCGGAGGCGCCCTTCGGGGCCAAGGGTGCCGGCGAACCGCCCACGATCTCGTCCACGGCCGCCATCGCAGCGGCCATCCGGGCGGCGACCGGCGTCGACGTGACGCGGGTTCCCGTGCGCCCGTGGGACCTGATCTGACGGAACTGCTGCCCTTCCGTCCCCCGCTCGAGTGGGACGCGATGCTCGGCTACTTCGCCCTGCGGGCCATACCCGGCGTCGAGGTCGTGGCCGGGGGAACCTACCGGCGCACGGTCGTGGTCGACGGCGACCCGGGCGTGATCGAGGTGAGCCGGGCCGGGGACGACCACTTGTTGCTGCGGGCCCGGTTGCGCGACGAGGAGGGCCTCCTGCACGTCGCCAGGGGAGTGCGGGTGATCATGGGACTGGACGCCGACGTCGAGTTGGCGCGGGCCCACCTCGCCGGCGACCCCACGGTCGGCCCGCTGGTGACGGCACGCCCCGGGTTGCGGGTGCCCGGGACCTGGGACGCCTTCGAGATCGGCGTGCGCGCCATCATCGGCCAACAGGTCACCGTTGCCGGGGCCAGCACCCTCACGGGCCGACTCGTCGAGCGACACGGGAAGCGGGTGCCGGGCGCGACGCCGCCGGGGTTGACCCACACCTTCCCGTCGCCGGAAACGCTGGCAGAGGCCGATCTCGACGGCATTGGCTTGACGCGAGCCCGGATCCGGGCGATCCGGGGATTCGCAGCCGCTGTCGCCGAGGAGCGGGTGCGGCTCGACCCGAGCGCTCCGCTCGACGAGCTTGTCGGCTCCATAACCGCCGTGCCGGGCGTCGGCCCCTGGACCGCCCACTACATCGCGCTGCGCATCGGCGAGCCCGACGCCCTGCCGGCATCCGACCTGGGCCTCCGCCGGGCGCTGGCCGGGGCCAGCGCGCCCGCGGTCCTCCCCTCCGCCGACGAGCTCACGGCGCGGGCTGACGCTTGGCGCCCATGGCGTGCGCTGGCCGCCGTCCACCTCTGGTCGAGCGGCCGGGCAGGCTCGAGTGCGACGTGAGCTGTTCAACAGTTCGTTGAACGGCCACGATGGCGGGGTGAAGATCCAGCCCGATCGCCTGCTGGCAGACATCGAGACTCTGGCCGCCATCGGCGACACCGGTGACGGCGGGAACTGCCGCTTGGCCCTCACCGACGAGGATGCCGGGGGCCGCGAGCTCGTGGTCGGGTGGATGCGCGCCCTGGGGCTCGACGTACGCGTCGACCGGATCGGCAACGTGGTCGCTATCCGGGCGGGTGCGGATGGCGCCGGCTCCGGCGCCGGCGACGGTTCGGCGCCGGTGATGACGGGGAGCCACATCGACACCGTCGGCACAGGCGGGCGCTACGACGGCACCCTCGGCGTGCTGGCCGGGCTCGAGGTCGTGCGGGCCCTCGACGATGCCGGCATCCGCACCCGGCGACCCCTGGCCGTGGCCTTCTTCACCGACGAGGAAGGCAGCCGCTTCGCCCCCGACATGCTCGGGAGCCTCGTCTACGCGGGGGGCATGCCGCTCGAGGACGCCCTCGACATCGTCGCCATCGACGGCGCGGTGCTCGGGGACGAGCTGGAACGCATCGGCTGGGCGGGCGACGCCGCCGTGCCCGGACCAGCCCCGCACGCCTACGTCGAGCTGCACATCGAGCAGGGGCCGGTGCTGGAGGAGGCCGGCGTCACCGTTGGCGCCGTCACCGGGGTCCAGGGCATCTCCTGGCAGGAGCTGACCGTCACCGGGCAGCCCAACCATGCCGGCACGACGCCGATGCGGCTGCGCCGCGATCCCGCCTACGTCGCCGCCGAGACCGTCGGCTTCGTGCGCCGCCTCGCCAGCGACCTCGGGGGCCACCAGGTGGGCACGGTCGGCCGGCTCGACCTGCACCCCGACCTGGTCAACGTCGTGGCGGCCCGGGCGACGCTCGCGGTGGATCTCCGCAACACCGACGAGGCCGTGTTGGCTGACGCCGAACGGCGCCTGCGTGAGCGCGTGGCGGCGTTGGCGGCCGCCGAACGGTGCGCGGTGGCATGGCGCCGGCTCGCCCGGTTCGAGCCCGTCGCGTTCGACCCGGCGGTCATCGATCTGGTGGAGTCCACGGCCGAGCGTCTGGGCCATTCCGTGATGCGGCTGCCTTCCGGCGCCGGCCACGACGCCCAGATGCTGGCGCGGATGTGTCCCACGGGCATGGTGTTCGTCCCCAGCCGTGGCGGCGTCAGCCACAACCCGGCCGAGTTCACGGAGCCCGAGCACCTGGCCGCCGGCGCCCAGGTGCTGGCCGAGGTCCTGACCGAGCTGGCGGGGCTCGCGGGTGCGGCAGAGTGACCCGATCGACCCGAGGCAATGACGAACGGTCCGCCGGGCCGGAGGCAATAGCCAACGGTCTCCGTTGGTCATTGCCTCGGGCTCGTCACCGCGTTCGTTATTGCCTCGCCGCCACCCGGAGGCAAACGGGATGAGCCGGGTCGTCACCGCCGCCGCCGCCCAGCTCGGGCCGATCCAGCGCGACCACACGCGGGCCGACGTCGTCGAACGGCTGCTGGCGCTGCTGCGGGGCGCGGCCGAGCGGGGGGCGGACCTGGTCGTGTTCCCCGAGCTGGCGCTCACCACCTTCTTCCCCCGCTGGTGGTACGAGGACGGCTCCCCCGAGCTGGCCGCCTGGTACGAGACCGAGCTGCCCGGCGCCGACACCAAGCCGCTGTGGGACGAGGCTCGCCGCCTCGAGGTCGGCTTCAGCCTGGGTTTCGCCGAGGAGACGCCGGAGGGTCGCCGGTTCAACGCGTCCGTGCTCGTCGGCGCCGACGGCGGCGAGATCGGCCGCTACCGCAAGATCCACGTGCCGGGGCACTGTGAGCGCGAGCCGTGGCGGCGCTTCCAGCACCTCGAGAAGCGCTACTTCGAGATGGGTGATCTCGGCTTCCCGGTGTACCCGGCCTTCGGCGGCACCGTCGGCATGCTCATCTGCAACGACCGGCGCTGGCCGGAGGCCTACCGCATGCTCGGACTGCAGGGCGTCGAGCTGGTGTGCATCGGCTACAACACGCCGGTCCACAACCCGCCGGCACCCGGGCACGACCGCCTCGGCGACTTCCACAACCACCTGGTCATGCAGGCCGGCGCCTACCAGAACGGCACGTTCGTGGTGGGCACGGCCAAGGCCGGCACCGAGGAGGGGGTCGAGCACATCGGCGGGTCGTGCGTCATCCATCCGTCGGGGGCGGTCATCGCTCAGTGCACGGGGCTGGACGACGAGCTGGCCGTGGCCGCCTGCGACCTCGACGACTGCACGTCGTACAAGACCACGGTGTTCGACTTCGCCGCGCACCGCCAGCCCGACCAGTACTGGCGGCTGACCGACACCCCGTGAACTGGTCGTAGTTGTGCGGCATATGACCGCGTAGCCACGACCGGAACGGGCGCGCTACCGGGGCGGGCGCCCGACGATCCGTTCGAAGTTCACCGGGTCGGTCACGCCCTCGGTGGCCAGCAGCAGGACGACGGCCGCTGCGGGGACCGGCAACTCGGCGCCGTGGTCGGCGCGCAGGGCCATGAGCCCACCCAGCGCCGCCGCTCCGGTCTCGCCCAGGTCGAGCCCGGCGGCGGCCAGGGACCGCATCGCCTCGCGGCAGCGGTCGTCGTCGATGGTCACGAAGGCGTCGAACCCGGCGGCCACCGTCGGCAGCGCCAGTATGGACGCCAGGCCACAATTGAGCCCGGCCATGATCGACCGGTGGGGCCCCGGCACCTCGACGACGTGGCCCGCCCGTACCCCCTCCGCGACGCAGGCGGCAGAGTCGGGCTCGACGCCCACGAGCATGGGCCCCTCGCCCGGTTCGAGCCCGGCCCGGAGGCAGGACGCGGCCGCCGCTCCGAGGGCCCCCACTCCCAACGGCACCATCACCAGGTCCGGCACCGCATCCAGGGTCGTGAGTTGCTCCTCGAGCTCGGCGAAGATGGTGGCGTAGCCCTCGATCACCCGACGCGGTGGGTCCTCGTAGCCAGGCCACGAGGTGTCGGAGATGACGAGGTCACGGTCGCTGGCCAGGGCCGCCGACTCGGCCACGGCGTCGTCGTAGGTGCCCGGCACCACCGTCACCTCGGCGCCCTCGGCGGCGATGCCGCCGACGCGGGCCGGGGCGGTGCCGTCGGGCACCAGGATGGTTGCCGACAGGCCAAGAAGCTTGGCCATCCGTGCCACCGCCCGGCCATGGTTGCCGTCGGTGGCGGCCACCAGCCGGAGCGGTCCCAGCTGCCGTGCCACCATCGCCGCCAGGTCGGGGAGCGTGTCCCACAGCGGCTCACCTTCCAGCCCGGCGGCAGCGAGGCGATCGCAGAGCACCCGGTACGTCGCCCACGAGGCGCCGAGGATCTTGAACGCCGGCAGACCCATGCGGCTCGACTCGTCCTTCACCAGCACCCTGGCGACCCCGGCGGCCTCGGCCAGCGCCGGCATGTCGTGCACCGGCGTGGGCGCGTACCCGGGAAGCCGGCGGTGGAAGGCGTGCACCTCGGGTCCCGGGCGGGCGCTGGCGGGCAGCGGCTTGGTCTCGTGGTTGACGAGCAGCATGTCGGAGGTTCTATCCGCATCTCGACGACCCGATAGCGGCCGGGACTTCAACAGTTTGTTGAGTTCTGGCAGTGTGGAGTCGTGGCCGTGTCCTTCACCCTCAACGGCGGCGAGGTCGAGGTCGGCGACCACGCGCACCTCCTCGCCGCGCTGCGGGAGGAGCTCGACGTCACGAGCCCCAAGGACGGCTGCTCGCCGTCGGGGCAGTGCGGCTGCTGCACCGTGCTCATCGACGGCAAGCCCATGATCAGTTGCCAGCTGGGTCTCGACCGCGTGGCGGGCCGATCGGTCACGACGCTCGAGGGCCTCGACCCGGCCGAGCGCGACCGGTTGGCCGGCGCCTTCTCCGCCACCGGAGCCCTCCAGTGCGGGTTCTGCACGCCCGGCATCGTCATGCGCGCCAAGTACCTGCTCGACAAGGACGGGCCCGCCCTCACCCGCGACAAGGCGGCCCGCCACCTCGGCGGCCACCTGTGCCGGTGCACCGGCTACCACTCGATCCTCGACGCGGTGGAGCTGCTGGCGTCAGGCGCGGAGACGCTGCTGCCCCTCCCGGCCAGCGGCAGCAACGGCAACGGGCGACCGGGGGGCGTCGGCAGCGACAACGCCAGGTACCAGGCCACCGAGATGGCGCTGGGCGACAAGCCCTACATCGACGACCTGCGGGTGCCGGGCATGCTCCACGCCGCCGTGGTCCTGGCGGAGCACGCCCGCGCCGACATCCTCGCGATCGACACCGCAGCGGCCGGGGCGGTTCCCGGTGTGGTGCGGGTGCTGACCGCGGCCGACGTGCCCGGCGAGCTACGGATCGGCCTCATCCACCGCGACTGGCCGGTGTTCATCCCGGTCGGCGGGCGCACCTCGTACACGGGCGACGTGCTCGCCCTCGTGGTGGCGGGCGACCGGGCCACGGCCCGCCGGGCGGCCGAGCTGGTGGAGGTGGAGTACCGGCCGTTGGCGCCGTTCACCGATCCGCTGCTGGCGGTCGGCTCCGCCGAGCCGGCGGTGTGGCAGGTCGGCGACGCCGAGGCCCCCAACGTGCTGTCGCGCACCACGTACGCCAGGGGTGACGCCGACATCGACGCCACGCTCGCCGCCAGCACCCACGTGGTCCACGAGGTGTTCCAGACCCAGCGCATCGAGCACGCCTTCCTCGAGCCCGAAGCGACCCTGGCGGTCCCCCTCGACGACGGCCGGCTCGAGGTGTTCTCGGGCGGTCAGGGGGTGTGGGACGACCGCCGCCAGATTGCCGACGTGCTCGGCGTCGACGAGGACCGGGTCCTCGTCCACCTCGTCGCCAACGGCGGTGCCTTCGGCGGCAAGGAGGATTGCGCCAACCAGACCCAGACGGCGCTCGCCGCCCACCTGCTGGGCCGCCCGGTGAAGTGCGCGTTCAGCCGGGAGGAGTCGCTGCACGTCCACCCCAAGCGCCACCCCGTGCGGGTGGAGGCGTGGGCTGGTTGCGACGCCAACGGCCGGCTCACTGCGCTGAAGGCCCGCATCGTGGGCGACTCCGGCCCCTACGCCTCGGTGGGCATGAAGGTGCTGGAGCGGGCGGCGGGCCACGCTGGTGGCCCCTACGCCTGGCCCGCCATCGACGTCGACGCCGTGGCCGTCCGCACCAACAACCCGATTTGCGGCGCCTTCCGAGGGTTCGGCGCCAACCAGGCGCAATTCGCCAGCGAGGGCGTGATCGACCGGCTGGCGGAGGCCGCCGGCGTCGATCCGTGGGAGATGCGGGCCCGCAACGCCGTCACACCGGGCAGCACGTGGGGCCCCGGCCAGCTCATGGACGACGGCTGCCTGGGCGCGCGGGACTGCCTCGACGCGGTCAAGCCCCACTACGACGACGCGGTGGCGGCCGGCAAGGCGGTCGGGCTGGGGCTCGGCCTCAAGAACTCGGGCCTCGGCAACGGCGCCGTCGAGGTCGCCAAGGCGGTGGTGCGGTTCGCCGACGACGGCACGGTCGAGGTGCGCCACTGCTGGACCGAGATGGGCCAGGGCGTGCACACCGTCGCGCTGCAGGTGGCGGTCGAGGAGCTGGGCATCGACCCCGCCCGGGTGCGCGTGCTGGTCGACACGTCCCGCGAGCTGGGCGCCGGCCAGACCACGGGCAGCCGGGGCACGCTCATGGGCGCAGGATCGGTGGCCGCCGCCTGCCGGGCAGCATGCGCCGACGGCTGCCGCCCGGGCATCGACTACGAGGGCGAGCATCGGGTCGACTGGACCGACGCGGTGGGCTCGGTCGCGCACCCGACCATCCACTCCGCGTTCGGTTACGCCGCCCAGATGGTGGTCATCGACCGCGAGAGCGGCGACATCGAGAGGGTGGTCGCCGCCCACGACGTTGGGCGGGCCGTCAATCCCCTGCTGTGCGAGGGACAGATCGTCGGTTCCGTGCACATGGGCCTCGGCTACGCCCTCACCGAGGACTTCCCCACCGACGAATCGGCCCGCCCGACCGCCATGACCCTCCGCCAGCTCGGGATCCTGCGGGCCAAGGACGTGCCGCCGATCGAGACGATCCTGGTCGAGCGCCCACAACCCCGCGCGCCCTACGGGATCAAGGGTGTGGGCGAGATCGGGCTGGTGCCGACGGCCGGGGCCGTGGCCGCCGCCCTCCACGACCTCGACGGCGCGTGGCGGGCGGCGCTGCCGATGCGCCGAAACGGCTCGCCGGCGCCGTGACCGCCACCACGCCGGGACTCGTCTGCGCCCACCACCACCTGTACTCCACCCTGGCCCGGGGCATGCCGCCGCCCGCCGTCACGCCCACCGACTTCACCGAGATCCTCGAGCGGGTCTGGTGGCGGCTCGACGTCGCCCTCGACCTCGAGCTCGTGCGCTGGTCTGCCCTGCTGGGCGCGGTCGAGGCGCTTGAGGCTGGCACCACCGCCATCGTCGACCACCATGCCTCGCCGTCGGCCATCGACGGCAGCCTCGACGTGATCGCCGCCGCCTGCGCCGAGGTGGGCGTGCGGGTGCTGTGCGCGTACGAGGTCACCGACCGCCACGGGCCCGCCGGTGCCAAGGCGGGACTGGCCGAGAACGAGCGGTTCCTCCGGGCAGGCGGGCGGGGCCTGGTCGGCGCCCACGCATGCCTCACCCTGGGCGACGAGACGTTGGACGCCGTCGTCGGCCTGGCCGTCGACCTCGGGGTGGGCGTGCACATCCACGTGGGCGAAGACGCGGTCGACGCCGCGGCCGCGGGACGGCTGCGTTCGCACGCCGCCGACAGCTGGCTGCTGGCCCATTGCGTCCACGTCGATCCGCCGCTGGCGGGCACGATCGCCCACAACCCCCGGTCCAACCTGAACAACGGCGTCGGCTACGCCCGGCCAGCGCGGTGGACCGCCGCCGGCAATCGGGTGGTACTGGGCAGCGACGGGATCGGGGCCGCCATGCTCGACGAGTTCGCGCTGGCCTACGTGGCCCACCGGGCCGACGACGTGACCGCCACACCCGAGGCGGCGTGGGGTTGGCTTCGGGCGGGAGCCGCGTTGGTGCCGGAGGTGCTCGGCGACGAGGTGACGTGGAGTGCCGACCGCGTCGATCCCTGGTACCTGGCGTTCACGCCGGGCGTGCGGGCCGAGCGCGTGGTGGTCGACGGCGAGCCGGTGGTCGAGGACGGCGTGTGCACCCGGGTCGACGCCGAGCGGATCCGGGTGCGGGCGTGGGAGGAGGCGCAGCGGCTGTGGTCGAGGCTGTGACGGCCGGTGCCCCCTCACTGGGGAGAGTGCCCATGGCGCTCTACGTCCAGGACGCCCACCCCATCCGGGAGGCGATGGGCTTCGTCCGGCGGGCCGAGGAGCTGGGGTTCGCCGCCGTGTGGCAGGCCGACAGCCGGCTGGTACGGGAGGCCACGGTGCCGATGGCCGCGTTCGCCGCCACCACCGAGCGCATCACCGTCGGGTCGGGCGTCGTCGACATCTGGACCCGCAACCCGGCCCGGCTCGCGTCGCTGTTCTCGACGCTCGACGACCTGGCGCCCGGGCGGATCCTGGCCGGGCTGGGCGCGTGGTGGGATCCCCTGGCCGCCAAAGTCGGCGTCGCCCGCACGCGACCCCTCGGGGTCATGCGCGAGGTGGTGGAGTCGCTGCGGGCGCTGCTGCGCTGCGACGGTCCCGTCACCTACGACGGCGCCTACGTCCACCTGGACGGGGTCGAGCTCGACTACGTCCACCAGGCGCCGAGGGCCAAACAGGTGCCCATCTACGTCGGCGCCACCGGAATGCGGATGATGGAGCTGGCCGGCGAGATCGCCGACGGCGCCGTGCTCAACTACCTGGTCTCGCCCACCTACAACCAGCGGGCGCTGGAGGCGTTGGCGGCCGGCGCGGACCGGGGTGGACGCACGCTGGACGACGTCGACCGACCGCAGCTGGTCGTGTGCTCGCTCGACGCCGACCGGGACGCGGCGCTCGACGCCGCGCGCCTGCTCGTCACCCAGTACCTGGGTCAGCAGCCGCACATCATGGAGGCGTCGGGTGTCCCGGCCGAGCTGCTCGACGACATCGGCAAGGTGCTCACCTGGCCGGCCGGCCATGACGAGGTGGTGGCCGCCAGCAAGCTGGTCCCCGACGAGGTGGTCCAGATGCTGTGCGCCGCGGGAACCGCCGACGAGTGCCGGACCAAGGTGGCCGAGTACGTGGCCACCGGGTGCACGTCGCCGATCCTCTACCCGCTGGGGGACGTGGCGGCGACGCTCGAGGCGTTCGCCCCACGCTGACCACCGACCCGCCAACATGGGGTGGTGACAATCCGCCTGGCCGAGGGATCGCTGGTGGTGCTGGTCGGCCCGCCGGCGTCGGGCAAGTCGACGTGGGCGGCCGAGCAGTTCCGTCCCGACCAGGTGGTGTCGTCGGACCGGGTGCGGGCGCTGGTCGGCGAAGGCGAGCACGACCAGCGGGCGGGCAAGGACGCCTTCGACGTGCTCGACCTCGTCGTCGAGCGACGGCTCCGGCGGCGCCTCACCACGGTGGTCGACTCGCTCGGGACCGACGCCAAGCGGCGCCGGGGCTGGCTGGCGGCCGCCGAACGGGCGGGAGTGCCGGCCGTGGCCGTGGTGTTCGACGTCGACGCCAGCGTGTGCCGGGCCCGCAGCCGGGAGCGCGAGCGTCCCATCCCCGCCAAGGTCCTGTCGTCGATGCTGGCGGCGTGGCCGGGGGTGCGAGACGGGCTGGCCGAGGACGGGTTCGCCGCCGTCCATCCCGCCGGCCCGGTCACCATCGTCGCCCCCGACCTGGTCACCGCCCCGGCCGCCGCCGCCCGCCAGAAGGAGGATCGGATGCCGCTCGAGTTCGGCCTGCAGCTCCCCCGCTTCACGTGGGCGGGCGGGCCGGCGGAGACCCGTGACCGGCTCGCCGAGGTAGCAGCCGCCGCCGAGGACACGGGCTTCACCAGCCTGTGGGTGATGGACCACATGATGCAGATCCCGTCGGTCGGTCCCCACTGGGAGGACATGCTCGAGAGCTACACGACGCTGTCGTTCCTCGCCGGCCGCACCGGGTCGGCGCGGCTGGGGACGATGGTCACGGGGGTGACGTACCGGAACCTCGCCCACCTGGCGAAGATCGTTGCCACCCTCGACGTGCTCTCCGGCGGACGGGCTATCTGCGGCATCGGCGCCGCGTGGTTCGGGCGCGAGCACACGGCCTACGGCTGGCGCTTCCCACCGCTGGCCGAGCGCTACGCCATGCTCGAGGACGCCCTCGAGCTGCTGCCGCTCATGTGGGGCAAGGGCGCTCCCGCCTACTCGGGGCGCACGATCGAGGTGGCCGAGGCGGTGTGCTATCCGAGGCCGCTTCAGGAGCGGATCCCGATCCTGGTCGGCGGCTCCGGCGAGAAGCGGACGTTGCGGCTGGTCGCACGCCACGCCGACATGTGCAACCTGTTCGGCGACGCCGAGACGGTCCGCCACAAGATCGAGGTGCTGCACGGCCATTGCGCGTCCGAAGGCCGCGACCCCGCAGACATCACCGTGACGCACCTGGGCACCGCCGACGCCCCGAGCGTCGACGACCACATCGGCCGCTACCGCCAGCTGGCCGAGGCGGGGGTGCAGGCGGCGATCGTGAGCTTCCCCGAGACGGCGACGCCCGAGGCGGTGTCCGGATTCGCCGACGTGATCGACGCCTTCCGCCGCTGATGCCGAAACTCGCTGCGGCCGCCCGCGCGGCCGCCGGTACGGTGTCGGGCATGGCCGTGTTCGTGATGGTGCGTCATGCCCGCGTCCGGGCAGGCGCGGTGGGGATGGCACCGCTTGTCCCCGCGATGGGCCGACCAGATCGTCGCTGACGCCCAGGTCTCATCCGGCGATCTCGTCGTGGACATCGGTGCCGGCACCGGTGCCCTCACCGCCTCTCTCGTCGCGGCCGGCGCGCGGGTCATCGCCGTCGAGCTGCATCCCCAGCGGATCGCTGCGCTGCGCCAGCGGTTCGCCCACGATCCGGTGACGGTCGTGCGCGCCGATGCGGCCGATCTCAGGCTGCCGCGTCGTCCGTTCCGGGTCGTGGCCAACCCGCCGTTCGCCGCCACCACCGCCATCCTGCGGCGGCTGCTCGGTCCCGGCTCGCGCCTGGTCGCCGCCGACCTCGTGCTCCCGCACTGGGTGGGACGGCGATGGGCCACGGGCCGCGCCCCGGGTGCCGGCCGCTGGGGCCGCGACCACGCCGTCCGCCTGGGTCGTCGCATCTCCCGCGACGCGTTCAGCCCGCCCGCGGTAGCCGATTGCGTGACGCTGGTGATCCGACGTTGCCGCTGACGTCAGCCGAGGCGGCCGAGAACCGTCCTCGCCGTGTCCGCGTGGTCGCTGTTCACCGTCACGTCATAGACTTCGGCGCGCAACTGCTGGTGGGAGACGAAGTCACGCCGGCCGCGTGTCGATGCGAGCAGCTTGCCTCGGCGGCCGCCGTTGGGCCAGGACCCCCGGGTCCCCTCCGTCAGCCGCCGTCGGGGGACAAGCCCGCTGCGACGGCGGCGCCCAGCTCCCAGCAGGCGTCGAGGTCGGACTGGGCCGGGGTGCCGATCACCGACACCGGCACCTGGGCGGCCCGCCAACGCAGGCCGACCACGATCTTCTCGATGCCCGCCAGGGCGCCGTCGGTGTCGTTGTTGCCGTGGATGTAGACGCCGTAGGGCCGGCCGACCGTCGCTTCCAGGCACGGGTAGTAGATCGTGTCGAAGAAGTGCTTGAGGGCGCCGGACATGTAGCCCAGGTTGGCGGGCGTCCCCAGCAGATAGCCGTCGGCCTCGAGCACGTCGACGGCGGTCGCCCCGAGCGCCGGGCGCACCTCGACGTCGACACCCTTGATCTGCGGATCTGTCGCCCCCGACCGCGCTGCTTCGAACATGGAATGGACCGCCGGCGACGGCGTGTGGTGGACGATCAGCAACGACTTCCTGGTCACAGGCGGTGTTCGCCCCCAAAGTGAGCAACCGGGTGAGCAACGCTCGCAACGGCCGGGGTCCGGACACGAGGAGCAGCCCTCATGGCAGACCCAACCGTACGCGACCTGCTGCTCGCCGCTGCAGTGTGAGGGGGCCGGGCGTTCAGCCCGGCCCCCTCGAGGCGATTCCGCTGTGACTCAGCTCGCTTCTAGCTGACCGGCACCGTCACTGTGTCGGAGAGCACGCCGTTCTCGAAGAGCGAGAGCGTGGCATCGCCGAAGGTCACGTCAACAACGTGGGCGGTCCACTGCGGGTTTGGGCACGTGGGGGTGTTCGGAACGGTGGGAGCGTCTGTCGTCACTGTGAACACGAACTGGCCGTTCCTCGGCGTCGCCAGCGGTCCGCTGCTCCCGGCGGCATCGACCTCTGTGTCCTGACCCGGGGCACGATTTCCGGGCGGTCCGCTCGGGTTTTCGCATTCCACCGTCGCGGTGCCCGGGGCCGACACGGTGATTTCGAAGGTCTCGCCTCCGAGGCCAGCCACCTTGCCGGTGCACTGCAACTGTGTCCCGATGTCGGTGCACTCAGCGGCGTTTCCGCCACCGGTGATGAAGTGCCCGCTCTGGGCGTAGGCCGGTGCGGCCCCGAAGGCCAGTCCTACAAAGGCGGCAGGTGCCGTTATTGCGATTGCGATACGTCGCATACCTACCCTCCTGGGGGGTGAGGGCGGGTGAGTGGTGGACGCACCTGCCGATGAAGCGATGAATCGCTCCATGCGTTCGCCTCCCTGTCCGCCAGTCGGCGACACCCACCGTGGCGCCGACTCGCCCACAGTAAGACCCCAGCCTTAAGCAACGCTGAAGGTGATTATGCCGCCACGGGTAGACACAGGGGGTAGGACCTGTCCGATGTTCCGCGACGTTCCGGCTCACGATCCAGCTAAACGACGCAAGCAGTTGCCAGCGATCCTGCGGGACGTAGGTGTGACAGGGCTTGCAGCGCTTCCCCCTTCAGGCGATAGGGGGTCGACGTAGGGCGTCCTGTCACACTGACACAGCAAATCCGAAACCCGCTTGATAGCTATTGACACGCCAAAGGCCGCGGGCCAGCCTGGTACCGAAGGCGGACAGTGTCTTCCGCGGGCAGGCGGCGG
>DASSDL010000028.1:0-3084 GCA_035697145.1 Acidimicrobiales bacterium
GAGGCGCTGATGCGCTGCCAACGATGCGACCAACGAGACCGGCGGCCGGTCAGGCGAGCCAAGCTGGCCGAGCGCGACGCCAAAGTGGCGCTCGTCGACGTGCCCATGCAAGAGTGCCCCGCCTGCGGGGAGCGCTGGCAGGACTGGGACATCGCTCGACGCCTCGAAGAGCTACTCACCGCCATGCTCACCGGCGACGTCGAGGTCGCCACCAGGCACTTCGACGCAACCGACGTTCCCGCAGCCTGACACGCTGACGCGGCACCGACGGGGGGCGCCCGACAGCTTTGACCGCTCCCGTTTGGGGCGCTGGCTCGACCTACGTTCCCTCACCGGCGTCATGTCACCGCGCGCCTGCGCACCCTTCCGCTCCACGAGTCGCGCCGTCTGCGCCCGTAGTTCTGTCGCGCCGTGCTGCACGCCTTGGCGTAGCGCCGAACCGATTCTGGAGCCCGTACCGACGGCGCTGGCGCACATGCGGCTGGCTGGTCCCGCGCGCGGTCTCGACCTGGTCGCCGTGCAGACGTGGAGGGCTGCTCACAGCGAATCCTCTTTGTGTCAAGCGCGGGTTTCCGGGTCGGTGGGGCGCGTCGAATCCTGCGCTCGGCGGTTCTCGAGCGGCAGGGGTTCTAGGGTCGTGTTGGGTCCGGGAGTGACTTATCCGAAGAGTCGGCTGTCGTGGGGTGCGAGGCCGGCCACGCTGGATTCACGAGTCGTCCCCACGTTGTCCTCCCGGGCCCGCGGTGGGCGGCGACGGCGAGCTGGGGCTGGGCCGGGCGTGGCGGTCAGCCGTGGTCTCGGGTGTCGGCGAGAAGCTGCCGGTAGATGACGTCGCTGATGCGCCGCTTGAGGGCCCGCAGCGCTTCCTTCTTCGTCTTGCCCTCGGCCAGCTTGCGTGCGTAGTAGACCCGGCCGGGGTGATCGTGGGCGATCTGGGTGAGGGCTGCGGTGTGGATGGCGTGGTTGAGCTGCCGGTCGCCTCGGGGGTTGAGCCGGTGGCGGGCCTTGGGACCCGAGGAGGCTTCGATGGGGGCGGTGCCGTTGTGGCGGGCGTAGTGCCCGGCGGTCGGGAACCGGCGGATGTCGCCGCTATGCCCGAGGATGATCGCGGCGCCGATCGGTCCGACGCCGTACACGTCGATGACCGTCGTCTTGGATGCGTCGACCGCGGTGACGGTCCGGGCCCGGATGTCGACGAGTGCCTGGTCCAGCGCTTCGAGCTCGGCGACGTACTGGCGGCAGGTGGCGACCCGCTCAGCGATGATCGGGTCACCGATAGCCACGCCGGCCAGGAGTTTCACGGCCCTGCCGGTGCTGAGGGACCGACCGGTGCCGCCCTCGATGAGCAGGCACAGCAGGGCATGGAGGCGACACACGCTGCGGGTGCGTTGGGCGGTGAGCTGGTGGTAGCGGTCCGCCAGCAGCCGCAACACGACGCGGTGTTCGCTGTCGGCGCCCACGCTGTTCAATGTGGCGTTGCGGAGAGCGACGATGGCAGCGGAGCGGGCGTCGTTGGGGTCGGTCTTGTCGATCCGGCCGTTGTCCATCAACCGGACCCGGGCCGAGAGCTTCGGCGGTACATCGACGACGTGCTCGCCGGCACCGACAAGCTGCTGGGCCAGCAGCGCACCCATGCCGGTGGCGCCTTCGATCGCCCACCGGCGGGGCTCGAACCGAGCCGCCCACTCGAGGAGCCGTGCGCGTTGATGACGGTCGGCGGCAACGCGTAGTTCTCCGACGACGGCCTCGGAGGCGTCGACGGCGGTGGCGGTGTGGGAACCCTTGTGAGGGTCGATCCCGATGGTGATCACGGTGTGCTCCAAGCCTGAGGTGCAGTGGTCGCGCCCCCGGCGGGCAGACCTGATGTGGGGACATGGTTGCCGTTCCTCTTTCGAGCCACGCCGGTGGCAGAACCCGACGCACGGTCGCTTCGCTCGAAAGCCAACAACTGTCGTGGCAGGGCATTCAGGAGACACGCCCGTCGGGATCCTCGACGCTACGAGCCCGTCGCGCCGTACGTCCCATCCTCCATCAGGGCATTCGGTGTGCTGCTGTTGTTTCGTGGCGTCAGGTGGGGGACGCGGGCCAGAGCGCCGCCTTCTCGACGAAGGCGTTATCGCAGCGATGCGAAGGCGGCGCGTAGTTCCTCGGAGAAGAGTTGCGGTTCTTCCCAGGCGGCGAAGTGGCCGCCCCTGTCCACTTCGTTGAAGTAGGTGAGGTTGGGGTACGAGTTCTCGGCCCAGGTGCGCGGGGTCCGCCAGATCTCGCCGGGGAAGGACGTGAAGCCGGTCGGAACCGAGACGTCCGGAGGTGCCTGGCCGGACGCAGCGGCAGCAGCTAGGGCCTGTCCGTCTTCCCAGTACGACCGCGCCGCCGAGGCGCCCGTACCCGTCAGCCAATAGAGGCTGATGTTGTCGACGATGTGCTCACGAGTCAGGTTCCCCGTCGGCTTTCCGTCGACGAAGGCGCCGGCGATCTTGTAGTAGCTGTCCGTGTCGTGGTCGAGCAACCAGGCCGCCAGCCCGACGGGTGAATCCAGCAGGGAGTAGCCGATCGTCTGTGGCCGCGTGGCCATCTCGAGGAAGTAGCCGAAGCCGTCCTGCCTGAACGCCGCGACCGCCTCGGCCGCTGCGCGTTCCTGTTCGGATTCCTTGGGCAGTTGCTCGCCGATTGCGAGCACCGCCGTGAGCAGGTTCAGGTGGTAGCCGACCAAACCCTCGACCGCCTGACGGCCCATGAGGTCCGTGACGAGGGCACCCACGTCGCCGCCCTGGGCGACGTAGCGGGTGTAGCCGAGGCGGTGCATCAGCTCCGCCCACGCGCGTGCGGCGCGGCTGGCGTCCCAGCCGAGCTCGGCCGGCTCGCTGGAGAAGCCGTAGCCGGGCAGGGACGGCAGCACGACGTGGAACGCGTCCTCTGCGCGACCGCCGTGCGCGGTCGGGTCGGTCAGAGGGCCGATGGTCTCGAGCAGCTCGATCACCGAGCCGGGCCAGCCGTGCGTCATGATCAGCGGCAACGCGTTCTCGTGCCGCGACCTGACGTGGATGAAATGGATGTCCACGCCGTCGATCTGGGTAGTGAGCT
>DASSDL010000029.1:0-2456 GCA_035697145.1 Acidimicrobiales bacterium
GTGCCCGACAGGAACGCCACGCCCAGCACCACGGCCGAGCTGGTGGCGAGTAGGCGCCGCTTGTGGGCGCCGATGCTCTTCAGCGTCGTCTTCCACATGAGGATCAGCTCCCGAACTCCGCGGTGCTTCCCGCTCTTGTCGTCTGCGGCGACGGGCCGCTCGGGCCACGGTTTGGCAAAGAGGCCAAACCTCTCAGCCGCTCGAGGACGCGCTCGGCGGTCGGGGCGGCCATCTGGTCGACGACGCGGCCGTCGGCCAGGAACACGACCGCGTCGGCGTAGGACGCCGCCCCCGGGTCGTGCGTGACCATGACGATGGTCTGCCCGAGCTCGTCGACGGCTCGGCGCATGAAGGCGAGGATCTCCCCACCGCTGCGGGAGTCGAGGTTGCCGGTGGGCTCGTCGGCGAAGATCACCGAGGGCCGGCTGGCCAGCGCCCGGGCCACGGCCACGCGCTGCTGCTGTCCTCCGGAGAGCTCGGCCGGCCGGTGCTTCAGCCGGTCGCCCAGCCCCACAGTGTCAACGACACCGCGGACCCACCCCTTGTCGACTCCTCGCGAGCTCGTCGCGGGTGCTTCCCGCTCTTGGCGGCTCCGCCGCCGGGCCGCTCGGGCCACGCCGACGCCCCTTCGGCGTCGGCTCTGCCGGCCGGCGAGGTCGAGCGGCAGCGTGATGTTCTCCCCTGCGCTCAGCATCGGCAGGAGCTTGAACGCCTGGAACACGAAGCCGACGTGGTCGCGCCGCAGCCGGGTCAGCTCCTTGTCGGAGAGCCCGCCGAGGTCGACCTCGCCGACGAACGCCCGGCCCGACGTGAGCGTGTCGAGCCCCGCCAGGCAGTGCATGAGGGTCGACTTGCCCGACCCCGAGGGTCCCATGATCGCGGTGAAGCGGCCGGCCGGCAGGGCCAGGCTCACGCCGTCCAGGGCACGCACCGCGGTGTCGCCCTTTCCATACACCTTCACCGCCTCTTCGGCACGGACCGCGATGGGAGTGGGGGACGCGCCCAACCCGGCCGTCGTTCTGGTCATCACGTCGCTTGCAGTCATGCTGCTGACGGTACGGACGGGCGCTCGGAGCGTGAATGGAGGGCCCCGGCGTCTTCCGGGTGGGGGTAGCCCCACCTCGGCGCTGGCGCCGGCGCCACCTGTGCCGTTCCGTGGCACGGACGCGTCACGCCCTGGCGGTATGGCCGAAAACTTCGAGAGCATCAACACCCTCGTGATCGGGGCCGGTCAGGCCGGCCTGGCCACGAGCTACTGGCTGACGAAGTCCGGCGTCGAGCACGTCGTCGTGGAGCGCCGCGACCGGCTCGGCGGCGGCTGGCTCGACCGGTGGGACAGCTTCTGCCTGGTCGCTCCCAACTTCACCCTGCTGTTGCCCGGCATGCCCTACGACGGGCCCGACCCCGATGGGTTCATGGCCCGCGACGACGTGGTAGCCCACATTCGCCGCTACGCCAGCACCGTGGACGCGCCCGTGCGCCTCGGCACCGGCGTCAACCACCTGGCCGCCTCGAACGGCCACCTCGAGGCGCAGGCCGACCACACGACCTTCCGAGCCCGAAACGTCGTGCTGGCGACCGGTCCCTACCCGCAGCCCAACGTTCCCGCCGCATCCGAGGGCCTGGCCGGGTCCATCCAGCAGCTGCACTCACACGACTACCGCCGGCCGGACCAGCTCGCCGACGGGCCCGTCCTGGTGGTCGGCTCCGGTCAATCGGGCGTGCAGATCGCCGAGGAACTGCACCGGGTCGGTCGGGAGGTGCACATCGCCGCGTCCATGTGTCCCCGCGTGCCCCGCCGCTACCGGGGCCGCGACGTGACCTGGTGGCTGGTCCAGGTCTTCCAGCACGGCGCCGACCATGGGATCCCCTTCCCGACCGTCGACGACCTGCCGTCGCCCGCGGCGCGGTTCGTCTGCCAGCCGCAGGTATCGGGCAAGGACGGCGGTCACGACATCGACCTGCGTGAGTTCGCTCGCCGCGGCATCCGGCTGTACGGAAGGCTCGAGTCGGCCGACGGCACCACCGTGCGGTTCAGCGACGACCTCGGTGACCGGTTGGCGTTCGCCGACCGCTGGTTCGACGAGCGCTTCCGGCCGATGTTCGACGCCTACGACCGCGCCGCCGGGATCGGCGCCCCGCCGGACGACCGACCTCCGCCCGACGACCTCGTCCCCACAACGACCACCGCGCTCGACCTCGCCGACGCCGGAATCGGCGCCGTGGTGTGGGCAACTGGTTACCGCCTCGACTTCGGGTGGGTCGACCTTCCGGTGCTGGACGAGTGGGGCTACCCCCGCCACACCCGGGGCGTCACGATCCACCCCGGGTTGTACGCGGTCGGCCTGCCCTGGCTGTACTCCCAGCCATCCGCGGTGTTCGCCGGTGTCGGCGCCGACGCCGCCCACATCGTCGAGCACATCGCGGCGCGGCAGACATGACCGGGCACGACCTCG
>DASSDL010000030.1:0-58701 GCA_035697145.1 Acidimicrobiales bacterium
GCTCGCATCTCTTCCGAGTACCACGCCCGGCGCCGCTTCCAGAACTCACGAAGCACAGGACTGCTTGTGGTGACGCTACGGAAATAGGCTCGCCACGGCTCGGCAAGGTTGCCCGGTAGTAGCGGCATCTGGGTAAGCACGTTGTCGATGAAGTTGGTGAACAGCTCGGCGGTTGCCTCGACCCTTTCACGCTCCTCGGGCGATTCATCAGTCAGCTCTTGCTCGCCGTAGAAGTAGGGCCGCAACAAAGGTCGGTCTATAAAGAGGCGATTGATCTGCAGCATGTTGTCGTTCATCGCCTGATATACCGAGGCGAGCGTGGCGCGGGCTCCGTGACGCGATTGCTTCGCCATCTCTCGGAATTGCAGCCCAAAAAGGATAACGGAAACGATCAACACAAAGTTTCCGAATAAGGCCACGGCGAGTGCTGCATCCAACTTGAGTCCCTTCAGCAGACGGTTTTCGTCTAGTACTCGCGACAGCCTCGCGTCGCGCGCATGCATGTCAATAGCTCACACTCCCGATCTTCCCTCAGACCGGTCCGATCGTCGCCGATCTCGGGGCCGCACGAACCCCTCAGTGGCGTCGCTTCGATCGCCGGATCGAAGTCGATGTGATGCGCACGGCCTTGACAGGGTTGGCGAAGACGAGCGAAGACGAAGACACACGACGAAGACGAGGCAATTGTGGTCTGTGCGTGGTCTGCCGGTCCGTCTCCAAACCTGTGGACAACATGGACCGGGCTCTGACCTGCGGAAACCTTGGTCGGGTGGGGGAGATTTGAACTCCCGACCTCTGCGTCCCGAACGCAGCGCTCTGCCAAGCTGAGCCACCACCCGGAGAACCGGAAGGGGAACTCTATCCGGTCCCCCCGACCGGCATCGACACGGAAACCCGCCCGATCCACCCGGGTGAGGCTGCGGATCGGCGCGGCCCGAGAGCGTTCAATGGCGGGCGCGCCGGCTCCCGCAGTAGTCGTTCAGCACCGAGATCGCGATCGCGACGCCGGCGTCGGCAGCGCCGAGACCGAACTGCACGGGGACCCCTCACCACCCGTGGTGGCTGACCACCCAAATTTGGGCAGACGGCCATCGCTCGCCTCGGTGGACGGCCGCCTGGCCGAAAATGGTCGCGAACTTTCCGGGCGGTCGCTGGATCTCAGCGTGGTGGTGGCGGCGACCGGCTCAGGCCGGGGCGAGCCCAGAGGGCTCGAAATACGTGTCGCCGGCGGCAATGGCCCGGGCGGCACGGCGAAGGCGGAACGCGTCGAGCGGCTTGACCAGCCAACCCTGAACTCCTGTGCGGCGCGCTAAGGGGACATCGGCCGGACGGTCGAGCAGCAGCAGGATGGGCACCCGTGGCACCTCGCCGGTGTCGAACTCCTGCTGCAGGTCGAGCGCCGTGGCGATCCCGCCCATGTTGCCGATCTGCAGGTCGAGGACCACCAGACCGGGGCTGACCTGCCGCACGGCGGGGCTGACGTCGCGCCCGGCGCGGACCCGCACCACGTTGGTGCCCTCGTCGGTGAGCGCCGCGGCGACCTCTTCGAAGATCCAGTCGGCGTCGGTCGCGACGAGCACGTCGGGCACGATTGGGCAGGCTACGAGTCGGGAAAGGTGCCGTGCCAACGGCCGTGGCCAGGCGTCGACCATGTCGGGCAAGTGGCACGCCGAACCGCCGCTACGATCGCCGATCGGGTTCGGGAGGAGGAGCACGTGCTCGACATCCAGGTTGACGAGGCGGACAGTTACACGGTCTGCCGGCCGGTAGGTGAGCTCGACGCCTACACGGTCGGGCAGTTCCGAGACGCCTTGGGAGAGCTGGCAGACAAGCGTTACCTGCTCATCGACCTGTCGTCGGTGCCGTTCATGGATTCGGCGGGGCTCGGTGCCCTGATCGGCGGCATCCGCAGGGCCCGTGAGGCGGGTGGAGACGTGGCGGTTGCCTGCAGCCGTCCCACGCTCACCCGGCTGCTGCATACCACGGGCTTCGACCGCATCGTCCCCGTCAAGGACACGGTCGAGTCGGCCGCCGCCGCCCTCGACGAGGCGGCCGCCTCCATCGACGAATAGGCGAGGCGTCTTTCGCTCGAAGACGCGTCAGGCGCCACCCGGCGAGAACAGGTGGGCGGCCAACCCGCCCATGCCCGCGATGTCGTGCACGTCGGTGCTGAGGAACGGAACCCACACGACCGGCGCCGGTGCCACGGCGTCGGCCAGTCCACCCAGGTGGGCGAGCTCCCTCGCCGATACCGTCCGGTAGTCGGCCAGGTTGCGGTAGAGCCCCGCCAGCTCGGTGCCCTCCAAGGTGCGGGCCCGCTCGCCGGCCGCCTCACCCAGGCCGGCGCCGAAGGAGGGGTGCACCCGGTTCACCACCAGCCCCTGCACGGCGATGCCCGCCTCACCCAGTCGGTCGACGAAGAAGTGCGCCTCGGCGACCGTGTCCCGGCGCGGCGACGCCACCAGCACGAAGGCGGTCTCCGGCGCCGCCAGGAGCTCGTTGACCCGTAGCGCTCGCTGGCGGAAACCCTCCTCCATCCCCTCGAAGGCCTGGAAGAAGGCCATGGCGTCGTCCACCACGTCGCCGCCCACCACCTTCGAGACGGTCCGTAGGAACGCCTGCGCGGCCACGTTCACCGCGCGCACGATGCCCCGGCTCGGCGCCATCAGCATGCGGAACAGGCGGTGCTCCAGGAACCGCGACAGGCGACGGGGGGCGTCGAGGAAATCGAGAGCGTGGCGCGTCGGGGGCGTGTCCACCACCACCAGGTCGAAGTCGCTCTCCTCGTGCAGCTCGTAGAGCTTCTCCATCGCCATGTACTCCTGCGTCCCCGACAGGGCGCCGGCGATGTTGCGGTAGAAGCGGTTGGCGAGGATCCGCTCGGCCTGCTCGGACGTCGCCGCGTACTTGCCCACCAGGGCGTCGAACGTCGAGCGGGTGTCGAGCATGGTGGCCCACAACTCGCCGGGCCACTCCCCCTCGATTCGGCTCGGCGAGTCGGACAGGCCGGCCAGCCCCAGGGCATCGGCCAGCCTTCGGGCGGGATCGATGGTCACCACCACCGTCTTGCGCCCGCGCCGGGCGCCCTCGAGGGCCACCACCGCCGCGATGGTCGTCTTGCCCACGCCCCCCGACCCGCAGCACACGACGATGCTCCGCTCGGCGACGATGTCGTCGAGCCGGTCGCCATCCTCTGCGGCGCCAGCACGCTGCGCGGCCGCCGCGCTCACAGTGGCAGCCCCGCCAGGGCGTCGATCTCGGCAAGCAACGCCTGCGCCAGCACGTCGAGATCGCGGGGGCCGATGTCGGTGGTGAACAGGAACGGCAACCGCAGTTGGGGGAGCGGTAGCTGATCCTCGAGCCGCCCGATCTGCTCGGCCTGGAGCGCCATGCGGCTGCGGCGGAACGAGGCCGCCGCCGCCAGCGCCTCGGGTTCGCCCGGGCGTAGCGCCACGCCGGCGCGCTCGGCGGCCACGACCGGGTCGGCGTCCAACCCGGGAATCTCGGGGACCACGCCGTTCACGACGATCGGGCCCAGGCCGACGCCCACCCGGTCCTCGAGGGAGAAGGCGGTCTCCACCGCCTCGTTCACCGGTGTCTCCTCCGGGATTGTCACCAGGATCACCTGGCAGCGCCGGTGGTCCTCCAGGAGTTCGAGCACGTCACGGGCCTGCGCGTTGATCGGTCCGACGCTCACGGTGTCCTGCAGGCTGCGGGCCGCCTGCAGGAAGGCGATGGCGTGGCCAGCCGCCGGGGCGTCGAGGACGATCAGGTCGGCGGTGCCCGCCCGCTCGAGTTGCTTGACCTTGCCGAGCAGCAGGATGTCCTTGATGCCCGGGGCCGCGGTCGCCACCACATCGAGCGCCCCAGACGACACCAGGCGCTTCGACAGGCGCGACAACCCATGGTCCCGCAGGTACTCCAGGAGGGCGGCGTCGGCCGTCAGTGTGCGGGCCCGCACGTCGGCGGCACCGTCCGGCCCCCCACCGGGCGAGAGCACCGCCTCGTCGTAGCTCAGCTCGCCCTGGCCGAACATCGCTGGCAGCCCGGAGCGGCCCTCGACCTCGACGATCAGGGTCGACCGACCCGCCAGGGCGGCGGCGTGTGCCAGCGCGGCGCTGACCGTCGTTTTGCCGACTCCACCCTTCCCGGCCACGATGACCAGCCGAGATGCACCGAAGAAGTGTTCAGGATCCACTGCGCGCGTCATCCACCAGGAGCCGTTCGGCGGTCCGCCGGACTGTACCCAAGCTCGCCGTGTTGCTAGTCATGGCGGGCGTCGTGGCGCTGGCCGCACGACCCGCCGGAGCCGCTGGCGACACCGCGGCGCAGGCGGGCTGCGCGGAGCGCGGCACTGGCCCGGTGGCGGTCGTGGAGGTGGACGGCCTCCTCGACCCCGTGCTCGTCGACTTCATCGAGGACCAGATCCACGCCGCCGGGCGCACCTGTGCGGTGGCGCTGGTGCTGCAGCTCGACAGCGGTGGCGCCGTCGTCTCGGACGGCGAGCTCGACGACCTCGTCGCCACCATCGAGGACTCGTCGGTCCCCGTGGACGTGTGGATCGGGCCCTCGGGGAGCAAGGCCACCGACGAGGCGGTCCGGTTGGTGGCCGCAGCCGGCGTCACCGGCATCGCCCCCGGCTCCAGCATCGAGGTGACGCCGACCCTGCTGGACGCCCGCGGCGTGGATCCCGGCGACCTCGGCACCGTCGGCGTCGGCGACCGGGTGGGCGCCGGCCGGGCGATCGAGCTCGACCTCGTCGATTCCGACGCGCCGGTGATCGGTCAGTTCGTCGTCGAGCTGCCCGGCGTCGAGACCGAGGTGGTCGATGGGGATCGCCGGATCGCCGACACTCAGGAGGTGCAATTCGGTGGCCTGAGCTTGATCGGGCAGCTCATGCACACTGTGGCCAGCCCGGCGGTCGCCTACCTGCTGTTCGTGATCGGCCTGGCCCTGCTGCTGTTCGAGCTGTACACCGCCGGCGTGGGCATCGCCGGCATGGTGGGGGCCGGGTCGCTCATCCTCGGCTGTTACGGGCTGGCGGTGCTACCCACGCGACCGATCGGCGTCGCCCTGCTGCTTCTCGCCATGTTCGGCTACGGAGTCGACGTCCAGACGGGCGTGCCCCGCCTCTGGACCGCGATCGCCACCGCGAGCTTCGTGCTCGGCTCGCTGCTGCTGTTCGACGGGCTCTCGGTGAGCTGGATCACGCTGCTGGCGGCGTTCGTCGGGATGACGTTGGCGATGTACGCCGGCATGCCCACCATGGTCCGCACCCGCTTCTCGACACCGACCATCGGCCGGGAGTGGATGATCGGCGAGCTCGGCGAGGCCCGTACCGACATCGCGCCCGACGGCGTGATCACCCTGCGGGACGCGCCGTGGCGGGCGCGCACCAACCGTGCCACGCCGATCCACCAGCACGAGCGAGCGCGCGTGGTCGCGATCGAGGGCCTGGTGCTGGAGGTGGAGCCGGAGGGTGGAGGGGCGCGCGACTACCGCGAGCGAAGACGCTCGAGCGACTGACATATCGCTTCAGCGCACCCCCGTGGGCGCCGGTTTATTTGGGCTTAGACAACAGCGGCGTCATTCTCCGGAAGCAAACCGTCACCGCCAGTTCGCACACCCCTGACCAGCGGTAAGACCCATTCTGCACGCGTGGTGAGGACAAGAACTTTCCCTTGTTTCGGTCTATGCGCGGCTGTATGGTCCGCCTTTGAAGGGGGGTAGTCGGTGAGCGCACAGCGTGTTGAGGAAGCATGGCAGGTGAGAGCTGCGTGCCGGGGGCCACAAGCCGTCGTCTTCTTTCCACCACCACACTTCGAGCGAAAGAGCGAGAAGCTCAAGCGAGAAGAGCAAGCCAAGGCCATCTGCGGCACGTGCCCGGTGCGGGAGCCCTGCCTGGGGTACGCGCTACGCATCCGTGAGCCTCACGGCATCTGGGGAGGATTCAGCGAGGCCGAGCGCAGAGCGCTCGTAGCGCAGCACAACTGACAACGGCTGCATCGGCCCGCTCGGCGGCGTGGCGCTACGCGTGAGGCGGTGGCGCTGCGTTCGTCGTTTTGTCGGGACCCTGCCCCGAAGCTCATCACGCATGCGACCCCCAGCCGGATGCCGGGCCGGCGACCGGGGTCTCGGCGATCCTGGCCGCCGGCCGGCTCAAGGTGTGGTTGGCGCACCGGCGGCGGCAATCAACCCCCGGCGATCGCTCCCGGGCCCACGCGGAACCCGGGCGGCGCTATTGCTCTCCCCCTTCGCCTCCGACGCTTCAACCACCCCGTACGAGAAACCCCCGTACTCCTCGGATGAGACTCCTCGGACGAGACTCCCCGTACGGATCCCTATGTTACTCCCTGGTAGCTGGCGTGTGAAGGGGGTCACATCCATCAACCGAGGTGGCCCGCGGCCGCCGCTCGGGCAGCCACGACGCGGCGGTAGGCTGGTGCGAACGTGCGGTCGCCCACCCGCTCGAGGTGTTCGCCCGCCCGACCCAGCTCGATCCCATCCATCCGCACGACCCTCGGCAACATGGTTCTCCTGCTCGCTCTGCTCTTCCTCGTGGCTCCCCTCGTCGAGCTGGCCGTGATCGTCCAGGTCGCCGGCACGGTCGGGGTCCTCAACACCATCGGACTGCTCGTCGGGGTCTCCATCGTCGGTGGCTGGTTGGCCAGGCGGGAAGGCCTCGTCACGCTGCGGCGGATCCAGGTCGCCCTGGGTCAGGGTGAGATCCCGAGCCGCGAGGTCGCCGACGGGGCGTTGATCCTGATGGCCGGTGCCCTGATGATCGCCCCCGGCTTCATCAGCGACGTCGTCGCCCTCCTACTCTTGTTCCCTCCCACCAGGGCCGTCTTCCGCCGAGTGCTGATCCGGTCGCTAGCGCAACGCGGTCGCACCCGCGTCACCGTGATCGGAGCCCGTCCCAGGGGACGGGCGTCGCGTGCCGATGACGTGTGGGACGTCGAGAGCTGGGAGGATCCCCCGGGTCCGACAGCTCGTGGCGAGCTGAGGGACCCCACATGAGCGAGCGTGAGCCAGCGAATCAGAGGCGCAGTGACCTCGCCGCGAAGCGGCGATCGGTCGTTGGCGGGCCGAGGGCTCGGCAATGACCGACGAGGCCACCGAGCAGGCGCCGGTCGACGTCCCCAAGCCCATCGTCTACGGCGTGGCCGGGGCCCTGTCGCCGATGGTGCGGCGCATCGTCGCCCGCAACCCGGGGATCATGACCGGGCCGGGGACAAACACGTACCTCGTGGGCATCGACGAGATCGCGGTGATCGACCCGGGTCCCGGTGATGCCGAGCACCTCGATGCGATCGCCGGCTGCGGCGGCGACCGCATCCGCTGGATCCTGCTCACCCACACGCACGAGGACCACTCGCCCGGCGCCGTCGGCCTCAAGAAGCGGACCGGGGCCGAGATCCTGGCGTTCGATGGCGGCGAGGGCAAAGGCAAGGTGCGGCTCGACGGCACGCTCCGTGACGAATCGATCATCGAGGCGACCGAGTTCCACCTCACGGCCCTGCACACTCCGGGACACGCCTCGAACCACCTGTGCTACCTGCTCAACGAGGAGCGCACCCTCTTCACCGGCGATCACATCATGCAGGGGTCGACGGTGGTCATCCGACCACCCGACGGCGACATGGCGGCCTACCTCGCCTCACTCGAGCGGCTGAAGCACATCCGGCCCCGTCTGCGAGCCATCGCCCCCGGCCACGGCCATCTCATCACCGACCCCATGGGGGTCATCGACGACTACATCGAGCACCGCCTGGCTCGCGAGCAGCAGATCGTCGACACCCTCACCGATCGGGGGACGGCCACCGTCACCGAGCTGGTCGAGGACATCTACGTCGACGTCCCCGCCGAGCTGCACCCTTGGGCCCGCTTCTCGGTGTGGGCGCACCTGCGGAAGCTGACCGACGAGGGACGCGTCAAGGGCGACGACCTCGACGGCACCTGGTCGCCGGCCTGACGCCATGCGCCGATGAGAACCGGCCGGATGCCAGTCGCTGGGCCGCCGGCGAGGGCGTCAGGTGCCGGCGCGGTCGAGGGCGGCGACGGCGGCGTCGAGCATGCGGGCGCTGCAGCCCGCCATGGCCGCGAGCGGCACCGCCTCGTCGACGATTCGCTGCACGATGTCACGGAAGGCGTCCGCAGCGGGACCCTCGCCCAGCGTCACGGGCGACCCGGTGTCACCGCCGGCCGACACCGACGGCTCCAGCGGCACGGTGCCCAGAAGCGGCACTCCGGAGTCGTGAGCCAGCTCCGCACCCCCGCCTTCGCCGAACAGCGCGTACGTCTCGCCGTGCTCGCAACGGAAGGCGCTCATGTTCTCGATCACGCCTGCCACTCGCAGGTAGCTCTTGCGGGCCATGCCCACGGCGCGCACGGCGACCTTCTGGGCCGCCTGGGCCGGCGTGGTCACGACGATCACCTCGGCGCGGGGCAGCAGCTTGGCCACGCCCATCTGCACGTCGCCGGTGCCCGGTGGCATGTCGATGAGCAGGTAGTCGAGGTCGTCGCCCCACCGGACGTCCTGCAGGAAGTGCTGGACGCCCCGGTTCAGCATCAGACCGCGCCACATCAGTGCGGTCTCCTCGTCGTCGACGAGAAAGCCCATCGAAACCACCCGGACGACACCGTCGCCGATGGGCCGCTCGATCGGCATCATCTGCTTGCGCCCGTCGTGCGTCGTGCCGGCCAAGCGGCCCTCGACGCCCAGCATGCGGGGTACCGAGAACCCCCAGATGTCGGCATCGAGCACGCCGACCTTGTGGCCCCGCTGGGCCAGCGACGCCGCCAGGTTGACCGTGACCGAGGACTTGCCCACGCCACCCTTACCCGAGGCGATGAGTATGACCTTGGCGCCGAGCGGCACGGACGTGTCCTCCGGGCGCTGCGTGATGTTCCAGCGCGCCTTGGCCATGGCCGACGCCCGCTGATCGGGGGTCATCTCGGCCCAGTGCAGGCGGACGTCGGTCACACCTGGGAGGGAGCGAATGCGCGCCACCACATCGTGCTGGAGCTGCGCTCGGAGGGGACAGCCGGCGGTGGTCAGCGCCACCGTGACGTCGACGGAACCGTCGGGCAGGACCTCGGCCGACCGGGCCATGCCCAGGTCGACGATGTCGCTGCCCAGCTCGGGATCGATGACACCACGCAACGCCGCCAGCACGTCGTCGGGGGTGGGCAGGCCGTGATCCACTGGCAGGATTCTACCGGCGGACGCCGGTGAAACCGGGCTGGAGAATCCCCACCGCCGGTACACTCCGCTTGGTGTCCAAGGACACGTTCCCCGCTCGCACGACGGCTCGGGTCGGCGCTCCTCGGCTCGCCGTCCTCAAGGCGCTGGGCGACAACACGCGCTACGCCATCTACCTGGAGCTGGCGCGGTCGCCGCGGCCGCTGGCGACGGCCGAGATCGCCGAGACGCTCGACCTGCATCCGAACACGGTGCGCCCCCACCTGGAGCGCATGCGCGAAGTCGGCCTGTTGGACGTCGAGACCGACGCACGGGGGACCGTCGGACGACCGCAGCACCGCTACTCCGTCGCCGCCGACGCCCCGACCCTGGGGCTGGAGCCAGCGACGTTCCCGGTGCTGGCGCGCATGCTCGTGCGGCTGGCGGCCACCGCCGGTCTCGGGACGGGCGAGGCGGTCGAGGCAGGCCGCGAGCAGGGTGGGCTCGATGCCCAGGACGCCCGGGTGCCGCGCAACGGCGACAGGCACGTGTGCCTACGAGCGTTGGTCGCCCGGCTGGACGCTCTCGGGTTCGACCCGGCCGTGGCCGACGACGAAGGGCAGGCCACCGTCGCCTTCACCCACTGCCCCTTCCGCGAGCTCGCGGAACGCCATCCCGACGTGGTCTGCGGCCTGCACCGGGGCCTCGTCGAGGGATTCGTCGACGCGGTCGGCGGTGCCCGGGTGGACACGTTCCACCCCCTCACCGACCGGACGCCGTGCCAAGTCGAGCTGGAGCTGTCATCGACCTGACGGCTCCCACAGCGACGCCACCGGCTGGGTGTTCGCAACCTGTCGGTGGGCGCCGATACCATGGCCAGTGATCTGGGAACCCGAGGAGGCTCCTGACGTGATCGTCCTCACCGACACCGCAACCGAGAAGGTCCGCTCGCTCATGGACGCCGAGGGCGTGGCCGAGATGGCGCTGCGGGTCGCCGTGCGCCCGGGCGGCTGTTCGGGCTTCAACTACGAGATGTTCTTCGACACCGACGTGGCCGACGACGACCAGACGGCCGACTACTCGGGCGTCAGGGTCGTGGTCGATCCGTCGAGCGCGATGCTCCTCGAGGGCGCCACCCTCGACTACAAGGACGGGCTCCAGGGCGCGGGTTTTGCCATCGACAACCCCAATGCGCAGCGCACCTGCGGCTGCGGCCAGAGCTTCAGCTAGAAGCCCGGGGCATCGAGCCGGGCGAGATCAAGGGTGGGGGCCAACTAGTGAGTCCGGGGGGGCGGGGTCGGCGTGCGACCGGGAAGCCCCCCGACCCCTTTGACCGCTACGCGTCGTACGGCGACGACACGCACGACCACGACGACGCCTATGACGACCACGACCCGTACGGCGACCGGCCACCGGCGGGGCAGCGCCTTACGGCGCCGATCGGACGTCCGCCCCGGCGCCGCCGCGCCACGGCGGCGCCGGCCCACCTGGCACCGCGCCACGACCGGCGTCGGTTGATCGCGCTGGTCGCCGTCTGCCTGCTGCTCGCCGGGGCGGCGTTCGCGGTGCAGCGTGCGACGTCCGACGACGACGAGACCGCCGACCAGCCGAGCGACGCCGGCGCCGACGGGTCGGCTGACTCCACGGAGGCGGACACGGGGTCGTCCACCACGACCGCCGCCGAGCAGGCAGCGCCGGCATCGGGGTTCGAGATCCCCGGGCTCCTGACCTTCCGGGGCGGCCCCAGCCGCAGCTACTACGGCGAGGGTCCTGCGCCCCAGCGCCCGGAGGTGCTGTGGAGCTATCCGGGCCAGAGCGGCGGCATGTGCGCCGAGTCGTCGGTGGGCAGCGAGACCAAGGTGTGGTGCGGCACCGGTTGGACCGGTCAGCCGTCGGTGTTCGAGCGTGACGGGCGCACCTGGGTGGTGTTCGGCGCCTACGACCGGAACATCCACTTCGTCGACTACGAGACCGGCCAGGACATCCTTCCGCCCTTCCCCACCGGCGACATCATCAAGGGCTCGGTGTCGATCGACGGGGAGGGACTGCCGCTCGTCTACTCGGGTAGCCGCGACAACAAGCTCCACGTCATCGCGATCGACCGGCCGCAGCCGACCGAGCTGTGGACCCTCGACGCCGAGGCAGTCTCCCCTACCATGTGGAACGACGACTGGGACGGCTCGCCCCTGGTGCTCGGCGACTACCTCTACGAGGGCGGCGAGAACTCGCAGTTCCACATCGTCAAGCTCAACCGCACCACCGGCGACGACGGCTTGGTGCAGGTGGCACCCGAGCTGGTCTTCAACACCCCGGGCTGGGACGACGAGCTGCTCAACGCGCTCAACACCCGCCAGCAGGACGTCTCCATCGAGAACTCGGTCGCCTACCACGAGGGTGTCGTCTACTTCGCCAACTCGGGCGGGCTGCTCCAGGGATGGGACGTCTCCGGCATCGCCGACGGCCGCCAGCCGACCCGTGTGCTGCGCTACTGGACCGGTGACGACGTCGACGCCTCGGTCGTGGTCGACGACCAGGGGTTCCTCTACGTCGGCGTCGAGAACGAACGGGGCAACAGCCGGGCCGCCGAGGTCGGCCAGCTCCTCAAGCTCGACCCGCGCCGGCCCGACGATCCCCTGGTGTGGTCGGTGAAGGACCCCGGCGGATTCTGGACCACCCCGGCCCTGCACAAGGACATCGTGATCGCCGCGTCCGACGGGGGGACGGTTTACGGCGTCGACCGGGAGACCGGAGCGGTGCGCTGGCAGTTCGAGCTGCCGCCACCCACATGGCAGTCGGCGGTGATCGTCGACGACGTGCTCATCCAGGGCGACTGCAGCGGGGTGCTCCACGGCTACGACGTGTCGGACACGAGCGTGGCACCGCGGGAGCTTTGGACCGTCACGCTGGAGGGTTGCATCGAGTCCACACCCGCGGTGTGGGAGGGCCGGATCTTCGTCGGCACCCGCGCTGGGCGCTTCTATGCCATCGGGGACGCCCGCTGAACGGCGCCTCGAAGGGAGGGCACGTCGGCCGTGGCCCCTTATCCTCGGCCACATGCCCGGACCCGGCTCTCCCGTCGCCCTCGTCGTCGACGGGCGAGACGTCGAGGTTCCCGATGACGGCAGCAGCCTGCTGAACGTCCTGCGGGAGCGGCTGGGCACCCGCACGCTGAAGGACGGATGCAGCCCACAGGGCCAGTGCGGCTGCTGCACCGTGCTCGTCGACGGGCAACCCCGGGTGGCGTGCGTGACGCCCGCGCGGCGCGTGCGGGGGCGGTCGATCACCACCCTCGACGGGCTCGATCCCGGCGAGCGGGCGGCATGGGGCGAGGCGTTCTGCGCCACCGGGGCCAGCCAGTGCGGCTTCTGCACACCCGGCATCGTGATGCGGCTCTCCGGGCTGCGCGCCAAGGGCACGGCCGCCGACGACCACGGCGCGGTCGAGCACGCCCTGCTCGCCCATCTGTGCCGCTGCACCGGTTGGCGTACGATCCTCGACGCCTGGTCGGCGTACGGCACGCCCGCTGGTCCGGCGGTGGGTCCGCCGCCCCGGGACCTGGATGCCGCCAGCCGGCGCGCCACCATCGAAGGCCGGACGCCGCAGCGGGTCGATCCCGGGGTGCCGCTCGGCCACGGGGGGTTCGCCGACGACACCGCTCCCCCCGACGCCCTCGTGGCCGTGCCCGACGGCGCCGGCGGCTGGGCCCTGGGCGAGTCGGCCGCCGAGGCCCGGGCGGCCGCCGGCAAGGTGCAGGGTCGGCGCACGACCGCCGAGCTGCGCCACCCCATCGACATCCCCCCCGGCAACTGGGACGTCGCCCTCCGCACCACGTGGGTGGAGCCGGCCTACCTCGAGATCGACGCCTCGTGGTGCGTCCCCGGCGGCGAGCCCGCATCGCCGCTGGCCAACGGCGGTGCGTTCGGCGGGAAGCTGGCGACCGTGGTCACCGGCGCCGCCCGCGAGCTGGCCGACCGGCACGGCCGTCCGGTGCGGGTGCTGTTGGCCCGGGAGGACGCCGTCCGCCTGGGCGCCAAGCGGCCACCGATCGCCGCCGGCGTGTGCGCCGACGGGTCGGGTGCCATCCGGGTGGCGCGGACGGCCGGGATCGTCGGGGCCATCGCGTCCGTGGCGCCGGGTCTGGTGGTCGAGGAGGTCGACGTCTCGGGCCCGCCGACGTCGTTGGCACCGCGGGCCGCCGGGTGGGCGGAGGCGCTCGTCCTCCTGGCCGCCACCGATGTCCGAGTCGACGCCGGGGCGCTGACGGCTGGCGTCCTCGAGGCCGAGCGGGCCGGCGGCCGAGCCCGCGCCGGCGTCCGATCGCCGGACGGCGCCGTCGCCCTCGCCGACGTCGTCCTCGGCACCGAGCCCCGAGTCGACGTGGTCGTGAGCTGCGGCGACCCGCTCGACGAGGTCGCGCTGCGGTCGTACTGCGTGGGGGCGGCGCACATGGCGCTCGGGTGGGTGTGCAGCGAGGGGCTGGCGGTGGACGAGGCCGGCGACGTCCACGACTTGACGATCCGCAGCTTCGGCGTGCTGCGGGCGGTCGACACCCCGCCGATCGAGGTGACGGTCGAACCGTCGGACGATTCCCCGGTCAACGGATCCGACGCCGCCTTCGCGGCCGTGGCCGCCGCGGCGTGGCTGGCGCAGGGCTGCCCTCCGGCCTGGCCCACCGGACACCGGCTCCGTCGCTGACCGACCGGTCGGCCCCGAGGCAACCACTAACGCTCGCCGGAGCTTGAGGCACCGGCTAATGGTTTCCGTTCGTCATTGCCTCGACCCGGCCGAAACGTCGGCTATTGCCTCGCCAGGCCGCCGCGGCCGGAACCGGGCGCACTAGCGTCCTCGGCAATGAGCGAGCCCGCCAAGCCGGTCGGTCCATACACACCCATCGTGCGAGCCGGAGAGTGGCTCGTCGTGTCGGGACAGATCGGGGTCGCGGACGGCCAGATCGTCATGGGGGGCACGGCCGCCGAGCTGCGCCAAGCCATCGCCAACCTCGAGTCCCAGCTCGCGAGCGAGGGCGCCGGCCTCGGCAACGTCGTGAAGACGACCGTGTTCCTGCGTCACATGAGCGACTACGCGGTGATGAACGACGTCTACATCGACTGCTTCGGCGACCACCGGCCCGCCCGGTCGGCCATCGGCGTGGCCGAGCTACCGCTGGGGGCGCTGGTCGAGGTGGAGGCCTGGGCCCACGTGGGAGGATGACGGCATGGCCGGCGCCATCCTCATCGCCATCGTCCTCGTCGTGGTGATCCCCGTCGCGGTGTGCATGTCGGGCGCCGTGGCGGCGGCGCTGCTCGGCTGGTCCCTCAAGGAAGGCGCCGAGGCCCGCAACGAGGGCAGCGAGCTGATCGCCCTCAACAAGTAGGCCTGACGCTCACACGCCCCAGCGGGACTGGCCGAAGCGGTAGCCGACGGAGCGCACCGTCTGGATCAGGCTGGCGTGCTCCTCACCGAGCTTGGCCCGCAGCCGGCGGATGTGGACGTCGACCGTGCGGGCGCCGCCGTAGTACTCGTAGCCCCACACCCGGCTCAGCAGCGTCTCGCGGGTGAACACCCGCCCAGGATGCGACGCCAGGAACTTGAGCAGCTCGTACTCCATGTACGTGAGGTCGAGCGGGTGTCCGTCGATCACCGCCTGGTAGGTCTCGAGGTTGAGCACCAGGGGCCCATACTCGACCAGCTCGGGCCGGGTGCCTCGCCCGGTCCGCCAGAACAGGTGTTTGAGCCGGGCCTCGAACTCGAGCGGCTGGAACGGGTACAGGCAGAAGTCGTCGAACAGCTCCTCGCGTAGCTCGAGATCGGCCAGCTGCCCGCCCGAGACGAGCAGCAGCAGGGGCTCGAGCGGCACGTCGCGCTTGCGCAGCGCCCGGCACAACGCGAAGGCGCCCTCGGGATCGACGGCGGCGACGATCACCCCCCCGGCCCAGCCGTCGTCCGGCTCGGATCGCGCCGCCGAGCGCTCGTCGGACACGCCCTTCCACCGATACGCCGCCAGGTCGAGGGCCTGGGCCAGCTCGGGCGGCGCGGGATCGGGGTACAGCAGCAGTGGCTCCATCAGCGGTCGGGGGTCGTTCACAGCCGCGTGAGGTACCGGTCGAGCTCGAACTGCGTGACCTGCGTCTTGTAGTCCATCCATTCCTTGCGCTTGTTGCGGATGAACCATTCGAACACATGCTCTCCGAGCGCCTCGGCCACCAGCTCCGAGCGTTCCATGCCATCGAGCGCGTCGGACAGCGACTGCGGCACCGTGTCGATGTCCTCGGCCAGCAGCTCCTCGGCCGTCAGCTCGTAGAGGTTCACGGCTGTTTCGCGCGGGAGCTCGTAACTCTCCTCGACGCCCTTGAGCCCGGCGGCCAGGATCACCGCGAAGGCGAGATAGGGGTTGCAGGCCGCATCGGGCGCCCGGTACTCGAGGCGGGCGCTCTCGCTCTTGCCCCGCTTGATGGGCGGCAGGTTGACGATCACCGAGCGGTTGTTGCGGGCCCAGGACGTGTAGATCGGCGCCTCGTAGCCCACCACCAGCCGCTTGTAGGAGTTGACCCACTGGTTGGTGACGGCCGTGATCTCCTTGGCGTGGGCGAGCAGGCCGGCGATGAAGCCCCGGCCCACCTTGGACAGGTTGCGCTCGTCGCCGGCGTCGTAGAAGGCGTTGGTGTCGCCCTCGAACAGCGAGAAGTGGGTGTGCATGCCCGAGCCCTGCACGCCCGCGAGGGGCTTGGGCATGAACGTGGCGTGCACCCCGGCCTCGAGCGCCACCTCCTTCACCACGAGCCGGAACGTCATCACGTTGTCGGCCATCGTGAGCGCGTCGGTGTAGCGCAGGTCGATCTCGTGCTGGCTGGGGGCGTCCTCGTGGTGGCTGTACTCGACCGGGATCCCCATCGCCTCGAGCGTGTGAATGGTGCGCTGGCGCAGGTCGGTGGCGACGTCGGCCGTGGTGAGGTCGAAGTAGGACGCCTGGTCGAGGGGCTTGGGTGCTCGGGTCGGGTCACCGTCGGCGAAGTAGAAGAACTCCATCTCGGGGGCGGCGTAGAAGCTGAAGCCCCGGTCGCGGGCGGCGTCGAGGTTGCGGCGCAGCACCTGGCGGGGATCGCCCTCGAAGGCGGTGCCGTCGAGGGCGACGATGTCGCAGAACATGCGTGCCGACGTGCCGATGCCGTCGGCCCAGGGCAGGAGCTCGAAGCTGTTGGGATCGGGCTTGGCGAGCACGTCGGACTCCTGCACGCGGCTGAAGCCGTCGATGGACGAACCGTCGAACCGCATGCCCTCATCGAACGCACCCTCGAGCTCGACGGGTGAGATCGCGAACGACTTGAGCTGGCCCAACACGTCGGTGAACCACAGTCGGATCATGCGGACGCCACGCTCCTCGACCGTGCGAAGCACGTACTCACGCTGGCGTTCGGTGCTGTCCATACCGAGAATCCTGCGGTAGGACGGTGAGGGCCGCAAGCTGGGGTTTCCCGGTTCACAGTGCGTTCACATTCGGGCAACGGCCGGGAAACGGCCCCCTGGCAGCGTCGGGACCGGCGGTACGTGAAGCCGCGTACAACCTCGCGACACGAGTTCGAGACCGGAGGACAGAACCCCCGATGCCCTACAAGGCCGAATACATCTGGATCGACGGCACCGAGCCGACGGCCAAGCTGCGTTCCAAGACCAAGATCGTCGACGACGCGGCCGACCTCCCCATCTGGGGATTCGACGGCTCCAGCACCAACCAGGCCCCTGGCGACCAGTCCGACTGCGTCCTCCAACCGGTGTTCTCGTGTCCCGACCCGATCCGAGGCGGCGACCACGTGCTGGTCCTCTGCGAGGTGCTCAACACCGACATGACCCCGCACGCCAGCAACACCCGTGCCGCCTGTGCCGAGGTCGCCACCAAGTTCAAGGACCATGAGCCGATCTTCGGCATCGAACAGGAGTACACGTTCTTCAAGGGCGGGCGTCCGTACGGTTTCCCCGCGACGGGGTTCCCGGCCCCGCAGGGCGGCTACTACTGCGGCGTCGGCGCCGACGAGGTCTACGGCCGTGACATCGTCGAGGCCCACCTCGACGCCTGCCTCACCGCCGGCCTGCACATCTCCGGCATCAACGCCGAGGTCATGCCGGGCCAGTGGGAGTTCCAGGTCGGCCCGGTGGCGCCGCCCCAGGTGGCCGACGAACTGTGGCTGGCGCGGTGGCTGCTCTACCGGGTGGCCGAGGACTTCGAGGTGGCGGCGACGCTCGACCCCAAGCCGGTCCCCGGCGACTGGAACGGCGCGGGCGCCCACACCAACTTCTCGACCAACGCCATGCGGGAGAGCTACGAGGCCGTGATGGCCGCCGTCAAGGCGCTCGAGCCCAAGGCCGCCGAGCACGTCGCCGGCTACGGCGCCGACATCCAGCGGCGCCTCACGGGCCTCCACGAGACGGCCCCGTGGAACGAGTTCAGCTTCGGCGTGTCCGACCGGGCCGCCTCGGTGCGCATTCCATGGCAGGTCGAGATGGACAAGAAGGGCTACATCGAGGATCGCCGACCCAACGCCAACGCCGATCCGTACGTCGTGACCCGCCTCATCGTGGACACCTGCTGCTCGGCGTTGGCGGGGTGATCACGTTCGGGCGAGTTGGAGTGGGACACGATCGCTGGGGAACGGACACGGAACGCGCTTCGGTGCGCTCCTCTGTCCGCGTCCGCAGCCGGTCCCCAGGCCCATGTAGCGTGCGGGCGCATCTGGGGCGGCGAGCCCGCCGACGACGCTGAAGGGAGCGATCGTGGAAGAGCGAACCCCTGACGACGTGCTGCAGCTGATCAGCGACGAGGGCATCGAGATCGTCGACGTGCGATTCTGCGACCTGCCGGGCCTGATGCAGCACTTCTCCATGCCGGCCGACCAGCTCACGGCCGACGTGTTCGACGAGGGTGTCGGCTTCGACGGGTCTTCGATCCGGGGGTTCCAGGAGATCCAGGAGTCGGACATGCTCCTGGTTCCCGATCCCAACACGGCGGTCATCGACCCGTTCACCCAGCACAAGACGCTGAACCTCAACTGCTTCGTCAACGATCCGGTGACCGGCGAGTCCTATAGCCGCGACCCGCGCTACGTGGCCCGCAAGGCCGAGGAGTACCTCACGTCCACCGGCCTGGCCGACACCTGTTACGTGGGTCCGGAGGCCGAGTTCTTCGTCTTCGACGACGTTCGCTTCGACCAGAACGAGCACGAGGGCTACTACTTCATCGAGTCGGTCGAGGCGGCCTGGAACACCGGACGCGAGGAGAAGCCGAACCTGGGGTACAAGCCCCGTTACAAGGAGGGGTACTTCCCGGTCCCGCCCATGGACCACTTCCAGGACCTGCGGTCCGAGATGATCCTCGTGCTCGAGAGGCTGGGCGTCGAGATCGAGATCCACCACCACGAGGTCGGCACCGCCGGCCAGGCCGAGATCGACATGCGCTTCGACAGCCTGCTGCGCATGGCCGACAAGCTCATGCTTTACAAGTACGTGGTGAAGAACGTGGCGCGGCAGGCAGGCAAGACCGCCACGTTCATGCCCAAGCCTGTGTTCCAGGACAACGGCTCCGGCATGCACACCCACCAGTCGCTGTGGAAGGGTGGCGAGCCGCTGTTCTACAGCGAGGCCGGGTACGCCGGGCTGAGCGACATGGGCCGTTGGTACATCGGCGGGCTGCTCACGCACGCGCCGGCGATCCTCGCCTTCTCCAACCCCACCACCAACAGCTACAAGCGGCTCGTGCCCGGCTACGAGGCGCCGGTCAACCTGGTGTACAGCCAGCGCAACCGATCGGCAGCCGTGCGGATCCCGCTCTACAGCCAGAGCCCCAAGGCCAAGCGGCTGGAGTTCCGTTGCCCCGACCCGTCGTGCAATCCGTACCTGGCGTTCTCGGCGATGCTGATGGCGGGCCTCGACGGGATTCAGAACCGCATCGAGCCGCCTGACCCGATGGACAAGGACCTCTACGACCTGCCGCCCGAGGAGCTCTCGAAGGTGCCGCAGGTACCTGGCTCGCTCGAGGCCGTGCTGTCGGCGCTGGAGGAGGACCAAGCGTTCCTGAAGGCGGGCGGCGTGTTCACCGACGACCTGATCGAGACGTGGGTGACGTACAAGCGGGAGAACGAGGTCGACGCCCTGCGGCTGCGCCCGCACCCGTGGGAGTTCGCCCTCTACTACGACCTGTAGCCGCTGGCCGGCGCTGTCGGGCGGCGGACGGTCCTGCTTTGCCATCGTGGGCGGCCTAGTACCGTCAGACGCCGATGCGAGGCGCTGCCTCGGTTGCCATCGCGATCATGCTCATGGTCGCTGTCGGTTGTACCGGTGACGACGACACCGCCGACACCGCCGACGCGCGCGAGACCGCGGGGCGCGCGGCGCCCGCGGCACCCCTGACCGCGACCGTGCAGCGGTCGACGCTGTTCGAGACCCACCGTTCCCTACGCCTGACCGTCACCAATGGCGGCAACCAGGAACTCGAGATCGGGGCGGTCCAGCTCAGCTCGCCGCTGTTCGAGCCCGTCCCGCCGCAGACCCGCGATGTGCCCGTGGCGGCCAGCGATCGCGTCGCGATCCCGCTGCCGTTCGGCACGGCGCAGTGCGACGACGTTGCCGACGAGCCGCCGGAGCTGATCATGCGGCTCGCCGGCGAGCAGGTTCGCGTGGGCCTCGAGGAGATCCCCGGCGGCGTCCTATCCGAGCTACACAACTCCGAGTGTGCGGCCACCGCAGCGCTGGCCAGCGTCGATCTGCGCTTCGGCGACACGTGGGCGCGCACCGAAGCGCGGACCATCGAGGGGGAGATCGAGCTGGCCCAACGGAGCTCCGGTGTGACGGCGATGCTGGACGAGGTGCGGGGCAACGTGATCTTCTCCGTCAGCACCACGGATGCGGGGGGCTCGCCGCTCGAGGTGGCCGACGACCGGCCGTCGGCGGCTGGTCAGATCGCCATCACCGCGGCCCGCTGCGACCCTCACGCGCTCATCGAGTACAAGCGCACCTTCATCTTCAGCGCCTATGTCGAGGTCAACGGCGGTGAACCGACCCCAGTTGACATCGAGGCGGAAGGCGGCGCCCGACGCGCGCTGGAGGAGCTGCTGAGGTCTTGCATCGGCTGAGCGGTGCCTGCAGGAACGGGATCGCCCGCCAGTCCGCATGCAACCGGCGTCCACGAACGCCGGAAACGATCACATTCGAACGCCGGTACCTCAGCCGGCGCCGGCGGCGCCGGTCACCGAGAGGGCCTCGGGCACCCCGTCGACGTACGTGACCCGGTTGGTGCGGACGGCGGCAACGGTGTCGCCGGGCACGATGAGGCCCACAAGGTTGAGCGGGTCGGTGGCGTTGACGGTGACGCGTTCGCCGGTCGTCGGCAGCTTGCGCACGTGGGCAAGCTGCTCGGCGGCCGAGGGTAGCGCGTACTGCTCGCCCGAGAACCCGCTCACGAAGCGCCCTCCCCGCACGAGCCCACGGTCCTCCAGTCTCCGCAGCGCCCACTGCAGGTCGCGCCAAGGCAAGCGCACGGAGTCACGCAGCGCCAGGTCACGGAACACCACGCCCCACCGGTTGAGCAGCTGCTCGGCCACGGTCTCGGCCAGCTCTTCGCGGTCGAGCCGATCCGTGTCGGCCTCGTCCGGCGCGCCGTCGGCCGCATCCCTGCCCGGCACGAGCGACCACCGACCGGCCGACGCGGCCGTCGCCCGCTCGAACCGGCCCAGGCGGGAGAACCGCTGCGGGCGGCGGTATCCCGCACCAACGCCGGGGCGTGGGCGACCGGGCTGCGGACGACCTGACGGCGGGCGCCCGGCCACCCGGGCACGTATGGCGCCGAAGCCGTCGGACATGACGAGACCCCGGGCGACCCCGTCCCACAGTCCTCGCTCGATGTCCTCGGACAGGCGCCGGGTGGCCGCGGCAAGGTCGCCGGCGAAACAGGCCCCCCGCTCCCGCAGCACCTCGATGATCTCGGCGGTGGCGCCCGCCGTCGGCTCGAGCGGCTGGGAGCCCGAGCGGGCAGCGGCCAGCAACCAGCCGAGGTCGTCGCGCAACACCACGGCGATCGGCGTCGCCTTGGATGGCGCGGTCGCCGGCGCATCGGGATCGTCGCGGCTGCGGGGTGTCAGGCGCAGCCAGGCCACCTCACCGTCATGACACAGGTGATCGAGCCAAGCGGGCTCGTAGCGCCGCATCCGCCGGGCGAGTAGCTCAGGCTCCCAGCTGACCGCCGCGCTCTCGAACCCCTGGAGCTGTTCGAGGACGGCAACCAGCCCCGCCTCGCCCGCCACCTGGGTGTCGGGTGCGACGTGCTGCCAGCGAAGCAGGAACCGCATGAAATCGCGAGCCGTCGCCGGCTGGACCGATTGACGTCGAGACCGGCGGGAGTATGAGTGCATGCGGGCGAGCAGCCGCCGGGCCACCCACTCGGTGCCAGGCGCATCGGGCGTGTAGTGGCCCTGGAGGGCGAAGCCGTCGCGCTCCAACGCCGCCAGTCCCTGTGCGACCCAGACCGGTCGCAGGGAGGTTGTCTCTGCCAGTGCCTCGACGGTGGTGATGCCGGCGATCTCGAGATGGCCCCGCACGGTCTGGGCCACGGTGACGTCGTCGCCCCTGAGCGCACGGTCGGCGTCGCCGCGGGCTTCGGCCGTGCACCACAGCTCGCCGCCCTCGTGGGTGATCGTGTGCCCGCGGCCCCGTGCCGTTAGCTCGGACCACAGCGGCCGCCAGTCTTCCCGCGCCCGGACCGCGACCAGGGACGAGATCAGGTCGTGCAGGTCGTCGGCGGTGGTCGGCAGCGGAACGATCTCGGCGTGCACCTGCTCGATGGCTTCGGAGTCGAGCGCCCCGATCGAGCCCAGATCGACCGCCAGCCCCCGCCGCAGGTGCACTGCGTTGGTGCGTCGATTCTGGAACTCCTCGTCGTCGAGGAACGCATAGGGCCGGGCCGTGATGATCTCGTGGGCGAGCACCGACGGCTCGGTGGTGTCGGCGCAGTGGACCCGCACATCACCAGACTCGATGCGTTCGAGCAGGGCCTGGAGCCCGTCGACGTCGAGCGCCTCGTGCAGCGTGTCGTCGATCGTCTGGCGCACGAGCACGTGGTCGGGGATCTCGATCGGGCCGGTGGCGTTGTCCTGACAGGCCGCCGCCGCCGGGAAGACAGCGGCCATCAGGTCGTCGGACTCCATGCGCTGGATGGGGGGCGGGTTGCGCTTGCCGTTGCGGAACCGCAGCACCATCAGCGACCGATTGAGGTTCCAGCGCCAGCGGGACTGGAACATCGGCGAGTCGAGGATGGCGTGCTCCAACGTGTCGCGCACCGTGCGGCTCGGCACGTAACGGGGCACCTCGTCGAGGGGGAAGCTGTGGTGCGGTCCGAGCGACAGCACGATCGCGTCGTCGGTGGCCGCGGCCTGGAGCTCGAAGTTGAAGGTGCGGCAGAACTTCTTGCGCAGCGCCAGCCCCAGTGCCCGGTTGATGCGCCCGCCGTAGGGCGAGTGGACCACCAGCTGCATGCCCCCGGTGTCATCGAAGAAGCGCTCGAACACCAGGCACTCCTGGCTCGGCATGGCGCCGAGCACAGCCCGGCCCACAGCCAGGTAGTCGACGATCATCGTTGCGGCGTCGGGGCCGACGCCGGCGACATCGGCCAGCCACCGGCGGGCCCCGTCGGGATCGCCGTTGGCCAGGTACTCGTCGACCCGGACCCGCAGGTCGGAGACCTCGTGCGAGAGCTCGACGGTCCGGGCCGGAGCCTCGCCCAGCCAGAACGGGATGGTGGGCGGCGTATCGCCTGCGTCTCGCACACGCACGACGCCGGGCTCGACCCGGCGGATCTGCCACGAGTGGGTGCCGAGCAGGAAGATGTCGCCGGCCATCGACTCGACCGCCCAGTCCTCGTCGACGGTGCCGACGAAGGTGTCGTCGGGCTCGGCCACCACCCGGTAGTCGCCGGTCTCGGGGATGGCACCCCCCGAAGTGGCAGCGGCCAGCCGGGCGTTGCGTCGGCCACGGAGCTCGCCGTTGACCGTGTCGTGGTACACGTAGGTGCCGCGCCGCCCGCGACCCGTCTCGATGCCCGCGGCCACCAGGTCGACCACTTCGTCGAACTGGGCCCGGGTCAGTTCGGTGTACGGAGCCGCTCGGCGCACCAGGTCGTACAGGTCGTCCGAGCGCCACTCCTGCGCCGCCACCTCGGCCACGATCTGCTGAGCCGCGATGTCGAGCGGCTGGCGCGCGGGGCGGATGGCATCGAGGCGGCCGGCGCGGACCGCCGCCATCAGGGCACTGCACTCGACCAACTCGTCGCGGGTCATCGGGAACAGCCGGCCCTTGGGCGTGCCACCGCGGCTGTGGTTGGAACGGCCGACCCGCTGGAGGAACGTGGCGATGCTGCGGGGCGACCCGATCTGGCAGACGAGCTCGACCGGCCCGATGTCGATGCCGAGCTCGAGTGAGGCGGTGGCCACGAGGACCTTGAGGTCGCCGGCCCGCAACCGGCTCTCCACGCGGTAGCGGCGTTCCTTGGAGAGGCTGCCGTGGTGGGCCGCCACGACGTCGTCACCCATTCGCTCGCCGAGCTGGTGCGCCAACCGCTCCGCCAGCCGGCGGGTGTTGACGAACACCAGTGTGGTGCGGTGGTCGCCCACCAGGGCGGCGATGCGGTCGAGAACGTCGCCCATCTGCTCGGCCGACGCCACCGCTTCCAGCTCGCCCTCCGGAAGCTCCAGCGCCAGGTCGAGGTCGCGCAGGTGGCCGACGTCGACCACCGCCGGCAGGGGCCGATCGCCGACCAGCAGGCGGCCGACCGTCTCGATGGGACGCTGCGTGGCCGACAACCCGATGCGCATCGGCCTCCGGTCGCAGAGCGCCTCGAGGCGTTCGAGCGTGAGCGCCAGGTGCGCACCCCGCTTGTCGCGGGCGACGGCGTGGATCTCGTCGACGATCACCGTATCCACGGTGCGCAGCGCCTCTCGCCCGCGGGCGCTCGTGACCAACAGGTAGAGCGACTCCGGTGTGGTGACCACGAAGCTCGGCGGTCGGCGCACCATGAGGCTGCGTTGGGAGCTGGTGGTGTCGCCGGTGCGCACGGCGACCCGGATGTCGGGCGCGTCGAGGCCCAGCTCGGCGGCGACCGCGGCGATCTCGTCGAGCGGGCGATCGAGGTTTTCGGCGATGTCGACCGCCAGTGCCCTGAGCGGCGACACGTAGACCACCCTGGCGATGTCGGTGACGTGCTCCCCTGCCTCGTGGGCCCGATACAGCGCGTTGATGGCCACCAGGAAGCCGGCGAGCGTCTTGCCCGAGCCCGTGGGGGCGGCGACGAGGGTGTCGACCCCGGACGCGATGAGCGGCCACCCCTGCGCCTGGGGCTCGGAGGGGCCTTCGGGGAAGCGGCGCTCGAACCACGTGCGCACGGCCGGATGGAAATCGGCGAGGCCGCGCGGCGCCGCCCTCGCCTCGGCCGGCTCGGTCGCCGCTACCGCGCTGGTCATCTCCAGTACCACGCTCCGATTCTGGCGCAGGGGTATGACAATTAGCGACGGCGGCAGTCGATCCCCTGCTCAGCGGCCGTCAGGCCATCGTGCGATCGTCGACGACGTCCAGGTTGTAGAAGGTCGGCGATCCGTCGCTGAGCGCCATCATCTTCTGGGAGAACTCCTGCGTGACCGGCAGGTTGGAGTTCTCCATGGCCGACTCGTACGAGTCGAAGAAGACGACCTGGAGGTAGCGACCAGAATCGTCGCGGTCGGCACCGGTGATCACCCGACGAGCCGTCGATTCGGTACCGGCGGCGGCTTCCCATTCCTCCTCGAGCTTGCGCATCTCGTCGATATTCGACGTGCGGAACTCGATGATCTGCACGAAGGCCATGTCCTCGCCTCCTTCGTAGGGATGGGAGGAGGCTACGCGATCGCGCCAGCACGGGGACATGGGGCCGGGAACGAGTGCGCCGGCTACCGCCTCCCCGCCGCCGAGCCGGCTTGACCGGGCAGGTGCAGGGCGAGCGCGAGCACGGCGCCGAGAAGCGCCAGGGACGTGAGCGACTCCCAAGTGGTGATGATGTTGCTGGTGGAGCCGCCGCCGGTGGCCGTCTCCCAGCTCACCAGATCCTCGTGCACGCACAGCAGGGGTGGGTGCAACCCGAGGCCATGGCCGCACCCATCGTCGCGCTCGTCAACGGGGTCGTCGCCGGTGCCGTGGTAGATCCCGAGAAGACCGACCCGCAGGCGATCGGGCAACAGTTCGGCGCGCTGTTGGTCGCCGCTGGGCCGAGTGGTGGCAACGGGTGAAGGGTCCGAATCGGCGATGCGGCGCTTCGGGAACCGGCCGGGCAGCACGGTCCGTCCAATCGGGCATGACACGGACGGCGCGTGCACGGGTGGGGTTGGTCTTGCCGGCGGTCCTGCTGACGTTGGCCGCGGCGGCGGGCTGCGCAGGCCGGGACGATGGGGACTCCGCGAGCGATGACGTCGCGGGGTCCGGCACCGATGCCGGCTCAGGGGTCGACACTGCCGCGCCCGGGGGCGATGACGCGGACAGGGCGGTCACGGATGAGACGGCCGCCGACGCCGCAGCCGAGGGCGACCCCGCCGGCGGTGGCGAGGGTGGAGCCGGGCCTCTGGCGCTCGACACGGTGGCCATCGCCCGCGCACGGGACGTGGTGCGGACCGGCACCATGCGACTCACCGTCGATGACGTCGACGCCGCGGCCACGGACGTGCGCCGCTTGGCCACCGATGTCGGCGGGTTCGTCGCCGACGAGCAGGTGCGGGCCCGCGACGACGAGGTCCGCATGACGGTTCGGGTCCCTGCCGACCGGTTCGATGACGTGCGCGGTGCGATCGGTGAGCTGGGCGACGTCGCCGAACAGAACGTCGAGGCCCAAGACGTGACGGCCGAGGTCGTCGACGTCGAAAGCCGCATCGCCTCGCTACGCGCCAGCGTCGTGCGGGTCCGCGGGTTGCTGTCGCAGTCCGGCGATGTCGCGCAGCTGGCGCTGGTCGAGGGCGAGCTGGCCCGACGCGAGGCGGAGCTCGAGGCGCTGCTCGCTCAGCAGCGCGTGCTGCGCGACCAGGTGGACCTGGCGACGCTGACGGTCCACATGTCGGAGGAGGACGCGCCCTCGCCCAGCGACGACGCCCCCGGCTTCGCCGACGGCCTCCGGCGCGGCTGGGTCGCCGCAGTGGATGGTGGCCGGATCGCACTCGCGGTGGCCGGCTTCCTGCTGCCGTTCGCCGTGCCGGTGGCCCTGGTGGCGCTCGGGGTCCGCCGTTGGCAGCGCCGGCGACCCGCCACGGCACCGGCCGACTGACGGTTCCGTGGTGGCGGGCCCATCCCGCGTCCGCCACGCCTTTCGTGAGGCGTGATCAAGCGGCGTCGCTGCCGAACAGCGCGGGGGCTCGGGCCTTCTGGCCGCGAGTCGGGGACGGTGGGCCCCTGTCGTCGCGTGCCGTCGTGTGACTGTTGGGGTGACGGGGATGATCGGCGGGTACGAGTGGTCGTCGGCCTTTGCCGGCGACGAGCGCCCAGCCTTCGTGGGTCTTGCGCTTGTGGCACGGATCGCACAGCCGGTCGAGGTTGTCGAGCGTCGTCTCGTGGACTGCGATCCATGGTTTGCGGTGGTCGCACTGGATCTGAAGGGTGTGGGAGCAAAGCGAGTTGGTGCACCACGGCGAAGTCCAGAGCAACGCGACGCGTTGGGCGGCAGTAGGCCCTCGACCCAGGTTGGTGACGTTGACGACGTCGACGCCACGGGTCATGACCAGCTTCAGGATCGACTCGCCCAACAGGTCGCGGGCCACCCGGGCGGGCACCGCACCCACGCCGGCGATGTCGCACTGCTCGTCGCCTTCGACCTGGCCCCGCACCAGCGCTTCGAGGTCGACCCGCAACAGCGCCAGGAAACTCGGGTTGGAGGGCTTCGGGCGTGGCGGGCTCGGTGCCGGTGCGCTTGCTGAGTGGGGTGATGACTCGACGGCTGCGCCCGGCCGCATCGCAGTGCCCGATGCGCTGGCGCCGACGCGGGCTCGGCGTGCGAGCTCGATGACAGCGTCGAACGCATAGGCATCTCGGGACTCCCGCCGCTCGTCGCGCCGAGCACCCCGGAAGATCTCGTCGATGATGGGATCGAGCGCGGCGTTGAACGCCGCACCGGCATCGGGGGTGCCGCGAGCTTGCAGGTTCCACGCGTCCTCGCCATCGGTGAAGCGCCGCAGGCAACGCTGCGCGTGGATGCGCCGATGCGTCGCGTCGGGGTCGGGATCGCCGGCGGCCTTGGCCCGGTTGGCTTGCTCGCGCAGCTCGACCAGGTTGGAGCGCTCAGCTATCTCCAGCAGCGACCCCTCGGCGGCAGGATTCACTGCCGCGGCGTCCGCGATGGCCTCGGTCTGGGCCCTCGACAGCGCACCGCGGCGCACCGCTGCTTCGGTGGCCGGCAAGCGTCGCAGTCGCTTGGCGGTCTCCAACCCACTGCGAGCCACACCAACCGAGCTGCCGGACGTGCGGGCCAGGTACTCGGCCGCCGAGCGGTCGCCGGCCCGCGTCCATACCCGAGATTCCTCTACCCGCTCGGCAAGCAGCGTCTTGGCTGCCGTTGCCAAGCGCTCGACGCCATCGAACGCCTGCCACATCGCCGGCGCCTCGTTCAGCGGCACCTCATCCGCCACCAGCCGCCCGACCTGGGAACGCAGCACTCGCTCCACGTCCTCCACGTGCCGGAGTTTCAGGCCTACGAACACGCGTACGATGCTACGTGCATCCTAGCTATATGTAAATGTAGATCCGAGGATTTGTTGCGTATTCCGGGCCTGTCGATGTGCTTCCGTCACAGCCGGCTAGCCAGCGCCGCTCGCAGTGCCGCGGCGGCCTCGTCGATGGCGACCTTGCCCTCGGGGACCAGGTCGCCCATCGAGAAGAACCCGTGGATCACGGAGTCGTAGCGGCTGGCCTTGGCATCGACGCCCGCAGCCTGCAGCTTGGCGGCGTAGGCCTCGCCCTCGTCGCGCAGGGGGTCGTACTCGGCTGTGATCACCAACGCCGGCGCCACATCCCGCACCGCGTCGTCGGCGGCGAGCAGCGGCGACGCCCGGGGATCGTCCCAGTTGTCGAAGCCGAGGTAGTGCATCCGGAACCACGCCATGTCGGCCTTGGTCAGGTAGTAGCCGTCGGCGTTCTCGTCGATCGAGGGCTGCGAGAAGCGCATCTCGGTCACCGGGTAGACGAGCAGCTGGAACCGCAATGCCGGTCCCGTGTCCCGAAGCTGCTGCGCCGCCACGGCGGCCAGGTTGCCGCCGGCCGAGTCGCCGCCAACGGCCATGCGGTCGGGATCGATCGCCAGGTCCGCGGCCGTCGACGGCTCGGCCACCCAGCGCACCGCCGCCAGACAGTCGTCGACCGCCGCGGGGAACGGGTTCTCGGGCGCCAGCCGGTAGTCGACCGCCACGACCGTCACGCCGCTGGCCGCGGCCAGGGCGCGGACCGTGGCGTCGTGGCTCTCGAGGTCACCGATGACCCACCCCCCGCCGTGGAAGTACACCAGCACCGGCCGTGGGCCCGGCTCGGCCGTGGGCACGTACGCCCGCACCAGCACGTCACCCGCGGGCCCGGGAAACGTGCGGTCGGTGACCGAGGCCATCTCGGCCCTACTGGCCAGCGCGTTGAACTGGCCGTAGGCCTCCCGCACCTGCGCGGGCGTCTGCTCTTCAATGGGTGGGCTGCCCAGTGCATCCAAGGCATCGAGCATGGCCCGGACTTCCGGCGTGACAGCCATCTTCCCCCTCCGGCTCCACCGGTCAATGACGCCGAGATCCTCTCACGCCTCCTGAAGCTGCGCCCACGGGCGCAGACGTGAGTCGACCGCGTCACGCCCTGCCGTAGAACAGGCGCTCGACCACCCGTCGCGCCCGCCGCGTCACACGCCGGTACTCGTCGCGCAGTCCGGCCGCGCTCGTGTCGAGCGAGCGGGCCAGGTGGGAGAGGTCATCGGGTCGCTGCGGCAGCGCGTCCACCGCCGAGGGCGCCGAGCCGACGAGCCACCAGCGGTTGCGCGTGCGTTCGCAGAAGCGGTAGGCGGCCCGCAGCACATCGGCGTCGTCGCCGCTCACCACCCCGGCGGACGACAACCGTTCCAGCGCGCCCATCGTCGACGGGGCACGGGTACCGGTCCGCATCTGCAGCAGCTGGACCGTGAACTCGACGTCGGACAGCGATCCCCTCCCGAGCTTCAGGTGGAACTCCGGATCCTCCCCCGTGGGGATCCGCTCCCGCTCGATGCGCGCCTTCATCCGCCGCACCTCGCGCTCGTCCTCGGCGCTGAACGGTCGGCCCCACACCGCCTGGTCCAACAGTGCGAGGAAGCGCGCCCCGAGCGCCGGGTCGCCGGCCACCGGCCGGGCCCGAGCCATGGCTTGCCGCTCCCAGGTGAGCGCCCAGCGGTCGTAGTAGGCGGCATAGCCGTCGATGGTGCGGGACAGCGCGCCCTGGCGGCCCTCGGGGCGCAGGTCGGAGTCGATGTCGTAGATCCGTTGGGCGGGAGTGGCGCCGGCCAGGAACCGCAGGAGGCCGGCCGCCACCCGGAGGCCCTCCTCGTGGTCTGCTGGTGTCGAACCCTCGTGGACGAAGAGCACGTCGAGGTCGCTGGCGTACGACAGTTCGCCGCCCGCGAACCGGCCCAGGGCCACCACGGCGAACGGCACCTGTGGCTCCAGCGACGCCAGCGCGGCTTCGACACTGGCCTCGGCCAGGGCGGCCAGGTCGGCCCCCACCGCCGCCACGTCCGCGGCCCCGAACACGTCCCGGGCCGCCACACCCAGCAGGTGGCGGGCCCGCCAGCGCCGCAGAGCTTGCTGGCGGTCGTCGACGTCGGTGCGCCAGTCCAGCGCTCGGTCGGCCGAGTCCGCCAGACCGGCGTGATCCAGGGTCTGGAGGCGGTCGACGTCGGCCAGCCGCACGATCAGGTCGGGGTTGGCGGCCAGGACGTCACCGAGCAGCCCGCTCGACCCCAGCAGCTGGCACAGGCGTCGGGCGACCTCGGGGCTGTCGCGAAAGGCGTTGGCCAGCTCCATGATCCGCTGCTCACCCGACGCCAACTTGCGTAGGCCCAGCAGTCCCAGATCGGGGTCGGGCGACGTCGACAGCCAGTCGAGCACCAGCGGAAGGAGCTGTTGCATCATGCGCGACGAGCGGGTCAGGCCACGGGTCAGCTCGCGCACCGCGGCCCGCGTGCGGTCGGCGTCGGCGAAACCGAAGCTAGCGAGCGCGCTGGCGGCCGCATCAGGCGACATGTGACCGGCGCCGGCCAGGGCATCGAGCAGCGGTCGGAAGTAGAGCCGTTCGTGGATCCGGCGCACGACGTTGCGCTGGCGGGCGAGATCGCGATCGAACGCGTCCGTGGGACCCGATTCGGGCGTGCCCCGGTATCCGAGCACCCGGGCGATGCGGCGGCGATGGTCGCGATCCGCAGGGAGGGTGTGGGTCTGTTGCTCGTCCTCGATCTGCAGGGCGTGCTCGACCCGGCGTAGGGAGCGGTAGGCGTCGGCCAGGCCATCGGCGTCATCCGGGGCGACGTACCCGGCGTCCCGCATCTCGGCCAGCGCTGTCAGTGTCGTGGGCGAGCGCAGCTCGGGGTCCGCCCCTCCGTGCACGAGCTGCAGCACCTGCACGGCGAACTCGATGTCGCGGATGCCGCCCGGGGCCCGCTTGACCTCCCGCTCCGCCATTCCCCGGCGGACGACCTCGGTCTCGGCGCGGTCCTTGAGAACCCGGAGCGAGCGCAGGTCGTCAGCGGTGAACCGCCGGTCCCAGAGGGCGAGCGAGGCCGCCGACGCCCAGTTGCGTCCTACTTCGGGGTCGCCGGCGACGGGCACGGCCTTGAGCAACGCCTGGAACTCCCAGGGCCGCGCCCACCGGTCCCAGTACGTCACGTAGCTTTCGATGGACCGTGTCAGCGCGCCGTCGCGTCCCTCGGGGCGGAGGTTGGCGTCCACGCGGAAGGACCGCCGGGCGAGGTCGAGGACCTTGCGGGCCTGGCGGGGTTCGCCATCGACGAACAGCACGTCGATGTCGCTGGCGTAGTTGAGCTCGCGGCCCCCGAGCTTGCCCATGCCGATCACCGCCAGCGCACCGCCGTCGGCATCGGCGATGCGGACCGAGGCCCGCAGCACGGCCATCGCCACATCGGCGAGGGCCGCCGTCGTGGTCTCCAGGTCGTCGAGGCCCAGCAGATCGCGGGTCATGATGCGGAGCTGCTCCAGGCGTTTCCAGCGGACCAGCTCGTCGCTGTCGGCATCGGTGCCGTCGGGGACGGCTCTGTCGAGATCGGCCAGGACGGCCATTGCGGCGGGATCCGCGTGGATCAGTCGGGTGGCGCTGCGGCTCGCGGCCACCGTGGTCACGAACGCGCGAGCGAGCACCGGATCGGCCGCCAGGCGCTCGCCCACCGAGCCGTCCACGCGGTCGAGCGCCGAGCGAACGGCGACCGGGTCGGCGCTCCGCTCGACCAGCTCGGGCAGCTCGGCCATGTCCACGCGATCCACACCCCGAGTCTGCACCCGCCCCGTACCCTTGTTGGCGTGACACGGCTGCGTGTGGCGCTGTGCCAGATCAACACGACCGTCGGCGATCTCGAGGGCAACGTCGAGCGGGTCATCGCCGCCCTCGGCGACGCCGAGGCCCAGGGCTGCGACCTGGCAGTGTTCCCCGAGCTGGCGCTCACCGGGTACCCGCCCGAAGACCTGCTGCTCAAGCCCGGCTTCATCACCGACAACCGGGCGGCGCTCGACCGGGTGGCAGCGGCCAGCGGTAGCTGTGTGGCAGTGCTCGGATTCGTGGACGCCGACCGCGACCTCTTCAACGCCGCCGCCGTGTGCGCATACGGCGAGGTGCAGGCCGTCTACCACAAGCGCCTGCTGCCCAACTACGCGGTGTTCGACGAGCAGCGCTACTTCGCCCCGGGTAGCGGCACGTCGCCGCTGGTAGCGGTGGGTGGCGTCCGGGTGGGCGTGTCGATCTGCGAGGACGCGTTCAGCCCCACCGGGCCCATCGCGGCCCAGGCCGCCGGCGGCGCCGAGCTCGTGGTGAACATCAACGCCTCGCCGTACTACGCCAACCGGCTGGCGGAGCGCGAGCGCATGCTGGCCACACGGGCGTCCGACGCCTCCTGCGCGCTGGTCTATGTGAACCAGGTCGGCGGCCAGGACGAGCTCATCTTCGACGGCGCCTCGATGGTGTTCGACGCCCAGGGCGAGGTCGTGGCCCGGGCGGCCCAGTTCGAGGAGCAGACGATCGTCTGCGACGTCGAAGTCCTGCCGGTGTTCCGCAAGCGACTGCTCGATCCCCGTGGTCGCGCCACCGAGGACCCACTCCCGGTCGTCGAGATCTCCTCCTCCCCTCGCGTGACGGACCCGGCCGACACGCGGCATCCGCCACTGGTCGAGGCCATGCCGCTGGTGCGCGAGATCTACGAGGCGCTCGTGCTCGGCACCCGTGACTACGTCCGGAAGAACGGGTTCACCGACGTTGCCATAGGCCTATCCGGCGGCATCGACTCGTCCCTGGTGGCGCTCATCGCCACCGACGCCCTGGGCCCCGAGCACGTGCACGGGGTACTCATGCCGTCGCGCTACTCGTCCGATCATTCGATCACCGACGCCGAGAAGCTCTGCGCGGAGCTGGGCATCGAGTCGCGGGTCATCGGGATAGAGCCGGCCCACGCGGCACTGCTGGAGATCCTGGCGCCGAGCTTCGCGGGGCTGGAGCCCGGCCTCGCCGAGGAGAACATCCAGCCCCGCATCCGCGGCGTGCTGCTGATGGCGCTGTCCAACAAGTTCCCGGGCTGGCTGGTGCTGACCACTGGCAACAAGAGCGAGAGCGCCGTTGGCTACTCGACGCTCTACGGCGATACCGCCGGCGGCTTCGCGGTCATCAAGGACGTGCCCAAGACACTGGTCTACGAGCTGGCGCGCGACCGCAACGCCCGGGCGGGACGGCCCCTGATACCCGAGAACGTCCTCACCAAGCCGCCCTCGGCGGAGCTACGCCCCGACCAGCGCGACGACCAGTCCATTCCCCGCTACGACGTGCTCGACCCGATCCTCGAGGCCTACGTGGAGCACGACCGCACCCGCGCCGACCTCGTGGCGATGGGCTTCGATGCGGACCTGGTGGAACGCGTCACCAGGCTGGTCGACCAGTCGGAGTACAAGCGTCGCCAGACCCCGCCCGGAGTGCGCATCACCACCAAGGCATTCGGCAAGGACCGGCGCCTGCCCATCACCAACCGCTATCGCGGCTGACCTTCGAGGGGGAAGGCAAACCCTCCCCCTCGACCTCACCCCACACCCCAGCCACCGCGGCGACCACCTACTGATACGACACGAACAGGGGCCGCGGCTCGATCGCCATGGTCTCGGCGGGCGTGAATGTCGGGCTGTCCTCGTCGACGAAATTCTTCCAGCCCCACCACACGGTGGGCGGAGGGCTGATGTGCATCAGGTTCCAGGTTTCGAACTTGGCGCCGGGCGAGCCGAATCCGTCGGCATGGATCAGCACGGCCAGCTCGTCGCGGCTGGTGTCCACGGTGCCCCGATCGCTGATCATCTGCTGCTGGAACTGGTGCAGCATGAGCAGCTTCTGCGGCAGCTTGTGGGCGCGCGTCAGGTCGGCCAGCCACGTGACGACCGTATTGATCTCGCCGGCCGTCACCGAGCCGATCTGGGCCAGGTGGCGCTGGTTGGGCTGCAGCCGCCACTCCGGGTCGAGGGCCAGCCCAACGTACGGCCGGGCCAGGAGCTCCTCATAGCGCTTGGCCTGGGTGAGGAAATCAGTGCGCCCCGGCTGCAGGTCGAGCACGACGTAGACGCCCGCCTGGCCTGCGGCATCGACCCAGGGGCGCAGCACGTCGAGGGGCGCCTCGTACGAGTAGTTCCCATCCGGCCCGGCACCGTTGGACGCCACGGTGGTGATGATCTCGAAGGCGGGAACCACGGGCACGTCGACAAGCGACTGGTAGTCGGCTGCCATCTGCTGGGCGCGGGCGATCGCGCCCTCGACGCCCTGCTCACCCAGCACGCCTAGCACCGGCGTGCCCGGATGGCCGTAGAGGGCAACCATCTGCCGTCCCGGATAGAGGATCTGCCCGCCGCCGGGCAGCTCGACGCCGCTAGCGGCGACATCGAGGCGGTAGCGGAGTGTCTCCGGAGAGCCGAACGCTGTCCCGAGCGCCACGACCTGTCCGGGCGGCTCGGCGGCCAGCGCGGCGATGACCTCGGGGTCGGTGCGAGGGTCGGGATTGGCGACGGCGATGAGCCGCGCCCCGCTGGCCCGGGCCGTCGCCGCTGCCGCCAGCGACGCCGGATCGCGAGCCACGAGAACCAGCAGTGTGTCCAGGGGCGCATCGGGCGCTAACCGTGGGAGATCCCCGGGGCCCGAGGGCTCGGCGTCGCCGTCCCCGGTGCCCGCGGTGCTGGTGCTCGTGCCGGCACCGGCGTCGATGGTCAGCAGCGGAGCCTGGTCCGGGTCGAGGGCGGCGATGGCGTCGATGAGCTGGTCGGGCGTCACGGCCTGGTCGTCGCCCAGGTCGCGGCCCGTGGCGTCTTCGACGTCCCCGATATCGGCCGGAGCGGCAACCACGGGCACGCCCAGGTCGCCTTGCTGCGCCCAGCGCGTGGCTGGGTCGCCGAAGCTCAGGATCGCCTCCGGCCCCAGGCGTGCCAGCTCGTCGCGAACCGCCGCGCTCTGCGCAGGGTCGGCAGAGGTGGGCGCCAGCAACAGCGGGCCACCCAGGCCCACTGCCACCGACGCCGCTCGGGCCTGGCCTGCGACGTCGCCGTCGGAGGCCAGCACCACGACGGGCGAGTGATCGTACAACGTGCTGCTGGTCGCCACCGCCAGCCCCGCAGCGCTCGAGCTGGGCACGACCACGGTCTCCTCAACGGGGATGTGCACGGACGCGAGGATCTCGACCGGGGGTGCGGTGGCCTCGCGCGACGGCTCGCTCGAGCATGCGGTCGAGGCGGACGCCGCCAACGCGACGGGGACGCTCGCCCGTGCCAGGATCCCCCAGCCGTGCGATCTGCGAACAGGACGCACCGCACCAGTATTAACAGCACTGCCAGTCCCCGCGTGAATACCGGATGTGAGGTGCCGTGTCCGAGGCCGCAGTCCCGCTCCCACCGCAGGAGGGTGCGGACGGGAGACCCGTCGCGACACCCCGCTGGCAAGCGGATGCGGCGCTGGTGGTGGCGGCGTTCTTCTTCGGCACGACCTTCCTCGTGGTTCAGGACGCGGTCGAGCGGGTCGACCCTCTGCCGTTCCTTTCCGTTCGATTCCTCATCGGGGCGGCCGTGCTCGGCCTCGTCGCCCACCGCCGGACTGCGGCGCGGACGGCGCGACCGGCCATTGGCCGGCCTGGCACCCCTGGTGAGCTCCGAGACGGCGCCCTCGCCGGCATGCTGCTCCTCGCCGGTTACGTGCTCCAGACCGTGGGCCTGCAGTACACGACCGCTGCGGCCTCCGCCTTCATCACCTACATGCTCGTCGTGTTCGTGCCCTTCATCTCGTTCGCGACCACCAGGCGGGCCCCTCACCCCGTCACGCTCGTCGGGGTCGTTCTCGCGGTCGCCGGGCTGGTGTTGTTGACCGGGGGTGCCGACACCGGCTTCGGCCGGGGGGAGGTGTTGACGCTCGGCTGTGCCGTGGCGTTCGCCGCCCATCTCGTCTTCCTGGGCGACGTCGCCCCCCGCCATGATCCCGTCAGGCTCACCACCGTGCAGCTGGCCATGGTCGGAGTGGCGTGCCTGGTGCCGGCGACCGTCCAGGGCGGTTTCGACCTCGATGGCAGTGCGCTCGCCGCCGCGGCCTTCACCGGTGTGTTCGCCACCGCTGTGGCGTTCCTGGCAATGGTCTGGGCCCAACGGGTGGTCAGCCCGTCACGGGCCGCCATCATCCTGCTGCTCGAGCCGGTGTTCGCCGCTCTGCTGAGCGCCCTGGTCGACGAACCGCTCACCGCCGCGACGGTGGCGGGCGGTGCGCTGATCCTGATCGCCGTGCTCCTGGCCGAGGTCGTCGCCCCCCTGCTGGCGGGGCGCGCTGCCGACGCCGTGCGAGACTGACACCAGATGAGCGGACCGCCGTCGCCACGCGCAGCTCTGTCGCTCGAAGCCAGCGCCCGGCGGATCGGCCACTACTGCTGGATCGAGATGCGAGCGTTCGAGATCCTGGGCGCGTGGACGGCGTCGGTGCCCGAGCCCGCCGTCAAGGCGGCCCTGGCCACGCACAGCCGCCAGCACGGCTGGCACGCCGGCCTGTGGCATGACCTGATACCGGTGATCGGTGAGGCCGGCCCCGTCCCGAGCGGCCCGGTGCGAAACGCCAAGCGCGGGAACGGCCCCGGCGGGGCCTCGTTCATCGCGCCGCCCAGCGCCGCCCACATCGCCTTCGCCGAGGCCCTGGCGGCCCCGGACGCGCCCGAGCTCACGATCGAGAAGCTGGCCGGCACCTACCGGGTGCTCGTGCCCCATGCCGTGAGCGCCTACGGAGACCACCTCGACCGCGCCTCGCCGGTCAGTGACGGGCCCACGATCCGGGCGCTCCGCCTGGTCCTTTCCGACCAGCTCGACCATTGGCACGAGGGTGAGGCGCTGCTCCAGGCGCAGCTCCGGTCGGATGCCGATGTCGATCGGGCCTCGTGTCACCAGCGGCAGCTCGAGACGCTCCTGGTGGCGGCCGGCGGCATCGCAGGCGGCCCGGCGGTCTAATCGGCCTGGCTGCCTTCCTGCTCGGGATCGCCATCGTCCTGGCGATCGCCCTCGCCGGCCTTGTTGCCATCGCCCTTGGTCTCGCCGTTCCCGCGGCGATCACGCTTCGGATGGTCGTCGTCACTGCCGGCGTCATCTTCGGTGTCCACGGCTTCGTCCATCCCCTCGGCCTCGACCACGGCGGCCCAGAGCTCCTTGGCCGGGAGCCACTCGGACAGGTCGAAGTCCCACCCGGACAGCGGCAGGTCCCACGGCGTCGTTTCGTCGGCGGGATCCACTTGTGGCGATGGCTGCATGCGCCCACCGCCCGGATGACCCTCCGATCCGGCGATGTCGCCGTCGTCGGCCCCGCCGGGTTGCGCCTCGGTCGTCGATGGGGTCGGGTCGTCGCCGGCCTGAGACTGAGGACCCGCCGACGTCGTGTCCGAAGGCTGGGTCGACCCCGTGGTCGCATCGAGGGTCGCCGCCTGTTCGCGGTCCTGGGAGGTCGTGACGGTCGGGCCAGGCGCCTCGGGTTCGGACCCGGTCTCCGGGGGCGACGTCGTCGTGGGAGCGGTGGTGGTGCTGGTGGAGGGCGCCTCACCCCCGGTCGTGCGGAGGCCCTGGGCCGAAGGCGAGACGAACGCCGACGGCTCGCGTGCAGGACCGCCGTCGCGAACCGCGACGATCACACCCACGAGCAAGACGGCGGCGGCGGCAACGCTGGCGATCGGGCGCCCGGATCCCGCAATCGTCTCTCGCACCAGCCGGCGTCTGCCGACCGGGTGGCGCCGCAGATGCGCCGGCGACCGACGGGACGACCGTTGGTACGCGCCAAAGCCGTCTTCGATCTGACAGAACAGATCGTCGCGCATGGCCGGCGGGGGCTCGATCTCGCGACTCGCGTGCAGCCAGGTGGTCAGCTCGACGACGTGCGCGAGGTCGCCACGGCCCGGGGGCTGCACACCCTCGAGGACATCCTCCACATCACGTTCGCTCAGATCACCCATCTGATCAGGTGAACGCCACGCTTCGTGCTTGGGATATGCCTGTGAGCGAGGGGATCTACGCCGCTCCCGCCATGCGGTCGATATGGCGACGAAGGGCGGCCAGCGCACGGTGCTGTAGCGCCTTGATGGCGCCCTCACGCTTGTCGAGCATGCGTGCCACCTCTTCTACGGACAGGTCGGCGATGATGCGCAGCAGTACCACGTCACGCTGGTCGGGGGACAGCACCATCAAGAGGTCCCGCACGCGGTCATGCGCGAGCACGGCGAACGCGTCGTCCTCGACGTCGCCCAGCCCCATGTGCTCCTCGACGCCCAGGTCGTCCTGCATGCGCGGTTGGCGATTGGCCCGCCGCCGGTCGTCGATCATGCGGTGGTGGGCGATCGTGAACACCCACGATCGGAAGCCGTGCTCGTCCCCCTCGAACCGCGGCAGATTGCGATGCACCTGGGCGAACACGTCGTTCGTGAGGCCATCAGGATCGGTGGCACGGTGCCAGCGGAGATACGACGCCACCTGGCCCGCCAGTGAGCGGTAGATGTCGTCGAAGGCCTTGATCGAACCCTGCCGGGCGTCGGAGACGAGGCGGCCCAGCTCCGGGCCACGCTGGCGTCTGACCGTGACCGCGGTCGCGCCGGCAGGATGAATCCGTGAGTGCATGAGCACGCCGTTGCCTTCCCGATTACTCAGATCATGGGCGCGATCGGTGTGTGTGCCGTTGACGGTTTCAGCGGGCTACCTCCCCGGGCGGGCACCTTAGCGAATGAGCGCGGGCTGTCGTCGAGAAACACATTGCGTACGTGCAATGAGACGATGCCAACGAATCGCGTCGCGACGGTGGTCGGCCTTGACCGTCCCGGTATCGTGAACGACGCTCCGGGTTCTCCGGTGCATCGAGCTCCGCCGCCACACGCATCGCCCCGAGCGAGAGGGCGCGGGCTCCCCACTCACCGAAGCGACAGGCGAGAAGGAACAACCGTTGCCCAAGGAGCGTGTCGAGCGCGACGAGGAAGATCTCGTTCGGCTGTACCTCACCGACATCGGGCAGTATCCGCTGCTCACCAAAGACGACGAGGTCCGCCTCGCCCAGGCGATCGAAGCGGGCAACGCGGCCCGCGTCGACCTCGAGGCCGGGGCCGGCATGCTGTCTCCGGGCCGCAAGCGTGAGCTGCGCCGCTGCGCTCGCGACGGCGAGGACGCCGAACGCACCTTTGTGCAGTCGAACCTTCGCCTCGTCGTGTCGATTGCCAAGAAGTACCAGGCGTCGGGCTTGCCGCTGCTGGATCTGATCCAGGAGGGCAACCTCGGCTTGATGCACGCGGTCGAGAAGTTCGACTGGCGCAAGGGTTTCAAGTTCTCCACGTATGCCACCTGGTGGATCCGCCAGGCGATCACCCGTGGCATCGCCAACACCGGCCGAACCATCAGGCTGCCGGTCCACGCCGGCGACACGCTCGCCCGGCTGCAGAAGGCGCGGGCCCGGCTCGAGCTGAAACTCGGTCGTCCCGCCACTTTGGCGGAGCTGTCGGCCGAGGTCGAGATGCCCGAGGACAAGGTGACCGAGGCCCTGCGGTTCGCGGCCGAACCCCTGTCGCTGTCCGAGCCGCTGCGCGAGGACGGCGATGCCGAGCTCGGCGACGTCGTCGAGGATCGCTCGGCAGAGTCCCCGTTCGAGGTGGCGGCGACGGCGCTGCTACCCGAGGAGATCAACCGGTTGCTGGCACCGCTCGACGAGCGTGAGCGCGAGATCCTCAAGCTGCGCTTCGGGCTCGACCGCGGCGAGCCCCGCACGCTCGAAGAGGTGGGCGAGCACTTCAACCTCACTCGCGAGCGCATCCGACAGATCGAGGCTAGGGCGATGTCGAAGCTGCGCCACCCGTCGTCCGACACAGGCGCCCGCGACCTCCTCGCCGTCTGAGGTTTCGTTTCGCAACCAAAGGTTGCGAAACGAGTCTTTGGTCGCCGCCTCTCGGCGGCGTCGATCGTCGGTCGCTCGACCGGCGAAGCACGGATCGAGCGACACCAGGGGGCTCCGGCTGGAGACTCCGCCCCCCGGACCCCCCGCCGATCCGCGGGCCGAACGTACTGGTCCTAGCGAGCTCCGTTGGTTCGCTCGAGGATCTCGTCCAGGCGCAGGACCTCGTCGGTCGTGACCACGCCGACGAATCGGTCGTCACCGTCCACCACGGCGAGCACGTCGGCGTCGCCTCCCTCCATGGCTTGCACCGCATCGCGCACCAACCACGTGGTGCGGCCGCGAGGCGCGGCCACGTTGGCAATGGTGCGGATCTCGGTGGTGGCCCACGCCTCCCGCCGAACCGTCACCACCTCGTCCAGCGCCATCAGCCCGAGATAGCGGTTGGCCTCGTCCACCACGGGGACCGCTCGCTGGCGATAACCCACGAGGTGGACGGTGAGGAACTCCTCGATGGTGGCGTCTGGGGGCACCGTCCGCACGTCGGTCTCGAGCACGGCACTGATCGGCAGCTCGAACCGGCGCTCGAGGTGTCCCAGGCGCCCAGCCCGCTGGTGGTCGGAGACCGACGAGTCGGCGAGCAACAGCTGTGACGACGCCGTGGCCACCAGCGCCGGCACCACGAACCCCGGGTTCCCCGTCGTTTCGGCCACGAACAGGATCGCCGCCAGTGGTGTGCGATACCCGGCGCCGAGGAACGCCGCCATGCCGACCACCAACAACAGGTCGCTATCGGCCATCCCCAACGCGCCGCTGGCGAAGCGGCCGGTGAGGGCGCCCATCACCACCAAGGGGATGACGAGACCACCGGCTCCACCCCCGCCCAAGGTGGCGAGCACGGCGCCGACCCGAAGCACGAGCAGCGTGAGCACCAGCCATTGGGCGAGGCTCGGATCGGTCGCCCAGCGGATCACGTCGTAGCCGGGACCAAGTGTGAGCGGCGCATCCGCGGCCGCCTCGGCCACGTAGGCGAACAGGGCGAGGGCGACGCCGGCGGCGAGGATCCGCAGGCCGACGGGGACATCGGTGATGCGCCGATCGCGGAGCGACCGAACCGCGGTGCTGAACAGCCGGGCGCCCAGCCCGCACAGCAGGCCCACGGCGAGGGCGCCGCCGAGGTCCCGCCAATCGAACGGTGACCCGCCTGGCACCGGCAAGATCGGATCAGTGCCGTCAATGGCGGCGAACGTGATGTAGGCGGCCGCCGACGCCACCATCGCAGGCAGCACGTTGCGGCGTGCCAGGTCGGCGCGGTACGGCACCTCGATGGCGAACAACGCACCGGTGGCGGGCGCCTTGAAGATGGCGGAGACGCCCGCCGCCGCCCCGGCCACCAGGAGCAGCTTGGCGTCCTCGCGGGAGAAGAAGCGCGCGAAGCGCCGCTGGATGGTCGACCCGATGGCGGAGCCCGCGTAGATGGACGGTCCCTCGAGGCCGAGCGCCCCGCCGTACCCGATGGTGGCGACGCTGGCGAGGATCCGACCGACGACGGGCCGGGTGGACATGTGCTCGTGCGCCTCCTCGTGGAAGCTGCGCACGTATTCGTCGGTGGTCGACGGCGACCTGCCCTGGGCGATCCAGCGCAGGCACAGGTACGCGAGCAGCAGACCCACGCCGGGAGCGCACGCCTGCAGCCACAGCGGCCTGTCCGCCAGGCGATCGAACAACCCGTCGACGGTGACGCGTTCGATGGCCAATACGGCGAGCCCGACCACCACGCCGGTCACGCCGGCGAAGAGGAACGTCTGGTGGGTGCGCCGGCCGATGGCTCGCGCCTCCAGCTGCCGATGCAACGGCACGGCAGGGCGCTGGGCGGTCACCACTGCACCCCTCGGCTGCGGCAGTGACCGCAGCCCCGCTTCGCGGCGTAGGGCGACCATGCGTCCTGGACCTCGCTTCGCTCGGTCGTGGGGCGCCCGCGGTCGAACGGTACGCACGGCCCCAGCACACTCATGGGCGATGACCTTAGAGCTTTGGCCGAGGCCGTCACGCCGCCTGTCGGATGCACCCCACGGAACTCGCTACCATCCGGGCCATGAAGAAGCTCCTGCTGCTCATTGCCCTCGTCGTCCTGGCCACGATCGCGGCCAAGAAGGTGCGTTCCGCCTGACGACGGCGGCACGGGTCGTGCCGCGAGCCAGCCGCTGGCTCGCGGCACCCATCAGGGTCCGACCCGCGGGTGTCGGCGGATCCGAGAGTCTGCGCCGCTCCCACAGCCAGCGGGCGGCGAAACCTGCAGCCAACCCCACCGCTACCGCCCCCCCACCGAGCGCGGCGTGCCGGGGAGCCGGCATGGGCACCCGCTCACGCAGGGGCACCCGCCCGGAGAACCGCCGCACCTCCCAGTCCCGGGCGCGAGCGGCTCGAAGTAGCTCACGGTCGGGGTTCACCGCCACCGGGTGGCCCACCGCCTCGAGCATGGGCAGGTCGGTGGCCGAGTCGCTGTACGCGTAGGACGCCGCCAGGTCGATGCCGTCGCGGCGGGCCGCGTCCTCCATCGCCACCACCTTTTCCGGCCCGTAGCAGTAACGCTCGGTCCGCCCCGTGTAGCGGCCGTCGGCGTCGAGCTCAGCCCTAGTGGCCAGCGCCTCGTCGACGCCGAGGAACTGCGCCAGTGGCGCGACGATCTCCTCCGGTGAGGCCGACACGATGAACACCTTGCGCCCGGCGGCTCGGTGCTCACGGATGAGGTCGAGCGCCTCGTCGAACACGATGGGCTCGACCACGTCCACCAGCGTCTCGCGCACGATGGCGCTGATCTCGGCCTGGTCCCACCCCCGCGTGAGCCGCAGCACGGAATCGCGCATCTTGTCGAGCTTGGCGGGTGACGCCCCGAACTGGGCGTAGACGAGCTGGCCCCAAGCGGCCCGAAGCAGCATCCGACGCGACAGCAGCCCAGCGCGGTGCAGGGGACCGCTGAACGCGACCATCGAGGCCTTGGCGATCACCGTCTTGTCGAGGTCGAAGAAGACTGCGCCGCGCGGATTCACGGCTGGCGACCCTAACGGCGGAGCTACCTGATCCGGCGCCGGGGCTAGCTCAGGACTCTGGGGCCGTTCCATTGAGCTTGGGACTCTTTTGGTGGATGGCTTTGCGTCTTGACACTTCCGAAGTTCTTGTGTATCCTCCCCATCTCCCTGATCGCCGCATGCAGCGGCGCCGGCGGCCTCCCGACTTCCCCCCTGTGCCCCTTCGTCGCGGAGGTCCCCCATGCTCGTCGCCTGCTGGTCGGTCAAGGGTGGCGTCGGCACCACAGTCGTAGCCGCATCGCTCGCTCTGCTCCTCGCCCGCCGGGGCGGCCCGGGCGTCGTGCTGGCGGATCTCGCCGGCGACGGCCCGGCGGTCCTCGGCCTGACCGAACCCGATGGCCCCGGCCTCGCCGGCTGGCTGGCGGCCGGCGACGACGTGCCCGCCGACGGCCTGGCGCGGCTCGAGGTCGAGGCCTCCCCGAGTCTGGCGCTCCTGCCCCGGGGCCCAGGGCCGCTGCTGCCCGAAAGGGCCGCCGTGTTGGCCTCGTTGCTCGACCGCGGGCCGCGATCGGTTGTGGTCGACTGCGGGACGACCGAGCGGGTGGCGGCGGCCGTCGTCGGCGGCGCCCAGCGGTCCATCCTCGTCATCCGGCCGTGCTACCTGGCCCTGCGACGAGCGATGGCATCACCGCTCCGCCCGTCCGAGGTCGTGATGATTCGCGAGCCGGGCCGCACTCTGTCCCGTCAGGACGTCGAATCGGTCGTCGGCGCGCCCGTCCGGGTCGAGATCGAGGCCGATCCGGCGGTGGCCCGGGCTGTCGACTCCGGTCTCATGTCCGGACGCCTGCCCCGATCGTTGGAGCGGGGGCTGCGCCATGCCTCGTGACCGGTCGCACGATGTCGTCGAGCTCGATGCCCGCGTGCATCGCCGGGTGCTGGCGTCGTCGACCGACCGACCGCTCGATGATCCGGCTCTGGCCGACCTTGTGCGCCGGGAGGCGCCGTTGCTCGGCGCCGACCTTGTGGCCGGGGTTGTGTCCCGGGTGCGGGCCCGCATCGGCGGGTTGGGGCCATTGGAGCCGCTGCTCGCCGACCCCCGGGTGAACGACGTACTCGTCAACGGACCCGGCCCGGTGTGGGTCGAACGATCGGGCCGGCTCGAGCGCACACACCTCGAGCTCGATCGAGCAGCAATCGACTTGCTCGTCGAGCGAGTGGTGGCGCCGCTGGGCCTCCGAGCCGACCGAACGAGCCCCGTCGTCGACGCCCGCCTGCCCGACGGGTCGCGCGTCCACGTGGTGCTGCCTCCGCTGGCCGTCGACGGCCCCGCGGTCACGATTCGCCGCTTCGGCGCCGCCGCCATTCCCCTCGGGGAGTTCTGTTCCCCCGGGGTTGCCGATCTGCTGGCGGCCGCCGTCGATGCCGGCCTCAACATGGTCGTCTGCGGGGGCACCGGTGCTGGCAAGACCACCCTGCTCAACGCCCTTTGTGGTCACCTGGCATTCGGCGAGCGCGTCGTCACGGTCGAAGACACGGCCGAGCTGCGCCTACCGGGTGAACACGTCGTCCGCCTGGAGACCCGCCCCGCGAGCCCCGACGGCCTGGCGGCCGTCGGGGTCCGCGAGCTCGTCCGTGCTGCCCTGCGCATGAGGCCCGACCGCATCGTGGTCGGCGAGGTCCGGGGCGCGGAGGCCCTGGACATGCTCCAGGCGATGAACACCGGGCACGACGGGTCGCTGTCGACGGTCCATGCCAATGGCACCGCCGATGCCCTACGCCGCATTGAGACCATGGCGCTGATGGGCTCGATCGATCTGCCGCTGGCGGCCGTTCGCGAACAGGTCCTCGGCGCCCTTGACCTGTTGGTGCGCGTTGTCCGCGGTGCAAGCGGGGCGCGGCTCGTCGCCGAAGTTGCCGAGGTCGTCTCGGGGGACAGGCATGCGGTTGCCACGCGGCCCCTGGCGGTCGGGCGCAGGTGTGTCGCCCATCCCACTCGGCCGCCGCGTCGCCCGGACGTCGCAGTCTGGGCGACGGGCAGGCACGGCGGTCCGAGCGACGCTGCCCACCTCGCCGAAGCGGCCATTCGGGAGGGGACATGACCCTGCGTGTGCTGCTCATGGCCGCCTCCCTGTCCCTGGTCGCCGCATGGTCATTCCATGGATGGTGGTCGTCGCAGCGTGTGCGGACGCGCGTCGCCAACACGTTGCGTTCCGTGCGGACCGGTGACCCGGTGGCGGCCCGATGGCCCACCACGGCTCCGCCCGCGACCGTGGTCGCCGCTGCTGCGGGCACCGCGGTTGCCGTTCTCGCCCTGGGCGCGGGCACCCTGGCCTTCGCGGTGATCGGGCTGATGGTCACGCCGTTCCTCGTCGGCCGCCATCGACGTGCCCGAACGCTCGTCAAACGACGGAGCGAGCTTCCTCAGGCGCTGGAGCGGCTCGCGGGCGCCCTACGCTCGGGATCCTCCCTCCCAGTTGCGCTGGGTGAAGCCGGTCGGGCCACATCCGATCCCCTCGGTCCCGAGCTCGCGGGGTTGGCGCTCGGTGCCAGCCGGGGGCAGCCGATGGCGGTGGTGCTCGACGGTTGGACCCGACGGCACGACGATCCCGACACGCGCCTCGCGGCCACGGCCCTGGTCCTGGCTACCGTCGTGGGCGTGGCCCCTGCGCGAGCGGTCGACGGGGTCGCTGCCACGTTGCGGGAGCGCCTCGACCTCAGCGCCGAACGTCGGGCACTCGCATCGCAGGCCCGCACCAGCGCCGTCGTCCTGTCGGCGGCGCCGCTCCTGTTCGCACTGCTGTTGGGCATGAGCGACGGTGCCGCGGGGCGCTTCCTACTGCATTCGCGGGCGGGCTGGGCGTGCCTTGCCGGCGGGTTGGGCCTCGACGCCGTCGGCGCCTGGTGGATGGCGCGGTTGACGCGAGGGGAGCGCCGATGACAGCGATCACGCTGGGCGTGACCTGGGCGGCCGTGGTCATCTTGGTTCTCAGGGAGCGTCGCATCCCGGCTCGGCTCCCGTGCCCGCCACGATCGACGCTCGCCAGTGGCGGTGCCCGTTCGCCGACGAGCGCTGGGGCTGCGGCCCGCGCCCGCAGTCCGGCACCGGTGACCGCTCTCGGCGGCTGGCTGCGGCGCGGCACCGGACGAGCTCCCGATCCCGACGCCGACCGTCGGGTTGGCTGGGCAACGCTCGCCGCGGCCGCGTTGGCGCCGTGGGCGCCCCCACTAGCCCTCGTTCCGGTGGCGTGGTCGGTCCTCGCTCCCACGCTGATCTCGCGGCGCTCCAGGCGCGCACACGAGGCCACGATCACCGACCAGCTTCCGGACGTCGTCGACCTGCTGGCCCTGACCACCGCCGCCGGCCTGCCGATCGCCGCCGCCCTCTGCGCAATCGGGCGCCGGCCGGGCGGCCCGCTCGGCGCTGCCCTCGAGCGGGCGGCCGCCCACATCGAGCGAGGTGGCACCACCGCTTCGGCGCTCGGGCTCATAGTGGGCGACGCGGGTGCGTCCACACGACCACTGGTCGACGTCCTGGCGGCCCACGACCGCTACGGCACCCCACTGGCGCCGGCGCTCGAGCGGGTTGCGATCGAAACTCGGCTGCGCCGCCGGCGTCAGGCCGAGGAGGCGGCCCGGCGGCTGCCGGTGACCCTGCTCTTCCCCTTGGTGCTCACCACGCTGCCGGCATTCGCGTTGCTCACGGTCGTCCCGCTCTTGGCGGGATCGTTCGGCTCGCTGAGCCTCTGAACCCCTCCCCCTGACACAGACAACCCCACGTCACGCAGTGGCCCGACCTGGGAGGTCGACATGTTCATACGCCCCATCCTCCACGCCCGATGGCTCGCATCGCGGACGGCCGGTCGAGTCGGCCGTCGGCTCACCGACGACCGTGGCCAGGCCACGGCCGAGTACGGCCTGGTCATCCTGGCGGCCGGAGGCATCGCTCTGGGCGTCATCGCCTGGGCAGCCCAGACCGGCAGCTTCACCGACCTGTTCGAGTCGGTGATCGAGAAGCTGACCGACAGCCTCTAGCCGTGAGACGACCCTGGTCCGGCCCTCCAGACCGTCGGTCCGCCCCCAGCGCCGACGGTGGGCAGGCCACCGTGGAGCTGGCCCTGGTCCTGCCACTGGTCGCCGGTCTACTTCTGGCGATCATGCAGGCTGGGGTGCTGGCCCGCGATCAGCTCCTCGTGACCCATGCCGCCCGCGAGGCTGTGCGGGCCGCCGCGGTCGACGACGACCCGGCGGCCGCACGTCGTGCGGCGGAGCAGGCGGGCCCGCTGGCCGCCGATCGGCTCGACGCCGACGTGGTCGAGCGGGGCGAGGTGGGCGGTCGGGTCAGGGTCGTCGTGCGCTATCGGGCACCGACTCGGGTCCCGCTTGTGGGGGCGTTCGTCGACGACGTCGTACTCGACGCCGCCGCCACCATGCGAGTGGAGCGCTGATGAGCGCCCGATCGTCAGAGGGCGGCACGGAGCAAGGCCAGCGCCCCGGCCTTGTCGAGCGGCTCGTTGCCGTTGCCGCACTTGGGCGACTGCACGCAGGACGGGCACCCACTGACACACGGGCAGGACTCGATGATCTCGGCGGTGGTCGCCAGGTGGCGAGGGGCGGCTTCGTAACCCAGCTCGGCGATCCCGGCTCCACCCTGATAGCCGTCGTAGATCACGATGGCGGGAGCCCCGAGGTCGGGCTGGTACAGCGTCGACACCCCACCTACGTCCCAGCGGTCGCAGATGGTGAACAGCGGCAAAACGCCGATCCCTGCGTGTTCGGCGGCGTGCAAGGCACCCGGGCGCTCGGCCAAAGCGACTCCTGCCCGGGCGAGCAGGTTCTCCGGAACCTCGTACCAGAACGCCCGCGTGCACAGCGTCGAACGGGGCAGTTCGAGCGCGGTCATCCCGAGGGACTCACCGGTGAGGGCATCCTTGCGCTGGTAGCCGATCACCTGCTCGTGCACCTCGACCGTCCCGAGGCCCACCTCGAGCTCGCCGAGCCGGCGCGTTGCATCGCGGCGCACGATCCGGATGTCGACGTCGGTGCGTGCCACCGTGTACGTCGACCCGTCGTCGGGCTCCACGACAGCCGTGCGGCCGTCGAGGTCGAGGTCGGCCACCCGCCAGGTTTGCCCGGCGTGCAGGTACGAGGCTCCCGGGTGCACCTGCTCGCAGGCACGGGCCAACTCGACCGTGCCGACGGCCTCGCCGTCGACAGTGCGGATGCTCACCTCGCCCCCGGCCCCCGCCCGGAGTCCGACCCCGTGGGCCGGCCAACCGCCACCCGAATAAAGCGCCTGCGGACCCCGCCCCCGTATCTGTTGGCGCACGACCACCTCGTCCGCGCGGGTGAGGCGCAAGACGACTTCGTCGAGGAACCCGGGCCAGTAGGGCTCGTCGGCGTGGGTGAGCGGCATCTCGTGAGCGGCGCATCGCAAATGAGCATCGGCGACGAAAGGATTGGCGGGGTTGATCACCGCCGGCTCGGGCGGCCGCCGCACCAGGTCGTCGGGATGGGTAGCGATCCATTGGTCGAGCTGGTCGGCGCCTGCCACCAGGATGGCCGCGGACGCCTGGCCCGACCGCCCGGCTCGGCCCGCCTGCTGCCAGAACGACGCAATCGTGCCCGGGAACCCATTGAGCACCACGGCATCCAGCCCGCCCACATCGATACCGAGCTCGAGTGCGCTCGTCGCGACCACGCCGTCGAGGCGTCCGCTGAACAGCTCCTCCTCGATGTCCCGACGTTCGGCGGCCAGGTAGCCCCCGCGATATGGCTTCACGCGCCGCCGGTGGGCGGGCGGCAGGCGACGCCGGGCGTCGGAGGCCACGACCTCGGTGGACCGGCGGCTGCGGCAGAACGCGATGGTCTTGTGTCCCGATCCGACCAGCTCCGCCACCAAGCCGGCCGTCTCCCGGTTGCCCGAGGCCCGTACGCCCGTCAGCTCGTCGAGCTGAGGCGGGTTCCACACCGCGACCAACCGCTCACCCTGGGGCGAACCATCGTCCACCACGGCCTCCACCGGGAGGCCACACAGGTCCGACGCCAACACGTCCGGCTGGCCGATGGTGGCCGAGCAACAGACGAAGGTGGGATCGGCGCCGTAGCGGCGGGCCAGCCGGCGAAGGCGGCGCAGCACGTGGGCGACGTGGCTCCCGAAGATCCCCCGGAAGGCGTGCAACTCGTCAACCACCACATAGCGCAACCGGCCCAGGAAGGTTGCCCACCGATCGTGGTGGGGAAGGATCCCGCTGTGCAGCATCTCCGGGTTCGTGAGCACGGCGGTGGCATGCCGGCGGATCCAGGCCCGCTCCTCCGGACTGGCGTCCCCGTCGTACGCTCCGGCGACGACTCGGGGAAACCCTGTCTCGCCCAGTGCCCGGAGTTGATCGTGCGCGAGGGCCTTGGTGGGAAACACCAGCAGGGCCGTACCACGCCGCACCGGCGCCAGGGCGGCCTCGGCGATGGGCACCTGGTAGCAGAGCGACTTTCCGGAGGCGGTGCCGGTGGCGACGACCACCGACCGTCCCGCACGAGCCAGGTCGATCGCCTCGGCCTGGTGCGACCAGAGGTGCGGCACGCCCAGGCAGGCCTGGATCTCGGGCGGCAAGGGGCGGGCAATCTGCCCGGGCCGTCCTGGGCGTCCGGGGACCCGCTCGACGTGCACGAGCGCCGAGGGACCGCAACCGACCGCGGCATCCCCGTCGCGGCCAGCCAGAGCCCCGAGCAGGGCTCCCATGGGATCCGCCCCGGTCTCGCGACGGGGGAGCCCGGTCGGCTCGCCGACCGGTCCCTCGAGCACGGACGAGATGTCGACGAGGGCCATGACCGAGTGCAAGGTTACGCCCGTGGAATTCCACGGGTGTCACGCGTGGGGCCATGTTGCCCCTCATTGGTCGGAGAAGCCAGGCGATAGGGTCAGCGAGCCATGGAGCTGCGCACCGAGGTGTCCCAGATCGAGGGGTGGACCGTCGTAACGGTCCATGGCGAGATCGACGTCGCCACTTCGCCCGCCTTGCGTGAGCGGCTGATCGACCTCGTGAGCGACGGGGCCACGCGGCTGGTGCTCGACCTCGAACCCGTCGACTTCCTCGACTCCACCGGCCTCGGCACCATCGTGAGCGTCTTGAAGAGGGCCCGAACCCACGGCGGTGACCTGCGCCTTGTGTGCTCCGAGGCGCGGATTCGGCGGCTGTTCGAGATCACCGGCCTCGACAAGGCCGTTCAGCTCCACGCGTCCGTCGACGACGCCATCACCGCGGGGTAACCCCATGGCGGTCGTGGAGCTGGAGATCCCGGCCCGCTCCGCCTACCTCTCGCTGGTGCGGCTGGTGGTCGACGCAGCGGTCGGGTCGCTGGCGCCCGGACTGAGCCCGGCCCGCCTCGACGACCTGAAGATCGCGGTCACCGAGGCATGCTCCAACGCCATCGAGGCCCAGGAGACGAACTGGTCGGAGGGACCCGTGGTCGTCCGCTGCACGATTGACGACGACGAGGTCCGGGTCGAGGTCATCGATCGCGGCTCCGGCTTCGACCCGAACGAGGTCGAGAGCCTGCCCGCCGTCACCGACCCCCGGCGCCTGCGCCACGAGAGCGGGATGGGCATCGCGCTCATGCGCACACTGGCCGACGAGGTGAGCTTCACCCCGTCGCCGGACGGCACGCGGGTGAGCCTCGTCGTTCACCGGCCCGCCAGTCCGGCCCGTTGACAGACCGCCCGACGGGGTGACTCTCCGCATCACCCGGGACGCGATGAGCACTCGTCTTCGACGAAGTCGCCCACCGCGTTGAACGCCTCCTCGGCATCAGCAAACTCCTCCTGCACCTGGGCCACCTCCTCGGGATCGTTGATGTCGATCTCTGAGAGCGCCTCGAAGCCATCGAGGACCGTCTCGTACTCGTCGGCAATCTCGGCCGGAGGCTCCAGGTCCCGCAGCATGTCGAGAGCCTCATCCAGCGCTTCCGGATCAGCGACGGGGTTGATGTCCGAGAACTGTTCGTTGATCTCGTTGAAGCCGTCGCAAAACTCGCTGATCTCCTCGCTGGATGCGCCGCCGTCGTCATCGCCACAGCCCGCGGCCATCAACAAGCCGACGACCGCCAAGCCCGCCACGAAACGCCGCATGCCGCCCTTATGCCTCCTCATATTTTCGAAGCTCGCGCCGTGCCACCGACATGCGGTGCACCTCGTCCGGGCCGTCGGCCAAGCGCAACGTGCGTACGTGCGCGTACATCGACGCCAATGGCGCGTCATTGGACACGCCGAGCGCGCCGTGCGCCTGGATCGCCCGGTCGATTACCCGCAGGGCCACATCCGGGGCGGCGACCTTGATCGCCGAGATCTCGATGCGGGCACCCTTGTTGCCGGCCGTGTCCATCAGCCACGCGGTCTTGAGCACCAGCAGGCGAACCTGCTCGATCTCGATGCGGCTGTCGGCGATCCATTGCTGGATCACCCCCTGCTCTGCCAGCGGCTTGCCGAATGCCGTCCGTTCGCGCACCCGGCGGCACATCAGCTCGAGCGCCCGCTCGGCGACCCCGATGGCCCGCATGCAGTGGTGGATGCGACCCGGGCCGAGCCGGGCCTGCGCCATGGCGAAACCACCGCCCTCTTCCCCGAGCAGGTGGTCGACGGGCACACGAGCGTTCTCGAAAACCAGCTCGCAGTGGCCCTCGTTGTCCTGGTACCCGAACACCGGGAGACTGCGGCGATTGTCCACCCCAGGGGTGTCCGTGGGCACCAGCACCATCGACTGCTGCCGGTGGGGCGGCGCCTCGGGGTCGGTCTTGCCCATGACGATCGCCACCCGGCAGCGCTCCCTGGCGGCTCCGCTGATCCACCACTTGTGCCCGTTGAGCACGTAGTGGTCGTCGTCTCGTTCGATCCGAAGCGAGATGTTGGTGGCGTCGGAGCTGGCGACCGCCGGTTCGGTCATTGCGAAGCACGAACGGATCTCGCCCTCGAGCAGTGGACGGAGCCAGCGCTCCTTCTGCTCCTCGTTGCCGAACATCGTGAGGAGCTCCATGTTGCCGGTGTCGGGGGCCGAGCAGTTGAGCGCCTCAGGTGCCAGCGGACTGCGCCCCGTCATCTCGGCCAGCGGGGCGTAGTCGAGATTCGAGAGCCCGTCCGTCCAATCGGTCGCGTGGGGCAGGAAGAGGTTCCACAACCCGCGCTCGCGCGCCTCGAGCTTGAGCTCGTCGAGGACCGGGGCATGCACATGGGGATCGCCCGAGTCGGTGATCTGCTGGTGGTAGAGCCCCTCGTTGGGATAGACGCACTCGTCCATGAAGGCTTCGAGCCGCTTGCGCAGCTCCTCGGCCCGCGGGCTCAGGGCGAAATCCATTGCGCGACCCTAGACGAGCCCGCAATGTCCCCGACCCGCAGTATCAACCACTGAAAGTGGGCAGATTGACGCGTAATGCGTTCGACTAGCGTATCAGTCATTACAGGTGTAACGTACGTGCAACGTTGCAGCGGGGGGCTACACGGGATAGGCCGCTAGTTCTTCGTGTGTTGGCGTTTCCAGGTGTGCCGGTCCGATGGTCGGTCCCGTCCGCCCGCCTCGATCGTCGGGCCGGCGCACCTGGGGACGCGGGCGGGGCAACCTGGCGGCGTCGGCGAGCAACGGGGCACGGTCGGTCTGATCAGGCCTCGACGTCGCGTCGTCCCTCGAGCGCCCTACCCAAGGTCAGCTCGTCGGCATACTCGAGGTCGCCACCCACCGGAAGGCCGCTGGCGATGCGGGTCACTCTCAGCCCCAGAGGCTTGAGCAATCGCCCGAGGTACAGCGCGGTGGCCTCGCCCTCGAGGTTCGGGTTGGTGCAGAGGATGATCTCGGCGATGCCCTCGCGCTCGATGCGGTCGAGCAGCTCACGGATCCGCAGTTGCTCGGGTCCCACACCCTCGATGGGGCTGATGGCGCCCTGCAGCACGTGGTACCGCCCATGGAACTCGCCGGTCTTCTCGACCGCCACCACATCGCGGGGCTCCTCGACGACGCAGACGACCGTGGCGTCCCTGCGGGAATCGGCGCAGATGCCGCACAGCTCGCCCTCGGCCACGTTGAAACAGGTCTGGCAGAACGCCACTCGGTCCTTGGCCTCGGCGATGGCGCGTGCCAGCCGGAGGGCATCGGGCTTGGGCAGCATGAGCAGATGGAAGGCGATGCGCTGGGCCGACTTGGGCCCAACGCCCGGCAGCCGCCCCAGTTCGTCGATGAGGTCCTGGACGGGACCGGCATACACGGCCACGGCGGCTGACTAACCCTTGCCAGGGCTGGCGCCACCGCCCGGGTCGCCGAGCAGGCCGCCGAGCGCGCCCCCGAGCCCGTCGAGGTCGAGTCCGCCCAGCGCACCCAGCGCATCGCGCTGGAGGGCGGAGACCTTGAGACCGGCGTCATGGAGCGCCGCCACGATGAGGTCCTGGAGCATCTCGATGTCCTCGCGGTCGACGACCTCGGGCGCGAGCGTGATCGAGCGGACCTCACCGGTTCCGGTCATCTCGACCGTCACTACGCCGCCCCCGGCGCTGCCCGTCACCACTTCTTCGGCGGCCCGCGACTGTGCCGAGAACGCCTCCTGGGCCGACTCGAGCAATCCACCGAGGTCGCCCAGCCCTGCCAACCCGCCGGGGTCGGGACGTTTCGGCGTGGGTGGATCGGACGGAGCGTCGGCCATCAGTCCTCCTGGATGAGCTCGCCGCCGCCGAACGTGCGCACCACCAGGTCCACGCCCGTGACCGCAGCGTCGTCGGCGTCCCGCAACTCGGCGGGGTCGATGTGGTCGACCTCGTCGGGCACTGTCGGACCCGGAACCGCCGAGGTCTCGCCAGCCGGTTCCCCTTCGACCACGATCGCCACGGGGACGGGGTCGCCGAAGTGTGCCAGCAGGGCTTCCTCGACCTCGCGCCGTGACTCGTCGCACGCCTTCTGGTGCCACTCGTTGGACACGGCGAAGCGGACGGTGCGAGGGTCCGGCTCGATCCACCGCCCGCCGCGCCAACGGCTCCGGACCGACTTCGGTAACCCGGTGAGCACCGCGCCCGTCCACGCGTTGGTGATCTCGTCGAGATCCGGGACCCGCCCGCCCGCGGCCTCCACCGACCCTGCCGGCTCGGCCGACCCGCCGCGCTCCTCCTGCTGCCGCACCACGGCGCCGAGCGTGGGGCTGTCGCCGGTCGGAGCCGGCGCCGGTTCCGGCGATCGACTCGCCTCACCGCCGCGTCGGTTGGACAGTGCCTCGCGAGCCGCGGCCGCCCCTCCGGAGGGGCCGACCGCCCCGGATCCGCCACCGCCGCCGCTCCGGCCACCGCCGCCGCCAGGGCCGTCGGCGCGCTCGAGGCGGTCGAGTCGTTCGAGGATCGCGTCGAGCGTCCGATCGGTCGCGGGCTGGGTGAGACGGACCAGTGCCACCTCGACCACGACCCGCGGGTCGGGCTTGCGAGCCAGCTCGATGAGCGATTCCCCGAGCACGTCCAGGGCCCGGGTGAGCCCCGCCGGTCCCAGCCGCTCGCCGACGCGGGCCGCCCGCTCCCGCTGGGCCGGCGCAACATGCTCGTCGGCCGCTCCCATCACGGCGAGGAAGGCGTCGCGCAGGGCGGCGATCAGATCCTCGCCCAACGTGCGGGGATCGCGCCCGGCGGCCAGTGCGTCGGCGACGGCGACCAGGACGGCGCCCGCATCGCGGTCGCACAGTGCGTCCAGCACCGCGTCCACGGGCTCGGATACGTCGAACACCTCGCCGAGGGCCGCCACCTGGTCGAGCGCCGACAGGGTGTCGCGGGCGGAGCCGGCGCCGCTACGGATGACGTGGTCGACGGCGCGGTCCACCGCCTCGGCGTCGAGTTCCAGCCCGGCGTCGGCGATGACGTGGCGGACGTGATCGGCCAGGACATCGGGGGACAGCAGCCGGAACTCGAAGTGCTGCGTGCGGCTGCGGATGGTGGGCCGCACCTTCTGGGGGTCGGTCGTGGCGAGCACGAACACCACGTGCTCCGGTGGCTCTTCGAGGGTCTTGAGCAGGGCGTTCTCGGCGCCCTGGCTCAGCATGTGGACCTCGTCGAGGATGATGACCCGGCGCTTGCCCGACGTGCCCAGGGGCACCCGCTCGATCAGGTCGCGCATGTCGTCGACCTTGCTCTTGGACGCGGCGTCCTGCTCGAGCAACCAGTCGGTCACGCGGCCCTCGGCCACCCCCACGCAGTTCTCGCACTTGCCGCAGGGCTCACCGTCGACCGGCGCCTCGCAGTTGAGGACCTTGGCCAGGATGCGCGCAGTCGAGGTCTTGCCGGTGCCGCGGGGCCCGCTGAAGAGGTAGGCGTGGCCGACGCGGCCCTCGCGCACGGCGTTGCGCAGGGCCTTGGTCACGTGGTCCTGCCCCAACACCTCGTCGAAGCGCTGCGGGCGGTATCGCCGGTAGAGCGACTGGTACGCGGCCATCGGGCCGGATGCTATCGGCGGCGCGAGCAACGCCCGCGGCCGAAGGACAATGCCAGTGGCCGGAGGTGGCTGGGCCCAAGCGGCCCGGCCACGTAGTGGCCAGGAGCGGGAAACACAATGCCCGTCACCGGACGTGCCTGGGCCCAAGCGGCCCCGCCATGTAGTGGCCAGGAGCGGGAAACACAATGCCCGTCACCGGACGTGCCTGGGCCCAAGCGGCCCCGCCACGTAGTGGCCAGGAGCGGGAAACACAATGCCCGTCACCGGAGGTGACGGCCAGGCGGTCTGCGGCACACCACAGGTTCCGCTGAGAGCTGCTGCCTCCCGGCCCTGACTCGGTTCACGGGCTGCAGTTGCACAGGACCCGGCCGCCACCTGCGGTCACGGGCGTCGCACACGATAGCGTGTACCGCCCCGGGGACCACCCGAGGAGGGATGCGAGAGCGGCCGAATCGGCACGCTTGGAAAGCGTGTGTGGGTCCTGCCCACCGTGGGTTCGAATCCCACTCCCTCCGCCACTCCCTCCGCCACTCCCTCCGCCCCGTGGTCCCGGACGGTCTGCGACTGTCCGGGACTGTCGCTTCTAGCTGGCTTTTTGTCCGGCTGGATTCACCGCCGAACCGCCGTATCCCGGGACCGTTGCTGTCAGCGTTGCTGTCAAACCTGGTGCCTCTTCCCTGACGCCGCACGGGGCCGCTTCTCCCCGGGCACCCACCAGGACGCGACAGACCCATCCACGTTCACCTCCGTTGAACCTGCGGGCGGTACGCAGACAGGGGCGACGCGCGCTGCCCGCGCCGCGGGTGCGGCCGCGGATCTCCGAGACCGTGGAGGACCTCGCGCATCGGGGAGTATCCGCCGACGCAGTGCCACATCACTTCCCGTACGGCTCGACCCCGAGCTACGGCGCGCCCTCGACGAACGCGCCGCCGCCGAGCATCGCACCGCCTCCGAGGTCATCCGTGACGCTCTCCGCCAGTACCTCAAGGCCAGTTGACAGCGCGTCCCTCTACGCAGGCAGAGGTCGGGCTGCTCATGGGAGCAGTTGTTCGGCGAGCTCGCCACGCGAGCGGAGCCCATGTCGGCTGCCGGGTCGCAGCGGTTTCGGGAGCCAGACCGCTTACCGTGGCCCGCCTGGGTTCTGCCGCAGCTTCCCGATCGAGGTCCCGAGGTCGGTCTCGATGCCGTCGGGCTGCTGGAGGCCGTTGTCGAGCAGCAGCTGGACGAACGGCAGGTTCTCCGGGCGACCGGCGGTGGCGAAGTAGGCCTCGAGCCCGGGCGCGAACTCGTCGTCATCGGGCAGGGTGGCCACGTCGACCAGCCTCTTGATGCCGGCGACGGCCACCTTGTCGAAGGCCGCGATCCGGCGGGCGAACGCGTCGGTGACGCTCTCGATCTCCGCGTCCGGGATGACCCGGTTCACGTACCCGTACTCAGCGGCCAGGCCGGCGGGGATGTCATCGCCGCCAAGCAGGATCTCCAGGGCGCGCCCGCGGCCGACCAGGCGCCCCAGGCGCGCCATGGGACCGCCGCCGGGGACGGCGCCGACGCCGACCTCGAACTGGCCCAGGACCGCGTTCTCGGACGCGAAGCGGATATCGGTGGCGAGCACGAACTCGCTGCCCGCGCCGCGGGTGCGACCGCGGATCTCCGAGACCGTGGCCACCGGCACCCGGCTCAGTCTCACGAAGTTGTCCAGGTACGGGTGCAGGCCCGTGGGGCCGGGCGGCATCCCCGCCACCCGGGCGTTGTCGGCCAGGAAGTCCCAGTGGGCCATGAAGTAACCCGGCCTGTCACTGCGGAAGACGACGACCGTGAGGTCCGGATCGTTCTCGATGCGCCCGATGAGCGAGCCGAGCTGGTCGACGGTGTCCGGATCCAGCAGGTTGACCGGGCCGTTGTCGAAGGTCACCCGCCAGTAGGACGGGGAGACCTCGCTGACATGGAACTGTTCGGCGGCATTCATGCCCTGACCGTACGCTTCATGTGCCTGTGTCCCGCCCGGCCGACTCGTCGGCCATGTACTGCGCATACCAGGCCGGCCAGTCCGGGTCGGGCTGCCCGGTCCCGGCCTCGTGCCGGCCGTGCGCCGCCTCCGCGCGGCGCAGCGCGTCGGCCAGGGCGTCCACGGTGCCGTACGCCGAGAGCACGGATGTCGTCCGGCCCGGCTGGCGCGTAGTGACCTCCTGGAGCAGCCAGCCGTTGCCGTCCGGGTCGTTGAAGGAGGCGTACGAGAGGTAGCTGCGACGTTCGGGGTCTGGACCGGGGAGCACCTTGGCGCCATCCCGGTGGAACGCGTCGCTCACCTCGGCGCCGCGCCCGGCCAGCTCGGCGCGTGCTGCGTCGATGTCGTCCACCACCAGCTCCGTGCCCTGCGCCGAGCCCGGCGTGGCCGAGGTGATCCCGGTGCCGAAGCTGACCGAGCACGCCGACCCGGGCGGGGTCACCTGCACCGCCCGGATGCCCTCGCCGAGGGGGAAGTCGGCGTCCAGCCGCCACCCCAGCCCCTGGTAGAAGTCCTTGGCCCGGTCCACATCGGACACCGGCACGCGCACAACCTCAAGCCTGTAGTCCACGACCTTGCTCCTCTCCTGCTGACACCGGTGGCCGACGGACCACCGCGAGTGCTCAGCCTCTACGGTCGCGCGTCGAGGGACCTGCTCGCACCCGTGAACACCCTGGCCGTTCGCCTGGTCCCCGGGGGCCCGGATGGCATGCGTGTTCACCAGACGAACTGCTGCCCACCGTCGATGTCGTAGGTCGCGCCGGTGAGCGCCGTGTTGCTCATGATGTGTACGGCGAGCGCGGCGACGTCCCCGGGGCTGACGACGCGGCCGATCGGGAGCGTCGCCCGCAGCTCGTTCCGGCGCTCCTCGAGTCGGTCGCCGAGCAGGGATGCCGACAACGGGGTGTCGACGAAGCCGGCGGCGATGAGGTTGACGCGAACGGGCGCCAGCTCGAGGGCGAGGGCCGCCGTGAACGGAGGCAGCACGGCGGTGGCGGCCGAGGCGATCCCGAGGCCGTGACCGACGCGCCGGCCGCCGGTGCCGCCCATGAACAGCAGCGTGCCCCCGGGTCTCATCTTGCCGACGGCGTGGCGCGCGACCTCGAGCGCCAGCACCACGTGCTCGCTGATCGCCTGGCGCACCTCGGCTGCGTCCATCTCGAGCAGGGGCCCGTAGTGCGGGCCACCGGCTGTGACCATCACATGGTCGATCGGCGTCGGCAGGCCCTCGAAGAACCTCTCCAGGGAGGGCGCGTCGTTGGCGTCGAAGGCCGCGGTGTGTTGCGCTCCGAGCTCCCGCGCCGCTCGGGTGAGCCGGTCGGGATTGCGGCCGGTGAGGACGACATCGGCACCCTCAGCCCGGGCGCGTCGAGCTGTCTCGAACCCGATGCC